>JADGRP010000213.1 GCA_017880805.1 Burkholderiales bacterium
CGAGGGAGGCCAGACGCCCCAGGCCCGCCCGGACATCGGGACGCTGGAGAACGTGTGGCTCGGTGATGGCATGACTGTTGCCGATCACATCACTCGCGTCCCAGCCAGTTGCGTAGCGAATTCCACGGAATCGACCACCGCCTGCCATGATATGCGCTTCAAGCACCGGCTGGACACGCTCTCCCAAGGCGAGGTCCGCAAATCCAACGATACCCCGAGCGACGCGGGTCGGACCGTAGTTGCCGCTTTCGCTCATTGCGGCAATCCCGGCAACGAACTCGGTTTCGCCAACCGGCCGCATCTCAACAGGTCCATTCTTACGATACATCGATTGACATTCGAGAAATACGGTGGCGACAACATTGTGACCCGTTTGTAGATCGGTGACCAATTCGTCGAGCAAATAGCGGTTGTTCGGAAAATCCCACAGGTGATGATGAGTATCGACGATGGCTAGGTCCGGATCGAGAATTGCCTCGACCGGTTGTTTTTGCAACCATTCCAGGTTGGGCGGGAATATGCGTCCGAACTGACGTGACTCTTTCGGCCGGTCACTCATGAATAGACTCATAGGCAAGCTCCTTGACGTTTACTTTGTTTAAACATCGACATCGAGAATAGCAACTCGTGCGCCCGCGGCAGCGAACAGCTCAGCCGTCGCCCGTCCGATACCACGCGCCACGCCCGTAATTGCCGCGAGCGCTCCGTCGAGACGGAAATGTCGGACGGCGTCATCTGCTCGTATCACTTCATGCTCCTAGAACCTGGTGCGCATTCTTGCCTCGGGTCCCCGCATATTTTGCCGGCCCTGTCGACTCCCGCGCGATGAACTCGTTCGGCAGGAGGACGTGGCGCGGCTCAGCGTCGGCGCGGCCCCGAATGCGATCCAGCAACAGACTTGCGGCAAATCGACCGACTTCGGCCTGATCCCACCGCTGGATGCTGATCGGCGGCGTGTGAAGCTCGGAGAGTTCCGAGTCCCCCGCTCCAACGACGGAGATGTCGTCGGGGATTCGAAGGCCGCGAACTCGAATCGCCTGGAGCACGCCCGACAGCATGCCTATGCCGCCGGCGATAATCGCCGTGGGCGGGCACTTCGAGGCGAGGATCGATGATGTGTAGCGGAACCCCTTATCCGGCAGGAAGCTCGACGCTTCGATCAGCAAGGGGTCCGGCTCAAGGTCTCGAGACCGGAGCGCGTCCTCGTAGCCACGAATGCGTTCGCGTGCCGGATAGAGCATTGGGGTTCCTGTGATGATGGCAATGCGGCGATGCCCAAGGTTGAGCAGATGCTCTGTGGCGTCACGCACGCCTTTGGCATGGTCGGTCATCACCGAATCCGGCCAGCTCGGCAGATCGCGATCAATCAGCACAATTGGAACGTTCAGCCGGTGAAGGAAGGAATCAAACTCTTCCGTGACCGGGGAGTAGGGCCCAATCATGATCCCATCCGCCTGGCGACGGCTAAGCCGAGCAAGGAGTTCCCTCTCGCGATCACGGCGACCTTCTGAATTCGAGAGAAGGAGGGAAAAACCCGCTTCATCTAAGACGTCGTGCGCCGCCCTGACGAAAGCTGCCAGAGCGGAGAGGTTGATCTCGCGGATCACGCAACCGATCGTATGGGTGGACCGGATTCGCATACTCTGGGCCACCGCGTTTGGCGCATAACCAAGATCATTGATCGCTGTCTGGACCTTGTCCCGAAGAACAGCGCGAACCTTGGTGTTCCCGTTAAGAACGCGGGAAACAGTCCCGACCGAAACGCCGGCAGTGCGCGCCACGTCTATGATCGTAAGCCTTTTGGCGCTTTTTACCACTACATCTCCAACGCCCGTGGCTCGGGTACCAGGCGATAACCGCCGGACCATCTCGCGAGGTGCGCGAATCCCGGAAAATGCAGGTGCGTGCCGCCGATCAGAAAGCGCTCTGTGCAAGCCATGTCGAAGACGTGGCGCCGCATGATTGCTGCGGCCGCCGGATCCCTATCTCGAGTTTCGGTGAACATCGGCCGCCCGTAGCCGCTGGATCAGCTCGGGGTCGTCCCGGCGATAATGCCAGCTGCGCCCGACACGCAGCCCGGTGCGTGACCACAGCCGCACCAGCATTGCCGCGTAAGCCCAAGTTGTGCCGAATACGTCCATCACCGGGGTTTCTCCGATAGCGCGCAGACCTTGTGTGTACAGAAGTTCAGCGAGTACGCCTTCGGCCGGGATGATGACGTCGGCACCTTTCGCGATCGCGAGCTTCGCCGCAACCTTGAATGCGTCAATCACGGGGGCAGGGTTTTCGTAGGCGGCAGCCAGCGCGGGCTCGTCCAACGGCGGATCGATCGCCTGCACTTCGAGCACCCTTGCACCGAGCCCGTGCTTTTCCACTGCGGTCCTCACCATCCACAGGATCGCCGGCGCGTTGGAGATCGGCGCGAGCAGCTTTCCGAGCGAGCAGCCGACCAGCAGCGCGCTCTCGGTCAACGATGCGACGGGTATGTCGACGGCCGAACGGATCTCGCGCAGAAGCGGCTCGCTGAACGAGCCGACGACGAACGCATCGAATCCCGCGCGCTCGGCGTCGATCGCGTTTTCCAGAACGCGATCGAGGATGCGGTGATACGCGTACGCGTTGCTGAGGACGGCCGTCGCCGAAAGCCCTCCATACGATCCCGAGGGCAGGCCGTGGACGACGACTTCGGCATCCGCGCCCATGACCTCGGCGGCGTGGGCGACCAGCGTCCGCCGATATACGTCGATGTGATCGAGCTCATTGACAGACTGATGCCAGATTCGAATGGGGGCCATGGTTGTTCTCCTGTCGTCCTTTGTGCGGTGTGCGCAGGGGCTGACGGCCGCTACGCGAGCGCACGCGCTTGCGTCAATCGCAGATCGCGCACCGAAGCGAGCTTCGAAATCGACCACAGCTGCTCGAACAGACCCGACGCATGGGCGCGATCGAAGCGACGGGTCGCGCAATCAAGGAACTTCTCCTCGAGCTCGCCGCGGGTCATCGGCCGCTTCCAACTGCCCTTGGCATCGGTCACCGGGGCGTGCTCGATCACCTCGCCGCTCGTCAGAACGACACTGACACGATCGTCCGGCGCGAAATCGAGATCGGCTTTCTCTTCGGTGACGGTGATTTTCACCTTGGCAAAGTTCGCAGCGACATCGGGCCTGCGGACGAATGTATCGGTCAGCTCCGACAGCCCCACGCGCCGGACTACAAGCGCCGCCGATAGCGCGAACTCCATGCTGAACTTGGCTTCGAGGCCCGTCTGCGGGTTGCTATTACGCAGCATCAGCTTCTGCGTGCTTCCGGTGCGCACCCGAATCTCCTTCACCGCGTCGGGCGTGAGATTGTGCTGCTGCGCGAGATCGATCATGGCGTCGATCGAGCGGTGCGTCCCGTAACAGGTCGGGTAGCGCTTGACGTTGATGCCGGAGTGCGGGAGCCGCCAGCGCGAGCCGAGCGCGGCGTCGTCCGCATCGAGTTGCGGTCTGGATGAAGGCGAGTGCGCGCGCATGAAGCCCGTCCGATGCTCGAGCACGTCGGTCGCGCCGGTGAACCCCTGCCCGGCAAGGCGTGCGGCAATGACGCCAGATTGCGCCGTGCGGCCGGCGTGAAACGATTTCGTCATCGTGCCGAAATTGGCGACGAGGCCGGATGCCAGCGATGCCCCGATGGCGATCGCGTGCGCGGTCTTCCCGGCATCCAAGCCGCGGAGGCGCGCACACGCCGCGGCGGTTGCGATCGTGCCGAGCACCGCGGTCGGATGAAAACCGCGCTCATGGTAAGGCCCGGGCTCGAGCGCCTCCAGCAAAGCCCAAATCTCGTATCCAGCCGCGTACGCGGTGATGACGTCCTCGCCGCTGCTGCCGAGCGTCCAACCTTCGGCGAGAATCGAGGGCACGAGTACGGCGCTCGGATGACCCGAAAGTGCCACGTCGTCGTAATCGAGCACATGGGCCGCGACGCCGTTGACGAGCGCGGCATCGGCGGCGGACAGATTGCGGCCCGATGGAATCTCCGGCGCCGTGTCCTTGCCGGCCGCAACGGGCGCCATTGCCGCGACGATGCGCACGGCCTCTTCCCCGGCGCCGGCGATCATGACGCCGACGCAATCCGCGATACCTGTCGTGATCGCTTCTGCGCACCGATCCGGAAGGTCCGCAATTTTCACGCCGGAGGCGAATTCCGCGGCCTGCTTCGTGAGTTCGAGCATCTGAATGTATCCTTCTCAATAGGAACTAGGAACGGGGGAGTCCGAGCACACGCTGGCCGAGGTACGACAGGATCAAGTTGGTGGAGATCGGCGCGGTCTGATAGATCTGCGCTTCGCGCCCCACCTGCGTGTTCGTCGCCTTGGCAGCGTCGGGGCGATCGAACTTGCCCACGAGAATGTGGTCGTCGCGACGTGTCGGCTCAAGTGTCTCGTAATCATTTCGCATCGGTGTTGCCTCCTGTTTTTTTCCACTGCGCGTTGTGCTCCCCCAGTCCTGGCGCGCGCTTCGTCGAACGCGGCCTGCGTGCGCCGAATGACAGAGGGATGCCGACCAGCTCAAGCTCATCGTCGGCGCAAGCCGCGAGCATTCCGAGCGCGTCGGTCTGAGGATGGTTGGCGACCTGGTCGACGCTCAGGAGCGGCGAATTCGGCACGCCCGCCTCGTCTAGCACGCCACTTAGCGCTTCCACGGTATGCGTCGCGACCGCAGCCGCGATCTGGGGAATAAGTCGATCGCGGTTCACGACGCGCGCTGGATTTGTCGCGAATTCCGGCACTTCGGCGAGTTGGCCGAGGCCGATCGCCTTGCACAGCTTGCGGAACAGGTTGTCGTTTCCCGCGGCGATCATCAGCCAGCCATCGGAGGTCCGGAAGGCTTGATAGGGCACGATCTCTGCGATGCCCGAGCCGTGGGGTCTGCCCACCTTGCCCGACGCCCCATAGGAAGCGAGCGGGACAGTCATCCAGGCGAGACCAGTCTCATAGAGCGACGTGGATACATGCGCCCCCTGACCGGTTGCAGCGCGCTCGAAAAGGCTCGCGAGCAGCCCGATCACGGTCCACATGCCCGAGCCCATATCAATCAGCGAGACGCCGACGCGCACCGGCGGCCGGTCGCCTTCCCCGGTGACGCTCATGATCCCGGTAGTCGCCTGTGCAAGCGGGTCGTAGCCCGGCTTCGCAGCGAGGGGTCCGCGATCGCCGAAGGCGCCGATGTCACACCAGATCAGCGAAGGCTTCTCCGCTCTCAGGTTGGCGGCAGTAAGATCGAAGCGTTCAAGAATGCC
>JADGRP010000214.1 GCA_017880805.1 Burkholderiales bacterium
GAACGCTGGCGGCCCGCCGGACATGGCGAAGGTGAAAGCGGTCATGGACAAGTATGGGCTGATCGTAGCGTGAGGCTTGAAGCCGCGCGGATTAGCAATGTCGCAGTCGGGTCATTCGCGACCGATCCATTCAGCGTCAGTGGCGAACAATGTTCGCTATGCGCCTGATCGCGACCGTTACCAATCCCGCAACAGACTGACGCAAAGTGTCATTTGGCAGGCGTCTTAAGCGGTGGTTTCGTGTCGCAAGTGTGCCGTTTCGCTCTAAAGAAGTTATCGCTGGCCCGAGGGGTTTTGATCCGACAGGCTAATTAGGTGGCGGCATCTAGAAATGCTGAAGCGTGGTCAGGCAACGCTCTATTGGTGTTTAAGCTAAACTAAGGCGTGAACTCATAAACGCGCGCACGCGCCGGAAGAGCTCGATGCCGAGCAGGCACGGTAGCATCCAGTCGTTCATCGCGAGGTCGGGCAGGCTTTCTTTGGTCTGCAGTCCGCCTCGCCGAAATCATACCGCGAAGCGTTCGGCCCCCTGCACTGGACGATTTCGCTGCGGATGATAGAGGACGGGCCACCGGCTAAAAGTCTCCGCATCCTCAATAATTAGTTAATCCGCTCAAAGTTAACGCCCGCATGAGTCCGCGTCGCTCGCGCAATATCCCAGATTGGCTTGCTCGCACACCGATCAATGCTGATTTAATAAAAGTTTAGATAGTGACGTCCCAGATACTTATTACGCATTTTCTATGCTCAGCGTTGCGTAGAACATTTTGCTCCAAGCCACAACATGATCTGGGACGCATGGCGCTAATTGTTATCCTCGACGATCGGGCGACTAACCGCAAGATATTCTCGAAGCTTGCCGCGTCGATCGAATCTGGCGTGACGGTGCGTAGCTTTGGTGACCCGGCGGAAACCCTTGCCTGGCTTGAGCACAACACACCCGATCTCATCGTCACCGACTTCAAGATGCCGGTGATGGACGGCGCTGAATTCATCCGCCGGTTTCGTGCGCAACCCAATGGCGTCGATATTCCCGTCATCGTCATCACGGTCTACGAAGAGCGTGAATTTCGGCTGCTCGCGCTTGAGGCTGGCGCTACCGATTTCCTTAACAGTCCGGTCGATCATCAAGAGTTTATCACGCGCGCCCGCAATCTCCTGAAGCTGCGCAAGCAGCAAATCTTGCTCGCTACCCGCGCCGATGGTCTTGCGCGGGAACTCAAGGACTCTGAGCGATCGCGCGAAGAGGCGCTGCGCGATTCGAGCGAACGGCTAGGCCAAGTCATCGATACCATTCCGGCGATGGTCAGCGCCACCGATACCGAAGGACGCATCATATTTATCAACGCGTTTCAGGCGGCGCTTGCCGGCATCGGTCCGGCCGAAGCAGTCGGGCACAATATGCGGTCGGTGTTCGGCGAGGACCATGGCAAGCGCAACAACGCGCTCGACCGCAAGGTCATCAGCACGGAAGCCGCGCTACCGAGTTTCGAGGAGGAGATCGTCGATTTCCTGGGGACGAAGCGTGTCTTCCTAACGACAAAAACGCCGCTGCGCGATTCCGCCAATGCCGTAGTCGGCGTGGTGACCTCCGCGCTTGAAATCACGGACCGTAAGCACGCCGAAAATCACCTTTTCCACATGGCGCACCACGATGCGTTGACCGGCCTGCCTAATCGCGCGCTGTTATCCGACCGCCTGCGTCGCGAGATCGCTCGCACGCGACGCGGCGATCGTCCCTTCGCCCTGCACCTCATCGATCTCGACGGCTTCAAGGATATCAACGACGGGCTCGGCCATCAGGTAGGCGACAAGTTCCTCGTGGAGATCGCCGGCCGGCTACGTTCGCTCGTGCGCGAAACAGATACTATCGCTCGCCTCGGCGGCGACGAGTTCGCGGTCCTGCAGACGCACATCACGAAAAACGCGGATGCGGCCGACATGGCTACGCGCATCATCGAGGCCATAGGCGCGCCCTGGTCGCATGCAGGCGAGCAAGTGACTTCGAGCGCGAGTATCGGCATCGCCATTCACCCAACCGACGGTGCCGGCGCCCAAGAGCTCCTGCGCTGCAGCGACCTCGCAATGTATCGAGCGAAGCACGATGGCGGAAAAGTCTTCCGTTTCTACGCATCGGACATGAATCTGCGGGCTCGCGCGGCCTTGATCCTCGATTCCGAGTTGCGCGAAGCGATCGCCAAGGAGCAATTCGTGCTGCACTACCAGCCGCAGATCTCACTCAGGACCGGGCAGGTTGTTGGCGCGGAGGCGCTGTTGCGCTGGCAACGTCCCGGTCATGGCCTCGTCGGCCCGGGTGAGTTCTTGGCGCGGGCGGAGGAAAACGGCCTTATCATTCCGATCAACGAGTGGGTTCTGCGCGAGGCCTGCTCGCAGGCGAAGTCGTGGCACCGTCGTGGGCATCCGGCGACTCGCGTCGGCGTCAACTTGTCGGCGACCCAGTTCTTCAAGCAGAACGTCCCGCTGCTGGTGACCCAGGTGCTTGCCGAGACTGGGCTCGATCCGCGGCTGCTCGATCTGGAGCTAACGGAAAGCATCGTCATGCATGATGCCGAAGCGGTCGCCAGGGATTTGCAGTTGCTGCGTGGCCTCGGCGTCGGCATCTCCATCGACGATTTTGGCACGCGCTATTCGTCTCTCACTTACGTTAAGCATTTTCCCGTCGACCGGCTGAAGATTGATCAGTGTTTCATCCGCGATCTCGCGAGCAACCCGAGCGACGCCGCGATCGTCCGGGCGATCGTGAGCCTCGGCCACAGTCTCGATCTCGAGATCATCGCGGAAGGCGTGGAGACCGCCGAACAGCTCGCGCTTTTGCGCATCGAAGGTTGCGATGAGGTGCAGGGTTTCTATTTCGCCAAGGCGATGCCGGCTGAAGACCTGATGGCGTTCATCGGCGAAACTTGCGCGCAAGCGCGCAGTGCGTGAGGCGCAAAATGCGCGCGGGCCACTACGGAAATGCCATTCCGCCGTCACCAACCCATTGGCGCGCCGCTCACATCTTGTCCTGGGTCGCCAGCAGGCTGCGCAATCGGCCGGATTCCGAACACGAGATGACCATCAACCGGCTCGTGCTCAGCGGGGCGGCATTCAGTTACCTCATCGTTGCTGCCCGCCTCGGCTATTTTGACGCCGAAGCGATGCTGCACGCACAAGGTCCGTATTTTGCCATCTACCAGGTGGCCTCTATCATCCTGTTCTGCCATCTTCTCTATCGATCGGACATTTCCGTCGCGCGTCGCCTCGTCGGAATGGCCATCGACCTCGGGATATTCTCCTACGGAATGCATGTCGGGGGAGAGACTTTCGCGCCGCTTTACCCGATCTATCTGTGGGTCATCTTCGGAAACGGATTTCGCTTCGGCGTCCCCTTCCTGTTTGCCGCCTGCGGCATCAGCGTCCTCACCTTCGGTGTCGTAATCGCGACAACTGCCTTCTGGCAGGAGCATATCGGGCTTGCCGCCGGCCTGACCGTAGGCCTCATCCTGTTGCCACTCTATGTTTCGACCCTGATCCGCAAATTGTCGGAGGCCAAGCATCAGGCCGAAGAAGCAAACCGCGCCAAGAGCGCATTCCTCGCCAGATTCAGCCACGAACTCCGCACCCCGCTCAACGCCATCATCGGACTGAGCGACCTGTTGCGCGACACTTCGCTCGATGCCGAGCAAGAAGATATGTCCGAGACGATCGGGCAGTCCGGCCGTCGGCTACTCAACATGATCAATTCGATCCTCGATTTCTCGCGCGCCGAGGCTGGTCGAGTAACAATCAAGAGCGTCGATTTTGATCTCGTTCCCGTGCTCATGGGAATTCGAAACATGCTCGCGGGAGAGGCGCAACGCAAAGGCATACGGCTTGCGATCCACTGCACGGCGCGCACGCCGCAACTCGTTGTCGGGGACAAGCAACACCTGGAGGAGGTGCTCGTTAACCTCGTCGGCAATGCAGTAAAGTTCACCGAACACGGCTACGTCGTCATCGCGGTCGATGCGATTGTGCGCGATGGCGACCAGGTGCGGTTGCGCTTTGAAGTAACGGATACCGGGATCGGCATCAACGCGGACGCGCAGGCGCGCGTATTCGAGCGCTTCACGCAAGCCGACGAGACCATCATCGATCGCTTCGGCGGCACCGGTCTCGGGCTCGCCATCGTCAAGCAGCTGATCGAATTGCAGGGCGGCACCATTGGCGTCGATAGCGCTCCCGGCAAGGGCAGCACATTCTGGTTCGAGCTCATGTTCAAGGCGCAGGCACAGGACCTGGCCCAGGTTCAGACAGGACCGGGGCCTGTCGTTTTAGTGGGCGGCAGCGATGAGGTCCGCGCGCTGGTGGAGTCTTGCGTGCCGGGCGTGAATCTCGCTGCGAGCGCGGACGAGGCCGCCTCCATATTGGCGTCGTTACGCAATATCGGCGTGCGCCATCCGGTCGCGATCATGCATGACAAAATATGCGACACGCTGGACGAAACCGCGTTCAGTCGGCTCGCGGGCGAGAACCTCACATTTGCGCCCGCCTTTATTCTGCTCACGGATGTTTCCGCCGCTGGGCTGCCGGCCGGTATTGTGCGCAGCCGCTTCGTCACGACGCTGGCCAGTCCGCTCGATCTGATCACGCTCGCGGCGGGCTTGCGAATCGCGCGCGGCATCGACACGGCCGAACGCCCCGGCGATGCGCGCGCCGGTGTGGAAATCGCACCCAGCCGTTCACTCTCGATCCTGGTTGCCGAGGATAACCGGACCAACCAGAAGGTCGTCGCTAAAATCCTCGAGCGTGCCGGCCACCGTGCCATGATCGTCGACGACGGCGAAGCCGCGCTCGATTTACTCAACGTGCGTGAATTCGATCTGGTGCTGATGGACGTGAACATGCCGGTCATGAACGGGATCGAGGCGACCAAGCTCTATCGCTTCGCTTCCCTCGGCCGGCCGCGCGTGCCGATCGTGGCGCTCACGGCCGATGCGACAGAGGATGTGGCGCGGCGCTGCGAGGAAGCCGGCATGGATGCCTGCGTCACCAAGCCGATCGAGCCGCATCGTCTGCTCGAGATCATCGGAACGCTCGTTCAGGATGCGAGCAAAGACCCACTATCGGGATCGAACGCAAGCGAGCCTGCGAACCACATCTCCATGCCCCCGCGCAATCGTTCTGCAACGTCTGCAACCATTGATTTCCATACCCTCAATGCGCTCGAAAGCCTGGGCGGCAAAGAATTTGTCGACGAGATTGCGACACAGTTTATCGACGACGGGGCCGAGGTGCTGCGCAGCCTTACCGCGGTTATGGCGGCTGGCGACGTGCAGGCGTTCCGCGAGCAGCTGCATGCGCTACGCAGCGCCGCAGCCAATATCGGAGCGCGCTGCATCTACGAAATGTGTCTGGACTGGCGGCTGATCGCGCCCGAGGATCTCGCAAGCCAAGGGGAAACGCACCTCAAGCGGCTACGCGAGGAATTCGAGCGCGTCTGCGTTGCGCTGCAGGGGCGACTTTCCGAACGCGACGCGGCAGCATGACGCACCGAGAATGCGCGTGATCGACTAGGGACGCATGCCTTTCAGACGGCGCAATTGAGCGCTCGCTAAGCGTTCCATCTTATGCAAATCGGGCTCTTCGAGCTGCATTGCATGCTCGGCCCAGATATCGGTGATGTCGCGCAGTTCCTCGAGCGAAAGCGGATTGACGCGCATGCTTACGTCGCGGACGCGCCGATGCACGGCGTGCTGGCGACGATTTTGGGCGATGTAGTCGCGCACGGCCTCGTCCGCGCGCCCGTCCTCGGCCAGGACGTCGATGAGGCCCATGTCAAAAAGCTCCGCGGCGCTGTAGATGCGGCCACTGAGGATCATTTTCTGGGCGTGCGCCGCGCCGAGCTTGCGCGACAGGAAGCTGAAGGCGCCCATGCCCGGAAACAGGTTGAACAGGATCTCGGGCAGGCCAAACTTCGCGCTTTTTTCCGCCACGAGCACGTTGAAAGACAATGCGCCTTCGAGCCCACCGCCAAGCGCGTCGCCTTGAATGAGCGCGATTGTGATCAGGGGCAGGTGGAAGCCGACCGTCATGTGATAGGCGACGTCGACGCAGTCATGCGCATAATTACGCAGCGCTTCGAGGTCGCGCGTCCGAATGCACTTGATGAAAAAGCTGAGGTCACCGCCAAGATTGTAGATGCCCGGAAGGCGCGAGCCGCCGACGAAGTATTTAACCGGTGCAGCCTCACCCGGCCGCAGATTGGCAAACATACGCTGCAGTGTCCGCCGTACTGAAATCAGCTCGCCTAGCAGCGGCGGCGTGAAGCTTGGCGGCCCCGCCGGTCGCATGAAGCACCAGATCGCCTCGTCGTGGAGGTCGAGCGTCAAGTCGAGCTCGCGATAGTCCGCACTTGCCAATCCGCCATCAAAGGCAATCCGGGCGCGGTCAACATCGCGCCGATCGCATGCCGATGCGAGGTTGTCGGGAGACCAAAGTTCCAATTGTATTGGAGTCTTGGTCCGCGTGGCCTCAACCAAACGATCCAAAGCCGCCACGTTGAGTTTCGTTATAGGCGATTGCAAATTGACGCTGATTTTCATTGACGGGTCTATCCCATACCAAAGCACCACCGTCCGCCGCCGCAGAACTGTATATTAACTAAATTTTAACGCTTTCGGACATTCGATAATGAGCATTTGGTTAATGCAAAAGGAACTTGCAACCCACATCCATGCGCGGTGGAACTGTGGGAGACGTACGGTTTTGTGTGCCAGCCAGATCGCCGCCATCGCGGGCACTGCGCTCGACTGGGCGAAGGTGTCGGATGAGGTCATCGTCGGTCTTGATCGCGGCAAACTGAAGAATCTGATCAAACGATGTGCGCGTTCCGGTCGTCTCGGTGTCGTAGAAAATGAATGGCATGGTATCGGCTCCCCCCGTGTGGGCGCATCATTTAGGGATGAGGCCCGTTCCGCTATGCGGCTACCGAATAACGTGCCCTCAGACGGCCAACATGGGCCGGGAGCCACCCGGGCCCAGAATGTGAGTCCCACAATTTCCAAAGTTCCGGGTAGGACATGGCGACAAACGTAGGCCCACCCCCGACTATCGATGCCGCGAACCGGCTCACCTCGGCCCGGTGTTCCACAAAAATTGGATATGCATCTGGATTCGACGGCTCCCAAAAGAGGTAGATCAACGTCACGAGCTGTTCCGGGAATGTGTAAGCGAGACCAAATGCGTGCTTCACAAGCTGAGCTGCATCCAGCCAACGATAAGTTTTCGGCTCTTTGACAAGCCGCAGCATTTCTCGGAACCACGCTGTTTGACGCCTTTGATCCTTAATTTCGGATTCGTACGCTGGCGCAAACTCCGCGACGTGAGGCGACAGTGGTTCTAGGCACTTGGACTCGACTGCGACGACCCCATTCGGGCCATCGGCAAGGACGTCGAGGTTTGGTGACCGCCGCCCCGCAAGCCCGTGTGGACATTTCCGCTCAAAATGCAGGCTGGTGTAGCCACCGGCCCCCGGAAGCCGCAGCTCAGCCGGGTTGGCCTTGAATGGAGCGAAGGTGTTGACTGCCAGTGCAGAAGACGAGTGGGCGGCGCGAAATTTTCCGTCCAACTCGTTTCCATCGCCCTGACGGAGGTCTGCTTCGAAGTCGCCGATATGCACACCCTCAATCAGGTTTTGGCTCGCTTCGCTCACGTAGCCCTTCTCATCCAGAGCTATTTTAGCAGCCGACCTGTAAAAGCCCTGGATAAGCGCTGAGCGGCAGCCATCTAAAGGCGCGCGATTAGGTGATGTCATGCTGCATCCTAACAACCGCCCCTGTGGCGCCCGCGTGCCGATTGCGACTGGCTCAAGACAAGGGCACTGGAATTGTATCGAGATTGCTAGGCTTCTATTGACCCCGGCCGTCTAATCCTACCAGCTTCGGAGGGCAACGCTCTATCCAGCTGAGCTACGGGCGCCTGTCCGACTTCAATAAACGAAACGGTCCCACCCGGCAACGGGCTTGATATTGCTCGGTTTGGGCCTGCGTGAAGCTCCAGTGGCAAAGTTCGGGCGTTCGAA
>JADGRP010000215.1 GCA_017880805.1 Burkholderiales bacterium
AGCATCGCGAGCAGGGCGCCCTGATCGGCGCCGATTTGCATGCTGGCGAGGGGAAGGTGCGATGTCTCCTCGCGAAGACGGCGTTGCAACGATGTTTCGCGCGAGATCTCGACGGCGAGATAGCGTTCGACCGCGTCAGGAACAAGGGATCGGCTCATTAGGGCAGCATGCCGCCGAATTGCGCTGTGCGCAACCGCGCGGCGCTCCCGGGGAATCCCGCTCAGCCCTTGTCGGACCGGCCGTAGATTCTCATTACGTCATCGACCGACAGCACCCGTTTCTTGCTCTTATCCACTTCGTCGAACTTCTTTTCCATCATCATCATGAAATCTTTCTTCGTGATCACGAATCGGACTGCCGTTGCTTACAGCCGGGATCGCATGTTCCCCGTTCATTCGGCGGGCCGCGGGAAGCACGCCCGGCCCGGATCGAACCCGGCAGGCACGTCGTGATGCGGTAGAATGCGCGCAGCCCGTGTACCGCCTGCGACAATGAATGCTCGTACGTCGTTTGCCCTTTTGTGCGCCAACTTTGGCGCATTTCCGCCCGCTGCCCACCCTCCGGCGACGAAGATAATCCATTGCATGTGGCTGGCCGGATCGAAGCCGGGGTGAGTGCCGTTCCCGTTCACCGCCTGGCCGAGGCCGCGCGGCCGAAATTGCGCGATCACTTTCTGCGCCTCGATGCGGAAGACGTACGATTGCGGTTCGGTGCGCCGCTCGGGCCCGTGGGGATCGAGGCCTACGTCAAGCGCATCGATTTCGACACCGACGCCGTCTTCGGTGTCTACGAGGACGAGCTCGGGCTCGCCGCCGCGGCCCATGTCGCGTTCGGCGCCGATGGCGCCGAGCTAGGCGTTTCCGTCCTTCCCGGACATCGCTCGCGCGGAATCGGGAGTGCGTTGTTCGCGCGCGCGGTCGAACACGCACGCAATCGCTTTGTCACGAGGATGTATATGCATTGCCTGGCGGAAAATGCGGCGATGATGCACATCGCGAAGAAATCCGGAATGAAAATCTGCGTCGATACCGGCGAAGCGGAAGCGTTTCTCAAGCTCGAGCCTGCCGACCAGGCGTCGCTCAGCGGCGAGTTGATGGGGCAGCGGCTCGCGCTGTTCGACTACGCGCTGAAGACACAGGCCGCCGCGATGAAGCGTATCACCGAGGCACTCGGCGGATCATCCACGTGAGCAAGGCCTCATTCGTGTCGTGGCGCGATGCGCATGTCTGCGATCGCGTCGCCGAAGCGCAACGCGTGAGTCCCTCGCGCTGCCGCTGACATGGTGGAATCGACGTCGCAGCCCGCGCATCGCATCGTCATCGTCGGCGGCGGCGCGGGCGGGCTGCCGCTGGCGACGGCGCTGGGCGACAAGCTCGGCGACAGAAACAAGGGCCGCGCCGATATCACACTGGTCGACCGCTTCGAAACACATCTCTGGAAGCCTTTGCTGCACGAAGTCGCGGCGGGAAGAATGGATGCCGACGCTCACGACGTCGATTATCTGGTCCTGGGATATTGGCATCACTTCCGCTTTCGGCAAGGCGCGGTCGTCGCACTCGACCGGGCCCGGCGGAAGCTGACATTGGGACCCGTGAATGACGACGAGGGCAAATTAATGTTGCCGGAGCGCGTCCTGCCGTATGACACCCTGGTTCTGTGCATCGGAAGCACGACCAACGATTTCGGCATTCCCGGCGTTGCCGAAAACGCGATTTCGCTCGACACGGCGATCGATGCCGACCGCTTTCACCGACGTCTGCTGGCGGCATGCGTTCGTGCCGACGACGAGGCGGCACAGGGCAAGCTCGCGCATGTCGACATTGTGATCATCGGCGCGGGCGCCACCGGCGTCGAGCTCGCAGCCGAAATTCGCCAGACCACTCGCGCGCACGTCGGCTACGGCCTGGAAAAGCTCGACCCGTCGAAGGACATCCGCTTGACCTTGCTCGAAGCGGCGCCGCGCATCCTGCCGCTACTCGGTGAACGCATTGCGAAGGCCGCGACCGAGCTTCTTGCGAGCCTCGACGTCTCCGTGCGCGCTGCGGAACGCGTGACCGCCGTCGATGCCAGGGGAGTACACACCGCCAACGGCGGCTTTCTGCCTGCCGATTTGGTGGTTTGGGCGGCGGGCATTCAGGCCCCTGCCGTTCTCGCTTCGCTCGACGGTCTCGAAGTCAATCGTCTGCATCAATTGGTGGTGACCGAAAACCTGCAAACGACGCGCGACCCGGACATCTTTGCGTTCGGAGATTGTGCCGCGTGCCCGTGGCCCGGTGCAGGCAAGGAAGGGAGGATGGTGCCACCGAGGGCGCAGGCCGCGCATCAGCAGGCGTCGTTGCTTCGCCGCAGCATGCTTGCGCGGCTGGGGGGCAAGGCGCTGCCGGCGTTTCGCTTTCGCGACTTCGGGTCGCTGGTCTCGCTCGGCGAGCTCTCGGCCATCGGTAACCTGATGGGGAGGCTGATCGGAGGCAACATGTTCATCCAGGGACTGATCGCGCGCTGGATGTACGCCTCGCTCTACAAACTGCACCAGCTCTCGATTTACGGCTATGTTCGGGTCGCGTTCGACACCGTCGGCCGTTTCTTGCGCCGGCGCATGGAGCCGCGCGTGAAGCTGCATTAGCGGTCGAATCAGACGCGCTGGTTTCGTTTCGGGCGCCTCGCGTTGCGGAGTGCCGATGATCTCGCCGAGGGAGGCGATATACTTCGGCGTTTCCGACAAAACACTGCAGAAGTGATGCAATCAGAACTGCTTTCGGCGACCATTCTGCTGATCCTGGTAATCGATCCTTTCGGCAATGTGCCGCTGGTCGTGAGCGCGCTTCAGGCGATGCCGCAGCCCCGGCGCATGCGCGTGGTCCTGCGCGAGTGTCTGATCGCCTACGCGGTATTGCTGGCGTTTCTGTTCGGCGGCCATGCGTTCCTGGCCCTGATGCACCTGTCGGAAACGTCGCTGTCGATCGCGGGCGGAGTGATCCTGTTTCTGATCGCGCTGAGAATGGTGTTTTCGCATCCGGAAGGCATCTTCGGTGATACCGTCGGTGCCGAACCGTTCATCGTGCCGCTGGCGATACCTGCGATCGCCGGGCCGTCCGCGCTTGCGACGGTGATGCTGATGGGCTCGCGCGATCCGGACCAGCTCGGAGCATGGGCGGCCGCGCTGACCGGCGCCATGGCCGCCACGACGCTGGTGTTGCTTGCCGCCGATCGCCTGCAGCGGCTGCTGGGCGAGCGTGCGGTTCGTGCCTTCGAGCGGCTCATGGGACTGGTGCTGACCGCGGTTGCGGTGGAGATGCTGCTCGGCGGAATCAAGAGCATCGCGGCGCAGTTTCACTAGTGCGAATGCAGAAGGCGATGATGACTTACGCGCTAGTTCCGGCTGACCCGGTAGCCACCCGCGTGTGGGATTGGCCGGTTCGCATCGTGCACTGGGCGATGGTGCTGTTGCTCATCGCGCTGCTGACCACAGCCACGATCGGCGGCGATGCAATGGCGTGGCACATGCGCGCCGGCGAAGCGATGCTGGCGCTGGTCCTGTTTCGCGTCGTATGGGGCATTGCGGGATCGCGCTACGCCCGATTCGTGAGCTTCGTGCGCGGACCGCGCGCGGTCATTGCCTATGCGCGCTCGATGGTCAGACCGCCGCACGAATTCCACGTCGGACACAATCCGCTTGGCGGATGGATGGTGATCGCGTTGTTGCTCGCGCTGCTGTTTCAGACGGGAACGGGACTCTTCACCAACGACGATGTTCTGACCGAGGGACCGCTGGTGCGGCTGATCACCAAGGGTCTCTCGGACACGATCAGCAGCTTTCACCGCCGAAATGCGTGGATCGTGGTCGCATTGGCGACCGCGCATATTGGCGCGGTGCTGTTCTATCTATTTGCGCTAAAGGAAAACCTCATCAAGCCGATGCTCCACGGCTCCAAGACGCTGTCCGCGAAGTATGCGATTGCGGACAGCGGTGGCGGCGTCAAGGCCGTCGTCTTGTTCGCCGCGTGCGCCGCGGCGGTACGGTGGGTCGTGAACCTACATTGACGGATCGCTTGCGTCAGCTCACTTGGCGCGGCTCACTTGGCACGAAAATCGTCGTGGCAGTTGCCGCAGGCTTTCCCCGTAGCGCCGACCTGTGCCTTGAATGCGGCTTCATCGCCGGTCTTGGCCACCATCTCGAGCTTGGCGGTTTCCGCCATCAGTTTGTCCTGGAGATCTTTGAATTTCGCCGGTTCTTTCCAGACTTCGGGTTTGGCCTTGGTCGGCGCGCCCTGGTCCGTTCCGGGACCAAATCCTTCCCACGGCAGCTTCGACAATTCGGCCACGTAGGACGCGCGCTTGATCGCCTCGTCCTTGTTGTACGGACGCTCGCCCTTAGCCATCGCGCCAAGCATGCCGAATTGCCATGACATGGTGGTCAATGCCCCTTGACGGTACTTGATGGAGCGATCGGACTTGATGTCCTGGGCATACGCGATCGCCATCACGCCAGCCACGAGTGTGGCAAGAAATGCAGTTAGAGCTCCACGCATCAACATTCTCCAGCAGTGCCATTGAACCTGATCGTTCTCGCCATGGCAAGTCAACGGAACATACAGGTCCGCGCCGGAATTTATTCCCTACTGCACCTCAAGTCGGGCGCAGCCAGCCGTTTTCGGACCGCACCGCACCCGCGCGTTCGAGATCCTCGAGCAGCAGCTTCGCTAGTGCCGCAGCGGGAAGCCGGAAAAAACGCTGGTTGAACTCGCGATAGATCTCGATGCGGTCGATGTAGGCCGGCAGCTCGACGGCGGCGAGCCGCTGCTTGTCCAGCAACGCGAACATGAGAACGACCTTGAGCGCATGTCGCGCCACGCGCAGTGTATCGGCCTCGAACGCCGCGGTTCGCTGAAACGCGCGCTCGAGCGCTGCGGCGACTTCGCCAAACGGCTCGCCATGGCCGGGGATCACCGTGCGTATGTCCAGTCCCGCGAGCATCTCGAGCGTCGCGCGCGTGGCCGGCAGCGCGCGCGGATCGACTTCCAGCGGCATGACGAAACCGTAGCCGTTCTGCCACAACGCATCACCCGAGATCAGAATCCGGTGCTCGGGGTTGTAGAAGACGAGCGCGCCCATGTCGTGGCCCGGCGCGGCAAGCGCCTGCCATTCCAGATCTACCCAGACGTGCGTTTCTCCGGGAGTGACGATTTCGTCGTAGTGAAACCGCTCCGCGCGCTGGTCGCAGTAGCCGAGCAGTAGCGCTTTCTCGTCCCAGGCATCGATCAGCGGCGCCTCGCCTTGCGGCAGCATCACCGGACAGCGATAGCGTGCCTGGATGGCCGCGTTTCCGCCCATGTGGTCGCTGTGGCAATGCGTGTTGACGAGCTTCGCCAGCGGCGCACCGTCGAGCCCCTGCGGCGTCGCGAGCAGCGCGAGGGTCATCGGCACATGCCGGACATATCCTGAGTCGATCAGGATATTCCCGCCGCGTCCCTTGAGCAGCACGTTGTTCGCCGACAGCCAGTCGCGGATGAAGACGTGCACTTGCGGCGGCAGCGTTGCGG
>JADGRP010000216.1 GCA_017880805.1 Burkholderiales bacterium
TGCGCGCCGATGCCGAGGCGCTCAGGAAACAGGCCGAAGCGGAGCTCCTGCGCGCGCGTTCGGACGCCGAAGCTTCGCGCGCCGCCCGGAGCAAGGCGGACTCGGAGGCGGCGGCAAACCGCTTGCGAGCGCAGGCCGAGGCCGACGCGGCGCGCATTCGCGGTGAAGCCGAGGCAGTTGCGGCGCGCACGAAAAGCGACGCCGAGGCCGCCATGCGGGAAGCAGCGACGAAAGTCGCCAAGGCTGCACCTGCAGCCGCTCCGGCGGGCGCAGTTGCAGGCGATGCGCGGTACGACGGTACGTGGAACGTTACGGTGGCCTGCGCCCCGTCCAACGACGGAGCCTTGGGCTATACGTATGCATTCGACGCAGTCGTGAAGAACAATTTTCTTCGCGGCGAGCGGAATGTCGAAAGCAAGCCGGGCTGGCTGTTACTCCAGGGCGCGATCCAGCCGGATGGCAGCGCCACGCTTGAAGCACAAGGCATCACTGACGACCCGAAGTACGCCAACAAGAATGTTGCCGCGGGCACGCGCTTCGGCTATCACGTCGCTGCCCACTTCGATTCCAATCGCGGAACCGGGCGCCGGCTGGAGCTGCGCGCCTGCGATCTGCGTTTCGCGAAACTGTGACGCGCCGACGATGCGGAGCGCGCGCCTCAGCAAGGCCGATGCCGATCCCGATCCCGTTTCGGATGCCGGAACGGGCTACCGGGTCGGACTCGAAGCGGCGCATCGCGGCGAGCAGACGGCATTGGAGACGCTGAATACGGCGCTCGAGGGCTTTCTGGCGCGCGACGACGTCAAGGGCGCGGCGCTCGCTTCCGCGGCGCTCCTGATGACCAACCAGGTCAATGGAAACTACCGCCGGTTTCCCGAGCACATCGAGCGCCTCGCGGTCACCCGCGATCCCAACTTTGCGTGGCGCAATCACGACGATGAGCTCGTGGCGCTCACTGGGCTGCTCGCCGGCCTGATCTTCTTCGGCCCTGACGATCCGTTTCTCGAACACTGCGTCGAGCGAACCATGATGCTCCTCGGGCTCGACATTGTCCCGGGTGGCAACGCGGCAAAGCTCGACTACTACGACGGAGCGTCCCGAAAGACCATCGACATCGCCAAGGGTTTGAGCATCGAGGCGGGCACGCCGGATCGAATCCGTGGCCAGCTTCAGACCGAAGTCGAGAAGATCGCCTTCGACCTGCATTTCGACCTGAGCACCGTGAGCTCGTGTCAGGTCGACGCGTATCGCTGTGGACCCGACGCCGCCCCATGAAAAGGGGAGGTCCTGGGATCTCGGCTTCGACGTCAGGCGACCCGCCAAATCGGGCGGGGAACTGACCGGCAGCAAGTAACACAGGGAAACAATGAACATGCGCAAGTTGTCGTTCCACTTTCGCCGTTTGTGTTTGTCGGCAATGCTTCTGTCCATCTCAGGATGCGGCGACGGCGGCAGTCAACCGGCTGCTTCGAACCTGATGCGCTGGGAAAAGCACGACGCCGTGCTCAACAATGCGGTGGCCTGGCAGCAGGAAGACGTAGACAAACGCTGGGTCACATTCGTTCTCTTGACGGATCGCCCGGTGCCGCCGGGCTTGTTGGCCGAGACCAACGTCCTCGATCCCGCTCGATTGAACCGGGAAGACCAGGTCGCGGAAAAAACTGGAGCCCAGGCGCTGGTGTTCCAGGTGATGACTGGAGGAATTCCGGTGCCGGCCGGCAAGACAACGCAACGAGGATTCGATGTCTGGTACCACGATGGAGACAAGCTGGGCAACTCCATGCTGAGCGGATCCGGCGGCATCGATATCGAATCGCTGACGGCGGATCGGATCAAGGGGCGAGCGATTCACGGATTGGCAACGGACAAAGACGATATGTGGTCGGTCAGCTTCGATATTCCGATCATGCGTGGCAATGCTGCGCGAATGGCGGCGGAAGGCGAAGCGCTGGGCAAGGACGGTGGCCAGCCGGGCAAGGATCTGATTGCGGCGCTCGATGCCATGCGCAAGAAGGATTACGCGACGCTCAAGAACTATGCTTCTCCAGAATTGGCCACGCCTCTGAACGATGGGGCCAAGCGCGAGGATACGCTGGAATTCCTTCAGCGCCTTGCGGGAGATAGCCAGCAAATCGTGAATGGCCTGCGCAATGGCGACAAGGCCAGCGTTTACTGGGTCAAGAAGTGGAAAGATACGAAGGTGCGCAACTCGCGCTGCACCGACAGTATCGTTCTGGTGGACGGCAAGTGGCGGTCCACGCTGTCGAATTGTGCGGCTGAATGATGAACTTTATTCACCGCGATCCCGGATGGCTGTTGGCCGGCAATTCAGTCACAATGGCGCGGTTTGCGCGGCGGTATTCGTCGACGCGGACCGAATAGGAAAATGAGGACGAGGGACAGACCCTCTTCAACGAGCATGCGATATCGGAGTCTGTCGCCGAATTCGCCAAGCAAATAAGGGAAAAACAAATGAAGCATCGTCGATTCTCAGTCCTTTTCATCAGTAGTCTGCTGCCCGTCATGCTGTTCGGCGCCGCCGGGGCCGCGTCGGGTAAGTCCGAGATCAAAGGCGCGGCAATCCTCGATCACCCGTGCGGCAAGGTCGCCGTCAAGCAGATGGGGCTCGTCCACGCCGGCAAGATGGAGGATGCCAACAAGCTCACCACGAAGGAAATGCAGGATCAATGGAAGGCCATGCCCGAAAAGGATCGCACGATGATGTCGGGCATGATGAAGGAGATGTCGCAGACGGAAGCGCAATACTCGGCCGACATCAAGAGCCACGGCCTCCTCGTCGTCGATGGACCCTCCGCCACGATGACCGTGAAGAAGGAGACCAAGGACAAGAACGGCAGCAGCTCCGAGACAGTAACGCAGAACTTCAAGATCGACGGCAGCCAATGCATGGTCAGCCGGTAGATTGCGCAACAGGGGATGGACCGCGGTTTCAGGTTAAGTAAGCTGCGCATCATCGGGGCTCGTTTTCGCATGATGCGCATCCGGTCGGTGAGCACTGCGCTCGCGTGACGTTTCCGGAAGGTCCGCCTCCTTTTTTCGGTGAGAGTTTCAGGGAGCGCGACGATGGACAGAGATGCCGGCGCATCGCAACCAGACCGGGATGCTTTGCCGGACATTGTGCAGATACCGCGCGCGTCGCCCATGAATATCGTGGCCGACGTCGTGCGCCACGCGCTGCCGCTGGTGCCTTTGTATGCATTCAACGGCAGCCTCCTGGGGTACATGCTGCTGACAACTTTCGATCTGGCGATCGGCCAGGTGCTGATCTTTAACACGACCCCTGGTCCCGTGGACCCAACGCGCGGGCACGGGACCATGAGAACAGTCGATCCGCGCTCCCGCTGGCTGATCTCTCGAATTGTTTCTGTAATAGTCGAGGGGGCGATGTTCGCGATCGAAGCAGCAGTTATCAGCGTGCCGATCGCCGGTCCCGCATGGATTTTCGGCATGGTAACGAGCGTGAATATATCGGAAGTGATGTCGCAACGAGGCTTCTGGATTCCGGTTGTAGCAATGTCTCTGATTGCGGCCGCGCGGTTCCAGGGCGCGTTCGAATCGTGGACGATACCCGTCCGCCATGGAGCGCCAGACCCCAAAATACCGGTCGCCCGCAACGAGGAAGATCGCAAGCGCTCGCTTGGCGCAAGCGCCGCGCAGTTGACGCTGATCGCGACGTTCATGGCGCTGTGTTATGTGTTGATCACCTTCGGACGCTCGGGCTTGTATGCGCTGCCTATTTTGTTCGCCGTTCTGCTGGTGTTCTACGACGCGCGGCCGGATGTGGCGCAACGGATTTTTCCGGCGCTGTGGCGAAAAAAATAACTGCAAGCCGGCTGTAGGACGGGCGCGTGCCGGCAAGAAAGGAACGACCGATGAGAAATCTTTGTCTCGATGCCGTCGCAGTATGCGTCGCAACGCTTGCGATGTGGGGCTGCGGGAAAGAGCAGCCCGCTCCTGGCGCGTCGGGAAAGGCGACTTCGAACAGCGCGCAAAAGGTCGCGGAGGAGAAGGTCGCGTCCTACACCTATCCGGCGCCGGTGAAGGGACATTACAAGGAAATCAACGTCGGCGAGTTTGACGTGGTCGATGGCATCGCCTACCCGGCGTCCGGAGGCGCGGGAACGGTGGTTTATGTCACCGACAAGGCGATCGCCTCGCCGATGATCGCCGAATCGGCGTGTCCGATGACGCAGGCTCGCGCTGTCTCGAAGTTGCGCGACGCCAAGTATCTCGAGGTGACACTCGTCCATGGCGTGTCGAAGTACTTCGCCGCCGGCACGGCATTCGGCGGCAGCAGTCGCGAGGAAGAGGTCGGAGGCCACTACTGGTCGAGCAGGATGAAAGCGGATCCCGACCGGGCGATCGGCAGCGTCGTTTACAAAGGCGTCGGCAACTTCGATTTCGATCTGCCGTTATCGAAGCCGAAGGTCAACGAGGTGAGCGAAGGTGGCCTATCGCAAGACGGCAGCTCCAATGTGACCGCGCCCACGCCGACCGAGCAGGCGGTAACCGCGGCGTATCGGGCCGTGCACGATGCTGCGTTGAAGAAGAACCTCAAGGGGCTCCTCGCTGCGCTGGGTTTCGAGGCGACGCAGGTTGCCGCGATCCGCGGATTGGACGGCATCGACGCCGACCTCATGGTGTATTCCGACCGATTCCTCACGCCGGGCGTCCCCGGCGAATTCAACGCCATCGCCGGCATTGGGACCGTGAGGGGCGAAGGGATGAATTCCAAGGGCAAGAAGTTTGCGAGCTACTACCACTTTGCTACTTGCGGCGATCACTTGGTGCTGGTCGGCATCGGCGAAAATCCGATGTAGCGGCACGAGCCGATAGGAAATCACTCTGCCCGACCGCGATCCGGATTCGGAGGCGTAGCCGGGCGCAGCTCAGCCCATAGTAAAATGAGACGGGTCTACTGCGTCGTAATTCAGCATATTGAGTCCTCCACGCCCTACCGTTCGAATCGGTCCCCGGCATCCGTGGCTCTCGGCAGCCGCATTTCGCATTGTTCTGCCCCTCCTGGAACGTTTTTACGCGTTCAGGAAGATTTTTCGGCCCACGAGCCGCTTTGCATCGGAGCGGCTCCGAGCGGTCCGCGCAAGTATCGAGCGCGGGGAAACGGTGTATCTCGCGGGGATCGGCGCCACCGGTTTTCATAACTCCGGCGTCGCACTCATCGAAGTCTCGCGTGACCGCGGACCTCGCATCATCTGCAACAATGAAGAAGAGCGTTTCTCCGGCAAGAAGCACAGCACCGATTTTCCGCGCCTTTCCCTAAGCGCTCTGCGGACCACGATGGAGCGCATCGGGATCGGGCCCGAGCACATCGCCGCGTGGCTCGGTACATGGGATTACGCTGCTCTCGCTGCCACTGTCTTCCGAACGGCCCTCGAAGAATTTCCCGCGAGCCTGAGCCTCCTTCGCGCGCGCGAAACTCCAATCCTGAACGCGCGCAACCTCGATCCTGCCACTCGCGGTCCACGCCATCTCGGCCATGCGATCGGGCTTCCCGCTCCTGTGCCCATCATCGGGATGCGGCACCACGACAATCACGCGTGGTTCTCGTTCTGCGTGTCGCCTTTCGCCCACAGCGAGCCTCCGGTGATGATCTCGGTGCTCGACGGCACAGGCGATCTCGGCGCGATCTCGCTCTACGTCGCCGAAGCAGGCGCTATGCGCCTGCTTCGGTGCAATCACAGCGTTTTCGACTCGCTCGGCACGTATTACGGCGTCATCAGCTCGACGCAAGGCGGCTGGACCTGGCTCAGCAGCGAAGGCCGATACATGGGCGCGGCGGCATACGGCAATTGCGACCGGCAAACGAACGCCTACTACGGGGAGCTGCGGAATATATTGAGCTTACAGCCGGAAGGGCAGATTTATCTCAATCGCGCGCTCGCCAATTGGCAATGCGATCTCTTCGACAAACCCTACACACCCGAGCTGACCCGCATCCTTGGTGCGTCCATCGCCACCAAGGACATGTGGAATCCGGACGCCGTTCTGCGCGTAGAGGACATCCACCACAAGGAGGATACCCAGGAGCGGCTCGACAAGGCAGCGGCGACACAGATGGTGTTCGAGGACGCCCTCATTCACGTCATCGATTTCCTGATCCGCCAGACCGGCAGCGACCGACTGGTGCTGACCGGCGGCACTGCCCTGAACGCGATTGCCAACATGCGGCTTCTCGAGCATTTCAATGAGGCTTACTACGAACGCGTGCTGGAGAAGCGCACGCGTCTTCACATCTGGGTGCCCCCAGTGCCCAACGACGCGGGCGTCACATTGGGTGCCCCGTACATGTTCGCGCAACTTGCCGGTGCCCGCATCGGCTCGCCGATGGATCACACCTTCTATTGCGGACTACCGCCGACCGTAGCTGAAATCCGCTCGGCGCTCGACGGCGCGCCCGACATCGCCTGGATGTCTCTTGGCCACATCTCTTCGTCCGAGGGACGCGACGCGATCGCCGACCTGATGGCGTTCATTACCGCGCGGGACGGTGTCATCGCCATCTTCCAGGGAGCGGCCGAGACCGGACCGCGCGCGCTCGGGCACCGCTCCATTGTTGCCAACCCTTGCAATCCACGCACGCGGGAGGTGCTCAACGAACGCGTGAAGTATCGCGAGGCCATCCGGCCGCTCGCACCGATGATGACGCTGGAGGCCGCCAAACGCTGGTTCGACCTCTCGGACGGGGCATCGGACGACAACTACAATGCCTACAACTACATGGTGCTGACGGCCCGCGCAAAGCCCGATGCGCGGGAGCGCATTCCGGCGGTGATTCATGCGGATGGCACGGGAAGATTGCAGATTGTCCGCGAACATACGGATCCGCTCACCTACGCCTATCTCAAGGCGCTCGGCCGCAGGATCGGCGTCGAAGTTGCCGTGAACACTTCGTTCAACGTCGCCGGACCGATCGCGCAGACGGCCGCGCAGGCGATCGAGACGCTGCGGCGGTCGAAAGGAATGGACGCGGTCATGATGTTCGCAGAAGAGGGCGCGGTATTTGCCCTGTGGCACAGTCAGGCCGCGGACGCACGCAACGAACGACGCTTCAGCAATTGGCTTGGCGAATGGCGCGCGGAAACCGGCGCGGTGACCCTCGCACTCTGATCTTAACGATCGCACTGACTACCGCGCTATCACGCTTTAGCCAACCACTGTAAGTGGAAATGGTATGACCGGTGCGCGAAGACGGCACACCAGTCAGGCTCGATAGCGCGTGCCGCCCATTATTCTTCGGGATCTTCGCTGGACCCCTCGCCGGCACGCACTTCGTACCACATGGCATTGAGAATCGCGAAACTGCACGCGAGGCCGATGCCGAGTATCCATGAGAAGTACCACATGCTGGGTATCCTTGCGTGACGGCGTCCGTGTTCAATACATGCCGTGAGATTTGCGGATGTGCTCAAGCGACACGCGCCCGCGCATCACGCGGAACACCCATCCTGTATAGGCGAGCACGATTGGCAGCAGCACGACGGTGGCGAAGAGCATCAGCCCGAGCGTATGGTAACTCGATGATGCGTCCCACACAGTCAGGCTGCTGCGAGGGTCGAGGCTCGACGGCATCAGGAATGGGAACAGCGCGAACCCGGCTGAAAGCACGGTACCCGCGATTGCTGTCGAACTTGTGACAAAGGCGCTCAGGTTTGCACCACGCCGCGCGAGCAGAGGCGTAGCCAACGCAGCCACGATCGCAATCGCAGCCGCTGCGCAGGCCCAGCGTCCGAGCGGGCCGTTGACCAGCCAGCTCCCGCCGATCGACGCCTGCTTCAACAGCGGATTGGACGGTCCGTCAGTGACTACGTGGCCGTCGAGGCGAAAGCCCGTCACACCGAAGGCGAGCCACGCACCGGCCGCGATATAGAGCAAGACGTAGAGCGGCGCGAGCACACTCAGCGCACGCTGGGCGCGTTGCGCAATCACCTCGTCGGCTTTCAGTGCCAGATACGTGGCGCCATGCATCAGGATCATCGTCAGCGACACCAGGCCCGCCAGCAGCGCAAATGGCCGCAACAGACCGATCAGGCCGCCTTCGTAGGTAATGCGCATCGTGTCGTCGTAGCGCAACGGCACGCCCAGGAAAAGATTGCCGATGGCCACCCCGAACAGAAGCGCGGGCACGACACCGGTGAAGGTGAGGAAACCGTCCCACACTGCATGCCACCGTGCATCGTCAGCCTTGTTGCGGAAGCTGAGCGACACCGGCCGCACGATCAACGCGAGCAGCAACAGCAGGATGGCGAAGTAGAAACCCGAGAACGACGCGGCGTACAAATACGGCCATGCGGCGAACACCGCGCCGCCGCCAAGGATGAGCCACACCTGGTTGCCTTCCCAGAACGGCTCGAACGTTTCGATCAGCGCGCGGCGTTCGTCGTCGTCGTGCGCCAGCACGCGTACGAAGGCGACTGCCCCCAGGTCGAAGCCGTCCATGACCGCGAAGCCGATGAGCACGATGCCCATCAACAGCCACCAGATCACGCGCAGGGTTTCGTAATCGAACATGGTTTGTTTTGCGCCGCTGCTCTAGTCAACGATCGCGGGAGAACCAGCGCCTGGAACACCTGCCGCCGCTTGCCGCCACATGCCCAGACCATCGGGTCCCTTGCGAATGTATTTGCGCATCAGCATCACGTCCACCACCGCAAGCGCGGTATAGAAGAGCACGAAACCCGCGAGGCTGGTGGCCACTTGCGCCGTCGACACCGACGACACGCCCAGCGCCGTGGGCAGGATGCCTTCGATCGCCCAAGGCTGCCGGCCGTATTCCGCGACGATCCAGCCCAGCTCGTTAGCCAGCCATGGTAGCGGAAGGCTGTACAGCGCCACGCGCAGATACCAGCGGTGATGCAGGAGGTTCCGCGTGGACGCGAGCCAGAACGAATAGGCGAACAGCGCGATGAACCAGAAGCCGCAGGCAACCATCAGCCGGAACGACCAGAATAGCACCGGCACGTTGGGGATGGTGCCGGCGGCCGCACGCGCGATGTCGGCCTGCGTGGCGCGAGTGGGATCGTCCATCGTGCGTTTGAGCAGCAGCGCGTACCCCAGGTTGTCGGCGTTGGCCTCGAATGCAGCGAGTGCGGTCTTGTCTTTGTGGTCGGCGCGCACCCTCTGCAAAGCGCCATAGGCAATGATTCCCTTGCCGATACGCTGCTCTGCCTCGCTGACGAGCTGGTTGATCCCCGGCAACGTGCCGTCGAGCGAACGCGTGCCGATCAGACCCATCACCCAGGGGATTTTCACGGCGAAATGTGTCTTGCGCTCGGCCACGTCGGGCCAGCCGAACGCGGTGAACGGGGCCGGCGGCGGTTCGGTATTCCACATCGCTTCGATGCCCGCGAGCTTCATCTTCTGGTTTTCCGACACCGTATAACCCGATTCATCGCCCAGCACCACCACGCTCAACGCTGATGCCAGTCCGAAACTCGCCGCTACCGTCATCGAACGCTTGGCGATGGCGACGTTGCGGCCACGCAAGAGGTACCAGGCGCTGATCGACAGCACGAACATCGCACCCACCACGTATCCCGCGCTGACGGTGTGCACGAACTTGTCCTGCGCCACCGGATTGAACAGAACGTCCCTGAACGACGTGACTTCCATGCGCATCGTCTCGATGTTGAATTTGGAGCCCACAGGGTATTGCATCCAGGCGTTGGCAATCAGAATCCATAGCGCGGACAAGTTCGAGCCTAGCGCCACTAGCCACGTGACGATCAAATGTTTGACGGGCGTGAGTCGGTCCCAACCGAAGAAAAACAGTCCGACGAAAGTCGATTCGAGGAAGAACGCCATCAGCCCTTCGATGGCGAGCGGCGTGCCGAAGATGTCGCCAACGTAATGCGAGAAATAGGCCCAGTTCGTGCCGAACTGGAACTCCATCGTTATCCCGGTGGCCACTCCCATCGCGAAGTTGATGCCGAACAGCACACCCCAGAATTGGGTCATGCGCTTCCAGATTTCGCGCCGCGTCATGACGTACACCGTTTCCATGATCACCAGCATCCACACCAGACCGAGGGTGAGCGGAACGAACAGGAAGTGGTACAGCGCGGTGACCGCGAACTGCAGCCGGGACAGGTCGACGGTGGTGGGATCAATCATGGCTGACCGCTGGCAAAACGGGCAGGTAGAGCTGCTGCACGGCGGCGGCGGGCGGAACGGCGGGACGTGGCCACGGCTCGATGAACACGAACCACAGCAACATGAGGAGCGCCAGCTTCACGACGATGATGAGTCCTAGCTCCCAGCCGTAGCGGCGGCCTTCGCGCGTGCGGAACCACGTTTCCCCCGACAAAGTCGACAGGCGCGTCGGGCCGGCACCGTTAGCGGCGCGTGGGGAGGTGGAGGCGGGCTCGGTCATGATGCGCGCGGGCTGCTGCGCAGAACAATTGCATCAGGCACTGCGCTGTAACGATACTCCGGTTGGACGGATAGACGCAATCGAGCTGCCGGTTCTCGCCGTCAAGGGCAGGTGGCCGCTGGGCGAGCTCGCGTCCCGTGGCAAACTGATCGCTGACTGATTGTGCTGCGGTGTTCCGCCGGCTTCGGGTAATCGCGCTTTGGTTGCAAATTCCCGCCACCGCAGGAATGTCGCAGAAGTATTCAGCCGATTCAACCGCGGGCGAGGTACGACGAGACCCGTCACACCGAAGCGCGTCGCACGTTGACTCCGCCATGGCCCGCACCCAAGATGCGCGAAGCGGGCCGCGTTTGCAGGCTCCGGAGGGCGTACACGATCGCCGGCTGTCCGGACCGCGCGCAAGTAGCGACGACGCAGCGCTACGCTGAAGGCCTACTGAGTGCGATTTCGTTTGGACGCCAACGCTGTTCCGAGGGAAGCTCAATGATCGCCGGATTGGTTGAAATCTTAATTTTCCAGGGGATGGGCGAACTGGTGTCGCGGTTTGCGGTGCCCCTCATACCAGGCCCCGTTGTCGGCCTTGTTCTGCTGCTCACCTGGCTCCGCTTGCGCAAGCGCGTGCCATCCGCGGTTGCATCGGTTGCCGGCACGCTCACACAACATCTTGGATTGCTGTTCGTTCCCGCCGCAGTCGGCGTGGTTTTGTTCTGGCCGCACCTCAAGGCCAATGCCGTGGCGGTCGTGGCCGCTCTTGTGGGAAGCGTTGTGCTGACCATCGCGACTACGGCACTCGTTCTTCGTGCTCTGACCCGTCGGCCGCCCAATGAACCGTAATCTTCCGGACATCCACGAGATCTGGGTTTACCTGTCCGGGAGCCCGCTATTGGCGCTCATCCTGACGCTCTCCGCTTATCAGGTCGGCTTAGTCATTTATGAACGCCTGGGCCGCAATCCATTGGCCAATCCGGTTGCCATCGCAGTCGCGCTCGTCGCGGCGACGCTTACGATGATCGACATGCCTTACGCGACCTATTTCGAAGGCGCGCAGTTCGTGCATTTCCTGTTGGGCACCGCTACCGTGGCGCTCGCCGTACCGATTTACGACGGCCTGAACGAACTGCGAGGACGCGTAGTCCCACTTTTCGCTGCGTTACTCGCGGGAGGCACGATTTCAATCTTGAGCGCGGTCGGAATCGCCTGGTGGCTCGGTGCTGACGAGGCGATCATTGCCAGCATGTACGCGAAGTCGGTGACGGCGCCTATCGCGATGGGCGTCGCAGAGCGTATTCATGCCTCACCGACCTTGACGGCAGTCTTTGCGATCACCACGGGAATCCTAGGCGCCGCGCTCGGGCGCTTCGTACTGAACCTCGTAGGATCCAAGCCGTGGTGGCAGCGTGGCTTCGCGCTTGGCGTTGCGGCTCATGGCATCGGTACAGCACGCGCGTTCAGCGTGAACGCCGAGGCGGGCAGATTCGCAAGTTTGGGCATGGGCCTGCACGGGATACTCGGTGCCGTACTCATCCCGCTTATCGTATAGTGCCTCAATCCGCCTCGCTCAGGCTTCGCCCGCTGACACTTTCGCCATCTCTGGAACGAAGCGTCCAGAACGATAGCGATGACAGGATGGTCAGGCCGCCCAGGGTCACGAATGCGTAGTGCAGCGCGCTCGTTACGGCGTCGTGGTTCGTTTGCGGCAGGTCGCCCAGATACCAGCCGGTGATCAACGAGCCGCAAGCCAGCCCGAAGCTCAACGAAATCTGCTGCAGCGTGCTGGCAATCGTGCTGGCCATGCTCGAGTCGGGAGCTTCGATGTCCGCATAGGCCATCGAATTGATGCTCGAAAATTGCAAGGAATTGAAGAAGCCCTGCGCCAGTCCCAGGAGAACGATGAACCCGATCGGCGTTGCCGGGACGACCAGCGCAAAGAGGCAGATGGTCATTCCGATCATCAGCGTATTCACGATCAGGACTTGCCGATAGCCGTAGCGCTTCAGGATGCGCGCCGAAATGAACTTCATTCCCATCGCGGCCGCCGCCGTGGGCATCATCAGCAGGCCGGATTGCCATGCAGGCATGCCCAAGCCGAGCTGGTAGAGGAGCGGCAGCAGAAAGGGGAGTCCGCCAATGCCCAGCCGGGTCACGAAGCCGCCGATCACGGAAACGCGAAAGGTGCGCACTCGAAACAGCCCCAACTGAAGCAGCGGGTACGTTGTCTGGCGTGCATGCCAGCCGTACGCGGCCAAGAGACTGATCGAGAGCAGCAGCAAGACAGCACCCGAGGTCGGGTCGAGCGTGTGCTCGCCGAATATCTCGAGCAACCAGGAGAGCAGCGCGGTGCCGCTGCCGAACAGCACGAGCCCGATCAGATCCAGCGGCCGGGGCGTGTCGCCGCGGTAGTCCGGCATGTGGCGATGAATCAGAAACAAGGCAACTAGGCCCACCGGAACATTGACGAAGAATATTTCCCGCCACGACAGCCAATGCACGATGAGACCGCCAACGGTAGGACCGAGCAGGGGACCGATCAGCGCCGGGATGATGACGAAGTTCATCGCCATGAGCAGTTCCGACTTCGGGAATGTCCGGATGATCGCGAGCCTGCCCACGGGCATCATCATCGCGGCGCCGATTCCCTGCAGGATGCGCGTTGCGACCAGCATCGGCGCACTGATGGCCAGACCGCACAGCACCGAGGAGAAAGTGAAAATTCCCACCGCGATGCCAAACACCCGCCGCGTGCCGAACCGGTCGGCCATCCAGCCGCTGACCGGAATACTCACCGCCAGACTGAGGATGTAGCTGGTAACGACGGCCTTCAGACTCAGCGGCGTGACGTGAAGACTCGCCGCCATCGCCGGAACCGCGGTGTTGATGATGGTAGAGTCGAGCTGCTCCATGAACAAGGCCGTGGCCACGACCCAGGGCAGGTAGGACTTGACGCTGGAAGTGTTCATCGTTGCGCGTTCACCATCTACTTTCGCATGGCCTGATCCCGGGCGCCAGGCGCAACCGAGATTTCGATGGCACAGGCATATTGCAGCGAGACAACCACTAATCTTACGACAGTGATGGCTTTTGGCCGACTTCATTCCGCCGGGCATGCGAGCTACAATTGTCGCGGGCGCACCGGCCCGCCAGAGGGAATGACTACTATGGAACGGAAAAAGGCGAGCGATTTTCCTGCGGAAGTTCTCAAGCTCTTTGACGGTTACGTCCACGGCTGGATCAGCCGCCGCGCGTTTCTGGACGGTGCCGGGAAATTCGCTGTCGGCGGCTTCACCGCGGCGGCCATGCTGGAGAGCCTGAGGCCGAACTACGCTTTCGCGCAGCAGGTCGCCAAGGACGACGCTCGCATCAAGACCGAATACTTGACCTACCCGTCGCCGCAAGGCTCGGGAACGATGCGCGGCTATTTCGCGCGGCCGGCGAATGCCGGCGGCAAATTGCCCGGCATAGCCGTCATCCACGAGAATCGCGGCCTCAATCCGTACGTCGAGGATGTCACGCGACGTCTGGCGGTGGCAAACTTCGTGGCATTCGCGCCGGATGCGCTCACGCCGCTCGGCGGCTATCCCGGCGATGAAGAAAAGGCGGCAAAGCTATTTGACCAGCTCGACGCGGCGAAGCGTACCGAAGACCTTCTCGCCGCGTACGGTGTCGTGAAGTCGCGTCCCGAATGCACGGGCAAAGTCGGTGCTGTTGGCTTTTGCTTCGGCGGAACCACGGTCAACATGTTTGCCGTACGGCTGCCTGATCTCGCCGCGGCGGTGCCGTTCTATGGCGGCCAGCCCAGCGCCGCCGACACCGCCAAAATCAAGGCACCGCTGTTGATCCATTACGCGGGCCTGGACGATCGAATCAATGCCGGCTGGCCCGCCTACGAGGCAGCGCTCAAGGCGAATGCCGTGAAATACCAGATGTACATGTATCCGAATACGAATCACGGCTTCCACAACGACACGACCCCGCGCTACGACGAAGCCGCGGCCAAGCTCGCCTGGTCGCGCACGATGGCGTTCTTCAACGAAAACGTGAGAGCCTGAACAGCAGTCTGATTCAGACCGGTCCAGCAGTCGCGGAGCTCACTCCAAGATGGCGGTCCAGCGTTTCGGGATCGGCCAGCAAGTTCGCACTTGGGCAACTATGAACGACGATACCACGCGCGATGATCACGGCGTCGTCGGTCATGGGAAGAACTTTCAGCGGGTTTTGTTCGACGAGTATCGCGGACAATCCTTCATCGCGAACGATGCAGGTGAGTGTCTTCAGTAGCTCCTCGACGATAATCGGCGCCAGCCCTTCCAGCGGTTCGTCGAGCAGCAACAACCGGGGATTGAGGACCAGCGCTCGCCCAATCGCGAGCATTTGCTGTTCCCCGCCGGAAAGCTGGGTCCCGAGATTCTGTTTGCGTTGGGCAAGACGTGGAAACATCGTGAACACGCGCGCGGGCGTCCATGCACCTGGCCGGGCCACCGCCGTCAAATTCTCCTCGACGGTAAGCGATTTGAAGATGTTGCGCTCTTGCGGCACCCAGCCGATGCCCGCCGCCGCGCGCTCGTCGGGTCGCAGGCGCGTGAGGTCGCGCCCGTCCAGCGTCATGGTCCCGCCACGGTAACGGGTCACACCGACGAGGGTGTTGATCAACGTTGTCTTACCCGTACCATTGCGCCCCAGCAACGCCAGCGACCGGCCTTCGCCGACAACGAAGCTGACACCATCGAGCACCACGGCGCCGCCATAACCTGCACGCAGCGCTTCGACACGCAGCAGTTCAGCCACGGGGCGCTCGGCCCAGATACACGTCTTTGACGCGTGGGTCGCGGGCGATCTCGTCGTTCGCGCCTTCGACGAGCAGCGTTCCGTTGACCAGCACGGATATCCGCGTCGCAAAGCGGAAGACGAGATCCATGTCGTGTTCGATCAGAAGCACCGTGACATCGGGCGGAAGGGCCGCCAGCGTGTCGAGAATTTCCCGCGATTCGGCTGCGGGTACGCCCGCCATCGGCTCATCCAGCAGCAGGACGCGCGGCCGACTGGCCAGCGCGATGGCGATCTCGAGCAGTCGCCGCTTCCCGTGTGCCAACACTCCAACCTTGCGCTGAAGCACATCCGCCAGATGGAGATTCGAGAGCAACGTTGCCGCCTCATCGACGACGGCATGATGGCTGCCGAGCGGCCTCCAGACGTTGCCGCCTGAGCCCGTGCTTTGGGCGACGACCAGCGAAATCGTTTCGAGCGGCGTCAGGCCCTCGAACAACTGGTTGATCTGAAACGTGCGAACGAGGCCGCGGCGCACCCTTTGATGCGGAGGCAGCGACGTGATCTCTTCGCCGTCAAGATCGATGCGGCCGGCCGTAGGCTGCAGCACGCCGGTCAGCAAATTGACGAGCGTCGTCTTGCCCGCTCCGTTGGGGCCGATCAACGCGTGCCGCGCGCCGCGCTCGATGGCGATCGAGATATCCTGCGTCGCGGTGATGCCGCCAAATCGCTTTTCCAGATGATGCGTCTGGAGAACCGGACCTGTCACTCAGGCGTCCTTTGCGCCGCCAACGCCATCGCCGCGCCCGCCAGACAGACGCGATGACAGTGCGGCAAATGGACGCGCCAGCCGTTCGTGTCCGATGAGCACGATCGCGACCAGCGCCATGCCCATCCAGAACTGCCAATACTGCGGCGTGATGGCCGAAAGGACGTCGTACATCAGCTTGAAGACGATCGCGCCGATGATGCCGCCGTACAGGTATCCGGTCCCGCCGATCACCAGCACAAGGAGCACGTCGGCAGAGCGATGAAAATCGAACAGATCGAGCGACGCGAATCCCGTTGTTTGCGCAACCAGTGCGCCAGCCACGCCCGCGTACGCCGCTGACAAAGTGTAGGTTGCGGCAAGCCGTTTGTTGACATTGATTCCAATCCCCATCGCGCGCAGACGGTTGTCGCGCATCGCCTTCAGCGAAAATCCGAAGGGCGCGTGGACGAGTCTCCGCGCCAGGAAAAACAGGATCGCCAACACGATAAGGCAATACGCGTATCCGACGCGGCCCCCGAGGTCGAATTCGAAACGACCCAGCAGCGGCCCCATGACGACACCCTGCAGGCCGTCCGCTCCACCGGTCAGCCAATCGAGCTTGTTGGCGAGTTCGCCGAGCATCAGGCAAACGCCGAGGGTCATCATGAGCCGGGTGAGATCCGAGCCGCGAAGCACCAGCACGCTTGTGACCATTCCGAGCCCTGCCGCCACGGCGCCGGCAACGCCGAGGCCCACCAGCGGATCGTTCATGAAGTGCTTCGCGAACAAGGCCGCGGAATAGGCGCCGAGGCCGTAGAAGGCCGCGTGGCCGAGAGAGACGATTCCGCCGTAGCCGAGGATGAGATCGAGCGACACGGCGAACAGGGCAAGGCTCGCGATTTCGGCGTACAGCGCCGAATACTTCGGCAGCACGAAGAGCAATGCCGCCATAGCGATCCAGGCGATCCATTCGGGCACGGTAACCCGCGAGCCGCGCGCAAACGCGTGGATGGCGGCGATTCGGCTCGGCGCGCCTGTCACACCTTCGCTCCCGCGCGTGCGAAAAGTCCTTGCGGCCGAATCGCCAGCACCGCGATCATGACGCCGTAAATCATGAACGCGCCCATCTTTGGAACGTAGTACTTGCCTGCGACGTCGGCAACGCCAAGCAGCAGCGATGCGAGCAACGGGCCGGTCACCGTTGTCGTGCCGCCCACTGCCACCACGATCAGAAAATAGATCATGAACTTGAGCGGAAAGGTCGGATCGAGCCCGATGATGTCGGCGCCCAGGGCGCCGCCCAGCCCGGCCAGGCCGCAGCCGAACGCGAAGGTCGTCAGGAAAATGCGATTGACGTTGATGCCCAGACCGGACGCGACCCGGGGATCATCGACCGCGGCACGCAAGCGACTGCCGAAGCGCGTCCTGGTCAGTATCCATTGCAGCGCGAGCGTCAGAAGCCCGCATATCACGATGATGAACAGGCGGTAGACGCCGATGCCGACTCCGCCGATCTCGATGCGCTCCTTGAGAAACGCCGGCAGTTGCAGAAATTGCTGCTGGGCTCCGAAGATATAGTCGATCGCTGCCACCGCCATGAACACCAGCCCGATCGTCAACAGCACCTGTTCGAGGTGCGACCGCCCGTAGAGACGGCGAAAGATGCTTAGCTCGATCGCGGCGCCGATGAGTGCCGGAACGATAAAGGCTAGCGGCAGACAGAGCAGAAACGGCACGCCGAAGCGATTGCTGAGCACGACGGTCAGATACCCGCCTGCCATCGCGAACGCGCCGTGGGCAAGGTTGGCGAAGTTCATCAGCCCGAGGGTAACCGCAAGCCCGGACGCGAGAACGAAGAGCAGCATGCCGTACGCGATGCCGTCGAACAGGATAGTCAGCATGATTGTGGCATCGCATGTCCGAGCGCCATCCCCTAGGCTTGCGACGCTGGGGTCTTACCCTCCCGCACGTTGCCTTATTTCTTGGCCGCCTTGACGGGGTCTTTGACCGCTGTAGCGGTCTGGAATTCGATGTTGTAGAGCTCCCCGTCTTTCCTCTCGACTTTGCGCATGTAAACATTCTGCACCATGTCGCGAGTCTCGGGATCGATCATCGCGGGGCCGCGGGGGCTCTCCCACTTCAGGCCCTTCATCGCCTCGACCAGCGCCGTCCCGTCCGTCGCTCCCCGGGTCGACTCCAGCGCCGTGTAAATCAGATACATGCCGTCGTAACCGCCCACCGAGTGAAAATTCGGGCGCAGGTTGTTATTCAGCTTGCGATAGCCGTCGACATAGGCCTTGTTTGCCGCGGACGGATGCGCGGCGGAATAGTGGAATGACGTCACCACACCGATCGCCGCGTCGCCCATGTCGTTCAACAAATCGTCGTCGGTGACGTCGCCCGTGCCGATCAGCTTGACACCGGCCTGGCCTAAGCCCCGATCGACGAACTGCTTCATGAGCGCGCCACCTTCGCCGGAGGGCACGAACACGAAGACGGCATCGGGCTTGGCGTCGCGCGCGCGCTGCAGGAAAGGAGCAAAGTCCGGATTGCGCAACGGGACCCGAAGCGCCTCGATAACCTCTCCCCCACCCGCGGTGAAACGCTGCTTGAACGTCGTCTCCGCGTCGATGCCGGGACCGTAATCCGAGACGAGGGTGACCACGCGCTTGATGCCGTTCTTGGGTGCCCAGTCGGATACGCCTGTCGCGATTTGCGGCACCGTGAATCCCGAGCGCACGATGTACGGGGAGGCTTCGGTAATCGTAGCAGTCGCCGCGGCCATGACGATCATCGGCACCTTGGATTGCGTTGCGATCGGCGCCGTCACAAGCGCGAGTGGTGTCAGGCCGAAACCGGCAAGGAACGCCACCTTGTCGTTGACGACGAGCTCCTGGGCGATGCGCCGAGTGTTGTCGGCAACGCCGCCATCGTCCTTCAGGATGAGCTCGATTTTCTTGCCCGCGACGGTGGTCCCGTGCTGCTGCATATACAGCCGGACCGCGCCGTCGATCTGGCGGCCGGTCGACGCGAACGGCCCCGTCATGGGCAGTATCAGCCCGATCTTGATCGTCTCCTGCGCCAGCGCGGTGTTGGTCAAGACAGCGGCAACCGCGAGCGCCGCCGCCTTCGATATCCATCGTTGCATCATGTTGGTCTCTCCTTGTGGTGTTTCATAATCTTAGTACGGCGCCCTTCTTCATCGGGCGCCGGGAACCTTGCGCGTCTTCAGGAACTCCTCCAGCGATTCGCCGCGCATCGATGCGTACACGTCGAGATTGGTGAGGCGCAACACGCGAATGAATTTCTCGAGCACGAAGAAATTCACTCCATATCGGATCATCCCGAGCCAATCGCGTTGGCGGACCAGCGTGGTCTCTTCCGCGGTCAGACCCGCCTCGGCACACGCCACCACCTCATCGTCGACGAACCGTTCGCGGAATCTCGGCAATGCCATATTCCAGAAGAAACGATTGATGCGCAGCCGCTCGACACTGCGTGCCACGTCGAACGGATAGGTACCTTCGATCTGCTCGACACCTTCGAGCTGCGGATTCATCGGAGCGCGCGAAGGATGATCATGCGGCGACCCGTTTCGCTTCCACCCGTGGTGGAACCTTGACGCCGCCCTCCTCGAACAACACGACGGTCATCGCCGTGCTGGTGGCGAGGTAATAGCTCTGATGAATCTTCTCGATGTTGTCGCTCAGCGCCCCGCGCATGGCGAGCCACATGATGACTTCGACGCTTTCGGCGCCGCCGAGACGCACGTAGTCGACGTGCTTCATCCGGGCGAGTTCGAGTGGATCATGCTCGATCAAATCGAGGAAGCGCATATCCCAATCGGTGTTGTTGAAACCACTGCGCTCGCCATGGACCTGATGGGACAAGCCGCCGGTGCCGACGATGGCCACGTCGATATCCTCGGGAAAGGATTCGATCGCGCGGCGCATCGCCTGACCCAGTTTGTAGCAGCGCATCGCCGTCGGCAACGGGTATTGCAGCACGTTTACCGCAAGCGGCACCAGTGCGCCCGGCCATTCCGGCTCGTGGGGCCAGAGCAGGGAAAGCGGTGAATTGACGCCATGGTCCAGCGCGCGATCCTGGAACACGGCAAGGTCGAACTCGTCGTTGACCAGGGCGTCCGTCAAATGCGCGGCGAGGCGCGGGTGCCCCTTGATGCTCGGCAACGCGCGTTTGCCGGCGCCTTCGTCCGCAATCTCGAATGATGGGCTGGCCCCGAGGGCAAACGTGGGATAAAGGTCGAAAAAGAAGCTGGTGAGATGGTCATTATAGAAAAACACCAGCACGTCGGGCTTGCGGTCCGCAAGCCAGCGGGCAACCGGTTCGTAACCCTTGAACAGCGGCGCCCACGCGGGATCGTTCTGCTTGCCCAGGTCATAGGCACGGCCGATCGTGGGCACGTGCGAGGAGCCGATGCCTCCGATAATGCGGGCCATCACGCATTTCCCACGGCAATGTCGGCGGCAACCGAGTTGGTGGCAGGTTCGACGTCGTGCTCGGATTGGACCCGCTCCAGCATTTTCGCGGGCACCAGAATATGACCGTCGAACAGCGCCCGCGTGCTACGAAGGAGCGCCGCGCTCTGCACCGCGATCCCTTCCGGAGTTTTCCGGGTTTCCAGTTCGACGGAGAATTCGCCGGTGGGATGCTCCACCGACACGAGCTTGCGATCGCCTTCGGGCACGGTCGAGCATCGTGCGGCCGTCGAGCCGGGAAGAACGCACGCCGTGGCGACGGACACCGCGCCCAGTACGCCGATCGCTTCGTGGCAAACATGCGGAATGAAGGTGCGGCTGCAGATCGATCCGCCTTCCTGCGCGGGGGCGACCAACGTCATCTTCGGGACGACACTCCTGGTGACATCGCCGAGGTTCATCAACACGCCGGCCTTCAATCGAATCGATTCGATGCGCGCCTTGAGCGGCGTGTCCGCGTTCAGCTCGGCGCAGCTTTCATAGCCGGTGCGGCCTAGATCCCGGGCGTCGATCACGACGACTGGCATCCCGTTGTCGATGCAAGTCACGGGAACGCCGTCGATCGTGTCGAGCACGTTTCCGGTGGGAAGCAAGGCACCGCAACTCGATCCCGCAGTGTGCAAAAATGTGAGCAGGACCGGCGCCGATTCACCTGGCACACCACTGATGCGGGCTTCACCGTCGTATCTCGCTCCGCCGGCCTCGGTCTCGATGCGCGCCTCGCAAAGGCTCTCGGTATTGACCATGAAAATGCGCACTCGCGTGGAATTGCCCTCAACCGGGACCAGACCGCGCTCCACCGCGAAGGGCGCCACTCCGGCGAGAATATTGCCACAGGTAGGTGAAACATCGACGCGCGCCTCGTTGACGACCACCTGCGCGAACAGATAATCGATATCCGCGTCCGGCCGGCTCGAACGGGAAACGATGGCCACTTTACTGGTCAACGGATGGGCGCCGCCCACACCGTCGATTTGCCGCGGGTCGGGGGAGCCCATCGCAGCGAGCAAGACGCGATCGCGCATCGCGACATCCGCCGGCAGATCGTCCTTGAGGAAATAGGCACCCTTGGACGTGCCGCCGCGCATCATCATGCAAGGGATCCGCAACTGCCGACTCACAGCGAGACCCTTGGCGGTACGTATCGGCGGCTATTCATCGAGATACTTGAGCCCTTTGCTTGCAAGGCGCGATCGCATGTCATAGATGTCGAGGCCCAGCTCGCCGTTTTGCAGGCGCGCGCGAGCCTTGGCCTCCTTCTCCTCGCGTGCGCGGGCCATCGCCAGGACGCGCACGGCGTCCTCACGACGAACGACGACGACGCCGTCGTCATCCGCCACCACCACGTCGCCGGGCTCGACCACCTGGCCGGCGCAAACGACGCCAACGTTAACCGCGCCGAGCGTTTCCTTTACCGTGCCCTGCGCCGAGACCGCGCGCGACCAGACGGGGAATGGCATCTGCGCCAGCGCTCGAACATCGCGGCACCCCGCATCGATGACCAGCCCCCGCACGCCTCGTGCCGCGAGCGAGGTCGCGAGCAGCTCGCCGAAGTAGCCGTCGGTGCAGGGCGACGTAACACCCACCACAAGCACGTCACCCGAGGTACACAATTCCACCGCGACATGCAGCATCCAGTTGTCGCCGGGCGGAACCAGCACCGTAATGGCGGAGCCGGCCACGCTCGCGCCGGGATAGATCGGGCGCATATATGATGCTAACAGGCCGGTGCGCTCCTGTGCTTCGTGGACGGTCGCCACACCCAGGATCGCCAGGCCGTCAACGATCTCCAGACCCGCTCTCCGGATGTTACGGACAGCGACGGATTTCACGACAACTCTCCAGTCACCTGCGGATAGACGCGCTGATAGCCTTCGGCGTACTTGATGTTCTTGTTGTCGGAATTGCGCGCCGCCTGAACGCCGCGATTGAGGCCGACCCGGGTGTAGTACTCCCACAGATGTTCCTGCCCCACCATGCACTCGATGGCTTTGCGCTTCTCGTCCCAAACCGATGTGATGTCGAGCAGCACATCCGGCCGCCACTCGCATTGTTCCGTCTGGTGGGGCTCGAACAGGAACACCGGCGGCGCTCCGATGACCTGTTGATCCGGATGGTGGCCGTGCGCCTGCGCGATGATCCGCGCCTCCTGCGCGATGTGCGTCGCCATGGGATGATCGAAGTTGTACGGGTCCCTGAGCGAATGGCTCAGCACGAACGCCGGATTCAGCGCCCGATAGACGTCGACGAGACGATAGATGACGTCATCGGTCACGCGCATCGGATAATCTCCGACATCGAAGAATTCGATATGCGCGGCGCCAAGAGCCGCTGCCGCCGCCTCGGCTTCCGCGCGCCGCCCTGATTTCACCCCCTCGAGTGTCATTCCCTTGATACGCCAGAGCTTGGCCGATTCGCCCCGTTCGCCGTACGAAAGACAGACTACCGTAACCTTGTAGCCAAGCTTGGCGTGCAACGCGATGCAACCCGCGGAGCGCCATACAAAATCGGCCGAATGCGCGCTTACCACCAATGCGGTCCTGCCAATAGACGTAGTCATGAGCGATTACCTATCGGACGTTAGCGTCGGACGCGAGAGCGGATCATAGTAGCTTCTCTTCTGCCGCGCATTCTGGCGCCTAAGGAACCGATTGAACACAAGACAAATCGTTCGGCACCTATCTGGTTAATCTATCACGAGGATCGTCGAGCGGCGCGCGACGATGCAGATCAGCATTCGACAAAATGCCAGATCACTTGCAGACGCGCAGCATTGCGATATGGCTGGCGATCAAGGTGTCGACTTGTGGTCGCAACAGCGAGCGTTCCTCGTCCATCAGCCACAAGCGCAGCATTCCGGTGACGAACACACACGTTCCCAGCGCGGCAATTTCCGGCGCGATATCGTCACGCATTGCGCCTGTGTCGCGGGCGCGCTTGTAGACCGATGCGAATTTCGACATCAGTTCTTGGCAACGCTGTGTGTGCCGCTTCAGCTCGGGCCGGAACTCGTCGACGTACTCGCACTTGAGCGCA
>JADGRP010000217.1 GCA_017880805.1 Burkholderiales bacterium
CACTAGGCTAACCTTAAACAAATTACGTGTCTATGGCGCCTCTTTTGATATCAGAGATCCGAGAGGAGTTGTGCTCGCAGCTCGATAGTCGCTCGATCGAATTGGCGCGTCAAACGATTGACCATCTGCAGTGGAGGGAAAAACCATGATCACGTACAAACGCCTGTTCGCGGGACTAGCTTCCATCGTTGCAATGTTGACGGTCGGTGCTGGCGCGGCTTCCGCGCAGGACTACAAGCTCGGCCTGTTGACCTCGATGAGCGGCACGCTCGCGCCGGCCGGCAAGCAGGTTCGCTGGGGAACGGAGTTCGCCGTCGACGAGATCAATGCCAAGGGCGGCATCCTCGGCCGCAAGATCGCGATCACGCTGGAGGACGATGAATCAAATCCGCAGGTGGCGGCGCGCAAGGCCGAGCGCCTGTATCAGGACGTCAAGGTCGACTTCATCACCGGCACCATCCATTCCGGCGGGACGCTCGCCGTCGGGCAGCTCGCCGAGCGCGAGAAGAAGCCGATGGCGACCACCGTGTCGTACTCGAGCAATATCACCGGCTCGCAGTGCAATCCGTACATGTTCCGCGTCAACGCCCACGCCGGCATCCAGGCCGCCGCGATGGTCACCTGGCTCGCCAAGAACGTCAAAGGCGAGCGCTACGTCATCCTCGGCCCGGATTACGAGATGGGCCGCAACGCCGCCGATCTGTTCTCGGCGGAAGTGAAACGCAATGGCAAGACGGTCGTCGAGACGATCTTTCCGCCGCTCGGCGCGACGGACTTTTCCACCTATTTCGGCCGTATCCGCGCGGCCCGGCCGGATGTCCTCCTGACGATGACGCCCGGCAATGATACCGTTCGGTTGCTCACCCAGATGAAGGAATTCGGGCTCATCCCGGCGTCCTTCAAGTTGGGCGGCGCGGCGGGCGCCGTCACCGCCGGCAACATCGGCGCGATCGGCGATGCGGCCGAGGGCTTCATCACCGGCGCGAGCTATTCGGCGGATCTCGACACGCCAGCGAACAAGGCTTTCGCGCCAAGATTCAAGGCGAAGTACGGGGAGGATCCGGACCTTTTCGCCGTCGATAGCTACAGCCTGGTCTATCTGATCAAGGCCGCGGCGGAGAAGGCGGGTTCGCTCGACGCCGAAGCGCTCCGTAAGGCGATCCCCGGAACCAGCTGGGACACGCCGCAGGGGCGCAAGTCGATGCGCAAGGAAGACAACCAGGCGTCGCTCAACATGTACATCATCGAGGTGAAGGGGAAGGACTTCAAGATTGTTGGGACGGTCCCGGCCGCGGAGATCAAGATTCCCAACGAGTGCACCAAGTTCTAACGCCCAAGCGCCCGTAGCGATCGTTCCGGGAGGGCCTCTTGGCTCTCCCGGGATTTGCTAGGTTTTGAAGAAATACCGCCGTGGACGACATAGGCACCTACCTACAGTTTGTAGTCGCACCGCAGGTCGTCGATGGCTTGATGATCGGCATGGCCATTGTTCTGGTCGCGCTAGGGTTGACGCTCATCTTTGGTCTCCTCGAAGTCATTAACATGGCTCATGGGGAACTCTACATGGCCGGTGCGTATGCCGCCTTGACCGCCGCGAGCGTCGGCCTTGGCTTCTGGGGAAGCCTGATTCTAGCTCCGATATTCGTTGCCCTGATTGGGCTCATCATCGAACGGATGGGTTTTCGGCCGCTTCAAGCGCGGCCCCACCGAGCGATCCTGACTATTCTACTGACCTTCGGTATCAGCCTAATGCTTCGCGATGCAGCGCGAGCGATCTGGGGACCCGACCCCCATGGCATCGCGCCGCCGATCACCGGGGTCTTCAACCTCGGCGGTGTTCTCATTCCCAATTATCGTCTGATGGTGCTGGTCATCGCGACCTTGCTCGTCATCACGGTCTGGTACGTACTCCAGCGGACGATCGTCGGCGCCATCGTTCGCGCCGCGGCTTACGATCAGCAGATGACCGCAACCCTCGGTATCCCGGTGGGCTGGGTTTATTCGGGCACGTTCGTGGTTGGCTGCCTGCTTGCTGGCACGGCGGGGGTGCTCTTGGCGCCGATCTATTCCGTCTTCCCGACGATGGGACGCGACTTCATGCTTCTCGCCTTTGCCGCCGTGATCGTTGGCGGCATGGGCAGCGTTCCGGGCACGGTAATCGGCGGGCTGCTGCTGGCGCAAATCCAAAGCGTCACCAGCATCTGGATCCCGCCGGTGTGGGCGGAAACGCTCGTCTTCATCACCATGCTCGTGGTGCTCACCATCAAGCCTGACGGCCTGTTCGGCAAGTTGGGACGCCGATGACTATCCCATGTGGCCTCAAACCGCTGAGCGGCCTGTGGAGAATATGGCGACGACGCGACGTCTCTCCGCTCGGCCTCGTGGGCCTCGTGGTGCTCGCGGTGGCGGCACTGCTGCCGGTCACCGGCTCAACCTTCTATCTCCGCCTCGGCATAGAGGCACTGCTGCTCGGCTGTCTCGCGCTGTCGGTGGACATTCTGCTCGGTGTCACGGGTCTTCTGTCGCTGGGGCAGGCGGCGTTCTTCGGGATTGCCGCATACACCGGCGCGGTCATGCTCGTAAATGGATACGGGTCGTTCTGGCTCGCCTTCGCGGCGAGCGTCGGCACGACTGTGTCGGCCGCCGCGATCTTCGGAGCCATCGCCATTCGCGTGCACGGCGTCTATTTCGCGCTCATCACCTTCGCGTTCAGCGAGGTGATGTACAAGCTTGTCTTCCACTCCAAAGCCGTCGGCGGATCCGATGGCCTGCTCGGCATCAAGCCGCCGGTGGTCTCGCTGTTCGGCCTCGCGGAGCTGCCGCTCGGCAATAACCTCGTCTTCTTCTATGCGGCGCTCGCCGTCGTCACCGGTCTCTATCTCGGCGTGCGGCGTATTCTGGCGACGCCGTTTGGGTCGGTGCTCGCGGCCATCCGCGACAACGAGGGGCGCGTCGCCTTCGTCGGCTATAACCCGTTCTGGCATAAATGGCTCGCTTTCGTGCTGGCCGCGGCGGTGGCCGGCGTCGGCGGCTTCTTTCATCCCTTGTTGCGTGGATTTGCCAGCCCCGACCTCCTCGGTTTCGAGGTGTCGAGCAAGGCGGTAGTGATGACGATCGTCGGGGGCATGGGGACGCTGCTCGGGCCGGTGTTCGGCGCCGTGATCATCACTTTCGTCGAGCTGTTCGTCGGCATCGCCACCGAGCGTCATCTGCTGGTGATCGGCGCGCTATTCGTGCTCTGTGTCATCTTTCGTCCCACCGGCCTTCTCGGCGGCATCGCGCAACGGCGGCCGCGGGGAGGCGATTGATGCTCGAGACCCACGGTCTGACCAAGGCCTTCGGCGCGCTCGCGGCGGTCGACCAGATCGACCTGGAGGTTCCACGCGGTCAGCTCACCTCCATTATTGGCCCGAACGGCGCCGGCAAGAGCACATTGTTCAACTTGATCTCGGGCCAGCTCCAGCCGGACCAGGGCGAAATTCGCTTCGAAGGCGAGCCGATCACGGGACGGCCGCCGTATGAGCTTCTGAAAAAGGGAATCGCGCGATCGTTTCAGATCACCAACTTGTTCGGCGGGCTGACGGTGGCGGAGAATTTGCGGCTTGCCGCCCAGGCCAAAACGCCGCGGCGGTGGTTCCTCACCTCGCTCGACCGGCTGGAAAAGCCGCTGAAGATCGCCGCTGAGCTGCTCGACCGCTTCGAGCTCGCTCATCTCGCCGCCGAAGAAGCGCGCCATCTGTCGCACGGCGACCAGCGCCGCCTCGAGATCGCGGTATGCATGGCCTCGCGGCCCAAGCTGCTCATGCTGGATGAGCCGACTCAAGGCATGGCCCGCGAAGAAACAAAGAAGACCGACGAGCTGATCCGCAAGCTCGTGGGCGCGGTAACGGTGCTCCTGATCGAGCACGACATCGAACTTGTGATGAGCATTTCCGATAAGGTCGTGGTTATGCATCAAGGCCGCAAGATCGCCGAGGGCGTGCCCGAGACTGTGCGGCGCAATCCGGAGGTGCAGGATGCCTATCTCGGCCGGATGTCCGACGATGCTTGAGCTCGCCGACGTTCACGCCGGCTATGGCCCCTCGCACGTGCTCCAGGGAATGAGCTTCGTGGTCGGGCGCGGCGAGGCCGTCGCCCTCTTCGGCCGTAACGGCGTCGGCAAGACCACCACGCTGCGCACCATCATGGGCTGGACCACGCGACTGCGCGGAACCATCCGCTTCCAGGGACAAGACATCTCTAAGCTGCGGACCGATCAGATTTGCCGGCTGGGCATCGGCCTTGTTCCCGAGGACCGACGCGTTTTCCCGTCGTTGACCGTGGAGGAGAATCTGCGGCTCGGCCTGTTCCAGGCGCCTTACGCCCGGCGCGCAGTGCGCGAGCAGCGCTTGCAGCGGGCCTATGCCTGGTTTCCGAAGCTCGCCGAACGGCGCCGCCAAGCCGGCACCACCCTTTCCGGCGGCGAGCAGCAGATGCTCGTCATTGCCCGGGCGCTGATGGGTGAACCGAAACTGCTCCTCATCGACGAGCCGTCCGAAGGTCTCGCTCCGAAAATCGTCGCCGACGTCTTCGCGTCGATCCGGCGCATGTGCGCGGAGGGGATATCCATCGTGCTCGTCGAGCAGAACGTGCGTGGCGCGCTGGACGTCGTCGATCGTTGCTACATCGTCGAGCGCGGCCGCGCGGTGGCTGAGGCGGTCCCGCGCGATATTCTGGAGCGCCCGGACTTGCGTGCGCGCCTTTCGATCTAAAGCCGCGCAGCAGAAGACCAATGGCCGTGGCGAGTACTAAATGGCTGTATCCGACCAGTCGTGCCTATGTACCTGGATGATTTGTTGCAGGCAAAACGCACTTCAAAATCAGTGGACTTTTTCTAATTCTAGCGCACAGACTTTGTCTTCACGCAATTGGCCACGGATGCCATGTCGATGTCGATTTTAGCTGGCGTCATTCGACTGAGTATCCTCACTCAGCCCGACCAATCGACGCTCCGTTCGCACCAATACGGATGGCTTGCTGATGCTGGTACGTACGGTCGCGTCGGCCCAGAGTGCGGTGTGAAGCTGCGGGTCGGCATCAAACTGGCCATTGCGAATGTTCTGGCACAGTGTCCACATCCTGTCTAATTCGTCTGACTCGTCGACTAGAGCCAATAGCGTAGATCGCGCTACAAGGAAGCGCTGTTGCTGTGCGCATTCACGCGCGACCATGCGCATCGCACGTCCGATCATTAAGGCAATGTGGCGGGGATCGCTTTCGAGGTGCTGAATGACCTCAGCACTTAATGTTTGCTGAGCTATGTCGAGTAATTCAGCACCAGAAACTTCAGGATCCACGGACGTTTCTCCATGTTACCGGCGCAGTGGCGCGGACAATCAGGAGCTCGATTTCCGCTGTGATTCGGCTGTTAAGAGCGAGCGCTAGTGACGGCTGATGTTCGGAACGATCCTGTTGTCCCATCTGCAGGGCGAGAACCGCGCAACGCAGATGCGCTACGACTTCCCAATAGCGCACGGCTGTATCATCAACCTTCGTTCCCGATTCCATTCTATAACCGTCATAGAACTCTGAACGCGTTCCGATACCGCCTGCCTCGAGGTCATTTCGACCGAAACGCCAGCATTCTGCACAAAATGACCCCAAGTCCGATATCGGGTCTCCCCAACTCGCAAAGTTCCATTCGAGCACCGCAGTGAGCCCCCGCGAGTCGAGTATATAATTTCCGGTACGAAAATCGGAATGCACCAATGTAATACGCTCCGGATTCGTCGCATTACTTTCGGTCCATCGCAGGCCCCATTCAAGAGCAGGTCGGCGAATGTTGAGACGATCAAGAATCGAACGCATTCGTGCGATTTCGGTTGCAGCGGGCGGGGAAGTCGGAGCGTCAAAAAATGACAAGCAGGACACCGGCGGGCGTATGCGGTGAATCTTCGCCAATTCACGCCCAAGCCGTTGTGCAAGCGTGGAACGATCGCCACCGAGTGACACGTCGCGAACGACATCGGACCCGGAGGACGTACCGTCAATATTCTCCAACAAGGAAAACGAGCTTCCGAGTACGTCTGGATCGTCGCAAAAGGCGATCGGTCTCGGCACCTTGACCCCGTGCTCATGGGCCACCTGCAAGAGCGTAAATTCCTCGACTGTGGTATGGCCTGCAAAAACCGTCGTCGGGAAACGTTTTCGAATGATGAAGGATCTGGGCACTCCATCAATGTCAGCAAGGAACGACCAGTTTCGGTCAATCGACCCGTGCTGACTCGGACGAAACTCCAGAATCTTGATCGAAGTACCGCCGATCGCGTCCGCGAGCCATTCGGAAAAGCGTGATAGCATTTCGTTTTTCATAACGCGCCGAAGTTACGACCAACTCGCTCGGTCATGAGCCCGCGAAAAGTTGTGTTTGTAAAGGCAAATATTGAACGTCAGCCACACGGGACCCTGTATGACCGTCCTCGGTTACGACTGCCGCTCCGTTCGTGTTTCGCTGGCCGAAGCAGACCGCAGTGTCAGCC
>JADGRP010000218.1 GCA_017880805.1 Burkholderiales bacterium
GCTAAGTCGCTATGGCACCGCGTGCGAGGCAGATTCTCAGGCATCGACAGACGACGGCTAGGGAATGCGCAACGTCGCCGCCAGCGGATTGTGGTCCGACGAGGTGACCGGAATGGCGCCGACGTCGATCATCTGCAGGCCGCGGATGAAAATATGGTCGAGATGCCGGCCAAAGAAAACGGCGCGCTGATCCGGGCGCAGATCCAGTTCGATCAGCGCGAGGCGCGCGGCGGTTTCGGCCACGACCCGGTCGCGCGCATCGCTCCAGGTATTGAAATCGCCGGCGAAAATGATCGGTCCGCGATGCCCGGCGAGCGCGTCGGCAATCGCCTTGAGCTGGGCGCGATACGTCTCCAGAGAAAGCTCGAAGTTGATGGTATGAACGTTGATGATCGCAAGCGTCTCCCGCATGCCGGCCCGGGTGGGTGCAATAGGCAGCCAGCTGATCACCGCGGATTTGGGGATGCGGATGAGCGGCTCGACCGCGCGTTGCGTGCAACTCGCCAACGGTGCGATGCGGGTCGCGGTCAACACGCCGATGTCGTCGGAATCGAACAGGAACGAGCTCGCCATCACCCAGGAAAGGCCGGCATTGTCCAGAATGTTGCGCAACGGCGGCTGCAACGCAGTCTCCTGCAACAGCATCACGTCGCTCGCGGCGGCGAACGTCGACAGATCGCGTTGCCAGCCGAAATCGCCTTCTTTGTGGATGTTCCAGATCAGGATCCGCAACGGACGATTATCCAGCGCGTCCGCCGCGTCGCCATTGTCCGTCGCTTGCAACACGCGGTCGGCGGCGTCGCACTTCAGCGTCATGACCCGCGCGGTGCCGTCTGGACCGGAGACGACGGCGCGCGGCTCGACCGTCAATACGATGCAACCGCAGAGGAGCGGAATCGCCACCGAGCTCATGAGCCATTTCACGTTGCGAAATTGCCGGGAGGAAAGTACGAGCTTTCGGCGTGGACGGCGACCAGGTCCGCCAGCGACGCTGGCGTCAAGCGTCGCGCTCCCGCGGCGAAGACCGTGGATCGATGATCATCGACTTTTGCGGTACGGTCGCAGGCTCGCGGCCGATCCTTTCATATTCGGCGATGACCTGTGCGCCGAGCAGCAGGAAAATGGCGCCGATCTCCACCGAAAGCAGCGCCAGGATCGCCGTTGTCAGCGAGCCGTAGACGACACGTACCTGCGACATCGTGCCGTAGTACCAGCCCAGCAGGTGTCTGGTCAGCTCCCACAGCAATCCGGCGGTGACGCCTCCGATCAGCGCGTGGCGCAGCGATAATCGCCCGACCGGCATGACAAGATAGATCGCGGTCAGGATCAGGATCTCGCCGGCAACGCCGAGCAGATAAAGCAGGTAATCCGACAGGTCGCTTAGCGAATGCGGAACGCCCATGACTGTGATGTTGTGCGTCGCCATCGCGCCCAGCTTTCCGGCGACGATCGTCACAACGAGCAGGCCCAATCCCAGAAAAACGATGAAGAGGTAGGGCAGGAGCGCGGACACGACAAAGCGCCGGTGCCGGACAGCCACGCGATGATAAAAAATCACCGACATTGCGTTTTCCAGCACGGTGAACGCTAGCGCGCTGAAAAAAACCATTGTCACCAGAAGAACGCCTCCGATCGCCTGGCCGTGATCCAGGAATGCTCGCAGCTCGCCGACCAGCGCCTCGGATTGTCCGGGAACGATGAACTCGAGATACTCGGTCATCGTCGCCAGCAGCCGCGACTGATCGATCACGTGCGACAGCGCAATCAACATCAGAATCAACAGGGGAATCAGCGACAGCAGGGTGTAATAGGCGACGGCGCCGGCCAGCAGCAATCCCTGGTTCTTGCGAAAGGCCCTGAGCACGCAGAGAACGAATCCGCCCGGGTTCTTGAATATGTAGGCCGACCGCGCGCCAAATCGACGCCGCTCCGATGCGGAGGTTCCTGTGCCAACGGTTCGTGTCATGTCGCGGCACGCACCGGCGCTGTGAATGCAAACCCGGGGTTCGCCGGGCGGGGTGACCTTGTTCGATCCAATGCATCTCCTGATCGACGCCGGCGGTCGAAGAGCGCGCGGCTGCGCTCAAGTGTGGCACGCGGTCGTCGCACGCGGAATCGGCGCCACGTAACGCTTGCTGTAGGACTGTGGCTGACGACGGTGATGCATGATCGGGGATCGCGTCCTTGCACTGGCACGCGATTGGTGAGAGCGTCGGGCATGAACCTTGACAACAGGGCGGCGATCCACGTCGTGTACATCTGGCTGACTGTCTGCGGCAGCTTCGTGATCGCGGCCACTGCTTGCGGCGCGACGTTGCCGCGAGCACAGACCGGCCTGGCATCGGTGTACAGCGAAAACCTTAACGGGAAAAGCACGGCAAGCGGAGAGCGCTATGACAGCGGCGCTCTGACCGCGGCGCACCTGACCTTGCCCCTCGGCGCCGAGGTCAGGGTAACGAGCCTCGACAACGGCAAGTCGGTACGGGTCCGTGTCAATGATCGCGGTCCGCGTGTTCAGGGCCGCATCATCGATCTTTCGTCGAGCGCTGCCGCCGCGCTTGGTATGCGCTCCGGCGTTGCGCGGGTGAGGCTCGAGATAATCAGCCAACCCGCTCGCGCGGCGGCGGACGCGCACTTGCGCCCTTGAGGCTGCTATGGTTCGGGAATGCAGCGTCCCCATGTCAGGTCGCTGCCCTCGACGAGTACTGATGGAGATGGTCGATGCAGCGAAAATCACTCGGCTTCAAAATAGGCCCCGGGGCGGCATGCGTTATCGGGTGTCTGGTTGCGTCGATGGGCGCAGACGCGTTCACGTTTGCCGACGGTAAGACCGTGAGTTGCATCGCGGGTGGCCAGACGGTGGAAGAGGTCGAGACCGACCCCGGCCAGGGCGGGCTTGGATTTACCGGAAAGACGGTGCGCACTCCGTCCGGCTTTCAGATCATCTGGAACGCGACAAGACTCAAAGCCCTGCCGCCGGAAGTGCACGACTACATCTTTTTCCACGAGTGCGCGCATGCGCGCGTCCCAACCGTCGACGAGATCCAGGCCAATTGCGTCGGATTGCAGGACATGCGGGCGGCAGGCCGCGCCGACGCGGCAGTCGAATCGCGGCTTGGCGCCTTCTATGGGCCCGGCAGCGGCTATTGGGCGCGCACGCTCGAATGTGCCAACGCTGCCGGGGCCACCAAGAATCAGTAGGCGTCCCGCGCGTCAGGCGGCTAAAGAGCCCGCGCGCGACCAGCGTATACGCCTGGGCATTGCTCGCCGTGTCACCGGCCGACGACCCGCGTCATATCGCGGACTCTGCGCCTCGTTGGCGCTGCCCCGCGGGGCGTCGCTGCGCAATTTCCGTCGTCTGGCAGCGCCCGAAATCTGCTGCAACCATGCCCGTTCGAGCCCCGGCGCGCCCGGCTTGGTACGGTCCTTGCGTAAGAGTGGATGCGGGGATCAGCCTGCACCGGCGACGTCGGCAGTGATCGACCGTACCGGGTGCGGAGCAGCGGAAGGATTGCAATGAACACGCATGAGCTTGGACAGATGCTTACGCCGACCAACCTGGTGTCGGAGGTACAGGAGTTTCGCGCGGCGGTCGCGAATCCCGCGCGCAGTGCCGACGAGATCAGGCGCGCCTACGGGTTGATCGTCAACCATGCCGGACACCTGAATCCGCACTCACCGGGTTTTGAACTGGCGGGCGTCGCCCTCAAGGAAGCCGTCTGCATGTGGCACGACTGCCAGACGACGCTGCGCAGCCACTGACCCCGAGTACCGCGCCCGCGGTTCGCGCATTTGACGGGCGCAC
>JADGRP010000026.1 GCA_017880805.1 Burkholderiales bacterium
TACGCTGCTGCCACTGCCAGACCGACAGTAGTAATCTTCTCCATGGACTTCCCCTCTCACCGATTGTTGTCGACACTTCAACCTTGGCGCTTCGATGCCGAAGCGAGTAGGGGAAGTCCTTTCCATTCGCTTACCCCGGACGCCTCGCCGGAGACGCTTGCGCCACCGAGGCCCAAGCCCCCAGCGGCGGCAATCAGTCGAGCGCCGCCAGTTGCTTGGCGTCCCATCCGGTTGCATAGTTTCGGACATGGACAATCGTTGTGAACATTTTAGCGAGATACAGAACGTCGAACCCCGCACGAACGGCTGCGAGGAGTGCCTTGCGCTCGGGGAAGCCTGGAACGAGCTCCGCGTATGTCTCACCTGCGGTCATGTCGGATGCTGCGAGGATTCGGAACACGCTCACGCCCTCGCGCATTTCAATTCGACGGGACACCCGATGCTTTCGTCTTTTGAGCGTGGCGAAACGTGGGTGTGGTGCTACATCCATCGTCGTTACTTCGACCCGTTGCCCGGACAGCTTCCGAAGAGACGTTCCGCGCTGAGTTCGTTTCTTCGGCACCTCATCAATCGATGATCGCTCCAAGCTTCGCATCGCATGTGCGCGAGTCACAGGTTATTGAGCCTCATTGGGAAGAACACCATGTCCGCAGCCGCCGTCGTTCAACGCCAAGTTGAAGCCTATAACAACCGCGATCTGAATCGGTTTGTGTCGACCTATAGTGAAACGATAGCAATTTTTCGAATGCCTTCTGCCGAGTGGAACTTGTCATCCGCCCGGAACAATCTTAGCCTGGCTGGTTAGGTATCTTGAGGCAAGCATGAAACTTTTCGTTCTGCTGTTCTCGATCATCTTCTCTGCTGCAGCCGCCGCTGAAGCCACGGGCGGACTGCGGTTCTTTTACTGCATCCACACGGAGCACAGCTGTGACGTTACGGCCGGGGACGTCCCGGTTAAGGCCGGAAACGCCTCGTTCGTGGCTCGCAGAGCACTTTCGAGGAAAGACGACTTCGAGGGCTTCCGTGACGCTCACGACACTATTCTGCAGTTCTATGTTGACGGTACCGATTCCATCCTGGTGGACATGCCGATGCCGAATTTGAAGGGCTCTTATGGAACTCACATGAATCGAGCTCAAGCGCTGAAACTCATCGCTCGCCTATCCCCGCCATTGTCTCGTTACCGTGCGGATCTGAAGTTAGAGTTCGTGAAATGGTAGTGGCGCCACTCGGAGCTTGGGCCTGCAGTTGCCGCACTCGACCCGGACACCTCACCGGCGGCAGAACTACGATCCTTGTCCAGTACTGGCGCTCGGTCGAGCAGCTGTTCGCGTACGCACACAATCGAGACGCCGGGCACCTGCCTGCGTGGCGCGAGTTCAATCGAGCGGTCGCAACGAGCGGTGATGTCGGCGTCTGGCATGAGACGTACGTGGTGTCTCCCGGAAGCTACGAGAATATATACGTGAATATGCCTCCGTTCGGCCTCGGTCGGTCTGGCAGACTTTCGTCAGCCACTGGAGGGCTGCAGTCTGCGGCGGCCCGGCTCCATGCAAGCAAACAGCAACCCTGAGCTTTCCATCGAGCGGACCCACAACGGCATTCCGCCGATCCGGTCGGTTCATGGCGAATGTCAGGCCAACGACGCACGCACCGCCACGTTCCCCGGCTTTGGTGCGCTGTCATGGCGGCAGCCGGGTTGATTCAGTCGCTAGGCTTCAGGGGCAACGATGGTCGCCAATGAAACACACGGCAAGTTCGAGGACATTCTCGCTGATGCCAAGCCAGAACTTCGCCAGGTATGCGAATCACTGCGTGGCCAGATCGCCTCTTTGCACAAAGGGTTTGTTGAGGTCGTGTGGCCAAAGCAGAAGACCGCCAGCTTCGGCGTTGGGCCGAAGAAGATGAGCGAGCACTATGCCTACATTGCCGTTTACAGCACGCATGTAAACCTCGGCTTCTATCACGGCGCATCGTTGGCCGATCCGAAAGGTCTTCTGGAAGGCATTGGCAAAGGACTACGACATGTAAAGTTTCGCGACGTCTCATCTGCCAAGGACGCCGCCGTTATCGGTCTGCTTCGCCAGGCAATTGCCGAAAGGAAACTTCATGTTGTTGGAGCCTAACCAATCAATCGATGATTGGCTTGGTACGTTAGTCTTCGGTCCCGCGCTAGCGGAATATCGTAAAAGGGGAACGGTATGCCATGGTTGCTCGTCGCGGCTGGAACAACGATATTCATTGCTGCCGCCCATTCCTATCTCGGCGAGAAGCGCATCTTTCCGCGGCTTCTCAATCGCGTCGATGCACCCACGCTGAGCGGCAGCGCTACGCTAATGCGCTCCATCGTGCGTTGGGCATGGCACCTTACCAGCTTTGCCTGGGTCGCACTTGCCGCGATCTTGATCGCGCTTCTCGACGACCCGTCGCAGTTGCGCCAAACGGTCGGCGCTATCGTCGCAGCCTACTCGGGAATTGGCGCGATCGTAACTTTCACCACAACTCGCGGGCGCCATCTCGCGTGGCCGTTCTTTCTGGTGGCCATGGTTGCGACCTGGCTTGGTACCCATTCATGGTGATCCATCTGGACGATGAGGCGGTGCGTTCGGCTCTTCGTTGGGACGAGCTGATCGGCGCCATGGAACGCGCGTTGGCGGACTTCTCCGCCGGCCGCGTCGTGCAACCGCTGCGAAGTTGGCTCACCGTTGAAGAGGGAAACCGTTTCATGGGTGTGATGCCGGTGGTCACAAACGATGCGATGGGCTTGAAGCTCGTCAGCTTGTATCCTCGTAATGCAGGCACGCATGTTCCTACGGTCATGGCCATGGTCTTGCTTCTGCGACCCGATACGGGCGAGCCCATTGCGTTCCTGGAGGGAAACGTACTTACCGCGATGCGCACGGCAGCTGTTTCTGCGGCGGTGACCAAGCGCCTGGCGGCGGCGGACAGCCACGTTCTCGCTCTACTCGGCAGCGGCGTGGAGGCCAAAGCCCATCTGGAGGCACTTTCTCACGTGCGCAAGTTCGACGAGGTACGGGTATGGAGCCGCACGCGTGCGCATGCGGAGCGATTCGCCGCTCAGCACGGCGCCAAGGCGATGGACGCGGAGTCCGCGGTGCGTGGCGCGGATGTAATCGTCACCGCCACGCCCGCCCGTGAGCCGATTCTCAAAGGAGCGTGGCTGAAGCCCGGAGCGCATGTGAACGCGATCGGCGCCCCCATGCCCACGTGGCGCGAGCTGGACGATGAGGCGATGAACAGCGTGGTTGTAGTAGAGTCCCGCGACGCCGCTTGGCAGGAGTCCGGCGACATAATCTTGTCCAATGCGCGGATCTATGCCGAGGTCGGGGAGATCTTCGCCGGGTCGAAGCCGAGTCCGGTATCAGAGAAGACAGTGTTCAAGTCAGTCGGAATCGCGGTTGAAGATATCGCTGCCGCAAAGCTGGTCTTCGAGGCAACGTCGTCCGCCGACATGCATCCTGAACGAGGATGCCGCCGATGATCAGAATTCACAATTATTCTGGCTGCACGGGCGGCGTACCAGCGCGTGTTCAAGCCACAATAGGCGCTTGTCACATTTCAGAATTTATTGAAATCAATCAGATGCAGCCTTTGACCGCCAGCGAGGCACGAGCCGGTACGGCTCGTTAGGCGTCATCGTGGCCACAATCCTTCCCTCTTATTTGCTGGTCGTGGACGCGCTGACGCCCGTCATGCGAAAGTCGCATGGTGTCATTGTCACCATCGATGGTCGCGACGGCGTAGGCAAAACCACGCTTGGGCGGTACCTTGCGTGGCACTTCGACGTATCGTTGATCGAGACCGATTTGTTCCTGATACCCGCGAGAGATCACCTCATCCATCTCGACGATCAGATCAATCGCATTATCGAGCGCTGCATCACTACACCCCGTCCGGTTATCGTTGAAGGAATATCGATGCTTCAGCTCATGAAGCGGATCCATCGGATTCCGGGTTTCTCGATTTACGTCACCAATTCCCGGCGATCGAGCGGTAAAGTGATGGATCGGCGGCTTTCCACCTATGAGGCCGCGTTCTCCCCATCGACGATTGCGAACATCGTGGTTAAGATTGACACCGATGGCACCAAGCCGAGCGTTCGCTAAGGCGGCGCCGACCGCCCATGCCGGCTCTTATTGCGACGACGTTCCCACCGCCATCGATTGGCGATGTCGCGTTTCGGATTACGAAACAGACTGATCGAGTCGCTCACAACCAAGGGGGAGTCATGAACAAGAAGTTCCTCATTGCATGGATCGTGATTTTCATCGTCTGGTTTGCCGGAAGCTTCGTCGTTCACGGCGTGCTGCTGCACGACGACTACGCCAAGTCGGCGAGTTTGTTCCGCACGGAGGCGGACTCGCAGTCCTACTTCCCGTTGATGATCCTTGCCCACCTCATCCTGTCGGGCGCATTGGTCTGGATCTATTCGCGGGGCGTCGAATCCTCGCCCTGGCTGCCGCAGGGGATTCGTTTTGGCGTGGCGATTGCATTGCTGACGGTGGTGCCGACTTACATCATCTATTACGTCGTGCAGCCGATGCCCGGCATGACGGTGGTGAAGCAGATCATATTCGATGGAACTCTGACCTTGATTCTCGGCGTCGTTGCCGCGTTCATGTATCGGTCGCCGGCGCGCGCTTGAGGGTCCTGAATCGGTGAGAGTCGCCTGATCTCGTTCATCGTCCCGGCATACGACGAAGAAAGCCTGCTCGGCGCGACGCTCGACGCGTTGCACGCGGCAGGCAGGACTTTGGACGAGTCCTACGAGCTGGTCGTGGCGGACGATGCATCGACCGATCGCACCGCCGCGGTCGCCGAGCGCCACGGAGCTCGCGTGGTTCGCGTCGCTCACCGCCAGATTGCCGCGACGCGCAATTCGGGCGCGCGGGAGGCGGCGGGCGATCTGTTCATCTTCGTGGATGCGGATACCATCGTGAGCGAAGCGGTCGTTCGCGCCGCGGTCGATACCATGCGCGGCGGTGCGGTTGGCGGCGGCGCGGCCGTCGAATTCGACTCAGGCGTGCCGCACTACGCCAAGCTTCTGATGCCGGTTTTCGCCTGGTGCTACCGAGTATCGGGGTTCGCGGCCGGCTGCTTTCTGTTCTGCTCTCGCGACGCCTTCGCTGCGGTCGGCGGCTTCGATGAGGCATTTTTTGGCGCGGAGGAGATCGTCATGAGCCGAGCCTTGCGAAATCACGGTCGGTTCGTCGTTTTGAGACAACCCGTCACGACCTCAGGCCGGAAACTTCGCACCCATTCCTTCGTCGAAGTGCTAAGGATCCTCTCTCGCCTCGCGCTGCGTGGCTCCCAAGCGGTGAAACAGCGGCAAGGCATGGAGCTCTGGTACGCGAAGCGGCGCCATGATCCAAGGAAGAACCGATGAAACTTGCCGTTACGACGCGCCGAAACCTAAAACGAAGCTTTTCAATTGCAATCGTAGCGGGCTTCCCGCCTCCTGCATGGCCTCGGGCGTGCTAATGTTGCGTTGAAGCGCAAGCCTATGAGCCGGGGAAGCCCCAATGAAACGAGTCACGCTTTATAGCAAGTCGGGCCGGTCGCATACTGCCGACGGCCGCGACGATCGTCGTGCCACGGGACCGGACGTTGGTGCTCAAAGCGCCGGCGGGAAGCCTACGGGTCGTCCGGGTCTTACCGTTCGCGCTCGCGCGTTCATGGCGCGGCACGAGCGGATCATGATCGTTGGCTTCGCCGTGCTGCTGAGCTTGCTGCTCGTGATCGGCTACGCCGCGACCAAGCCACCTGCGCGCCAGATCACCCAGCACGACATTGACGCCGCCGTGCTCCATACCCTGGACAGCAACGTGCTGCCCTCGCCCGCAGCGAAGGCGTTCGAGATCGTTCAGCAATCGGTGGTGCGTGTCCGCCGGCTGGAACATGTCAAGGACGACGAGCAAGACCACATCAAGGGCGTTGGCAGCGGCGTGGTGATCGTCGATAAAGGTGTCATCCTCACCAACCTGCACGTGGTCAACGGCGCCGAGCGCGTGCAGGTGGTGTTTGCCGACGGGACGGAATCGGACGCGACGGTGATCGGCATGCAGCCGGAGAACGATCTCGCCGTGCTGCAGGCGAAATCCATTCCGGACGATCTCGTACCGGCGACGCTGCGCTCGACGCGCGATCTGGCGATGGGCGACCAGGTCATCGCCGTCGGCTTTCCGTTCGGCATCGGCCCGTCGGTTTCGGCAGGCGTGGTCTCGGGCCTCAAGCGCGAATACCGCTCGACCGAAGGCAAGCGCCTGTTGACCAACCTGATCCAGTTCGACGCCGCGGCCAACCCGGGAAACTCCGGCGGACCGCTGGCAACCATGGATGGTGAAGTGGTGGGAATCGTCACCGCGATACTTAACCCAGGCGACCAAGGCGTCTTCATCGGTATCGGATTCGCGGTGCCGATCGAAAATGCCGCGGCGGCGGTAGGCGTGTCGCCGTTCTAACCCGCATTACGATCGAGCAGATACCCATGAACGACAAAGCAGTCGGCGCCAGCGGCGAACCTTCGCGCGACATGGAGCGCATTCTCTACGAAGTAAAGAAAGTGGTCGTTGGTCAGGACCATTTTCTGGAGCGGATACTGGTTGCCATCCTGGCGCAGGGCCACTTGCTGGTCGAAGGCGTCCCGGGGCTCGCCAAGACACTCACCGTCAAGACGCTTGCCCGGACGGTTCGCGGCACGTTTCGGCGGATTCAGTTCACGCCCGATCTTGTCCCGGCGGATCTGGTGGGGACGCGCATCTACAACCAGAAGACCGGCGAATTCACGACCTCGTTCGGCCCGGTCTTTACCAATCTTCTGCTCGCCGACGAAATCAACCGCGCGCCGGCGAAGGTGCAAAGTGCGTTGCTCGAGGTGATGCAGGAATATCAGGTGACGATCGCCGGCGAGAGCCATCGGGTCCCCGAGCCGTTCCTGGTGATGGCGACCCAGAATCCGATCGAGACCGAAGGAACCTACCCGTTGCCCGAGGCGCAAGTCGATCGTTTCATGATGAAAGTGCTGGTCGGCTACCCGAGCGAGGAAGAAGAGTTCGTCATCGTGAATCGGGTGACGGGCGCAGGCGCGGCGGTCGCCGCGGTGGCGAGCACGGAAGAGCTCTTGGCACTTCAACGGCTATGCCGCGCCGGCTACGTCGATCCGTCGCTGGTGCAGTACGCGGTGCGGCTCGTTTCTGCGACGCGCAAACCCGAACGCTACGGTGTTCCGAAGGTGGCGCAATACCTGACGTACGGCGCCAGCCCGCGGGCCACCATACACCTGGTTGAAGGCGCGCGGGCGCTCGCCTTTCTGCGCGGGCGAAGCTACGTTCTTCCCGAGGACATCACCGATATCGCGCCCGACGTTCTGCGCCACCGGCTGGTCCTTTCCTACGAAGCGCTCTCCGACGCGCTCACGCCCGATCAGCTCATTCTTCGAATCATGAAGCATCTACCGGCGCCCGAGAGGCCGCTCGAGACCCATGTCAGAGTGGGCGCAAACGCCTGAGGCGATCCTTCGCCGCCTCGAGTGGACGGTATTGCGTCGCCTCGACGGATTACTTTACGGCGACTACCGCACCTTGTTTCGCGGCTTTGGCGTCGATCTGGCCGACCTGCGCGAATACCAGTTTCACGATGACGTTCGTCACATCGATTGGAACGTCACCGCGCGCCTGCAAACGCCGTACGTCAGGGTCTACAACGAGGAGCGCGAGCTCACCGCGTGGTTCCTGCTCGATCTGAGCCCGTCGGTCGATTTCGGTTCGCAGAAAATCAAAAAACGGGCGGTTGCTACGGAACTTGTGGCGCTGCTCGCCCGCGCTTTCAGCCGTCACGGGAATCGCATCGGTGCGCTGTTCTACGGCGGCAGCGTCGACACGGTGATACCGGCACGCACGGGCAGGCGACACGTGCTCCATATCGTGCACAAGATGCTCTCACGGCCCGAGCTCGCGCGCTCGGCGGCGACCGATCTGCAGGAATTGCTGCGCAGCGCGTATCAGCTCATGCCGCGGCGCTCGCTGGTATTCGTGGTGTCGGACTTCATCAGCGTGCCGGGATGGGAGAAGCCGCTGGCGCAGCTTGCGCAACGCCATGAGGTCGTCGCGGTGCGGCTCTATGACCGCCTGGAAATGGAGCTTCCCGATCTCGGGGTGGTCGTGATGCAGGACGCGGAGACGGGCGACCAGGTCCTGGTCGACACTCATGACCGCCGCTTCCGCAAGCGTTTTGCGGCGGTCGCCGAGCGCCGCGAGGCGGATTTGCGCGCGTCATTTCGGAAAGCCGGCGTCGACGCGCTGGAATTGGCGACCGACGACAACCTCACCGACGCGATTTTGCGCTTCGCCGATCTGCGCAAACGTCGAAGCCAACTCGCCGCGGGCGGGTCTCTTCCGGAGCATCTGGAGCAGGCATGACTTTCCTGTGGCCGGAGATGCTGTGGTTGTCGCTTGCTGTGCCGGTAATCGTCGTCGCATATCTTTTGCTGCTGCGCCGAAAGAAAAAGCTTGCGCTGCGTTATGCGAGCCTCTCCATGGTGCAGGATGCCATGGGCGCTGCGCGGAGATTCCGGCGCCATGTCCCGCCGCTGATTTTCCTGCTGGCGCTGATCTCGATGATCGCCGCCGTCGCGAGACCCGCTGCCATCGTCACGCTCCCGTACCAGTACGAGACGGTGATCCTCGCCATCGATGCTTCGGGCAGCATGCGGGCGGCCGACGTTTCGCCGACGCGCATTGCCGCGGCCCAGGCCGCGGCGCGCAGTTTCGTTACCGATCAGCCGCGCAACACGCGCCTGGCGGTGGTGGCGTTTGCCGCCACCGCCTCGGTCGTGCAGCCTCCTACGCTCAACCGCGAAGATATCCTTGCCGCGCTCGATCGCATCCAGCTTCAGCGTGGTACGGCCATCGGCAGCGGCATCCTGGTATCGCTGAAAATAATCTTTCCGGACATCGAATTCGACCTGCGCTCGTCGAATCCCCGGCCGGGCGGCGCGCGCGAGGGCGCACGCGGCACCTCGCTCGACGATACCGCCAAGGGCCAGCAACCGGTCGCCAAGCCGGTGCCACCCGGCTCCTACGCCTCGGCCGCCATCATTCTGCTCACCGACGGACAAACGACCGCGGGACCCGACCCGATCGAGGCGTCGAAGATGGCGGCCGAGCGCGGCGTGCGCGTCTTTACGGTGGGGATCGGCACCGTCGGCGGCGAGATTCTCGGCGCCGAAGGCTGGTCCATGCGGGTGCGGCTCGACGAAGAGGCGCTCAAGACCATCGCCAATGTGACCAAGGCGGAATATTTCTACGCTGGCACTGCGACCGACCTGACGAAGATCTACAAGACGTTGAATTCGCGCCTTGTCCTCGAAAGGAAAGCGACCGAGGTCACGGCCTTGTTTGCCGCCGCAGGGGCGGTGCTTGCGCTGCTCTCGGGTTTGCTTTCGCTTCTATGGTTCAACCGGGTACTGTAAGGATCCTCGCAAAGCGCCGTGGCGCCGGCGAAGCGTTTCACGATTTCACAAAACAGGGCAGATGAGACCATGGATAACGAAAAAATTACCGTGCGCATCACCGAAAGCGGACAAACGATGGAACTGGTCGTTCTGAACAAGCGCGCGGAACGAATCGAGGTGGTTCTCGGTGAAGGCGTCCACAGCGTCAGATGCACCTTGAGTCCGACCCGAAACGCACTGGCCTACGCAGGCAGTGTGAGCGGGCGCGAGATCGTTTATGAGCGCAGCCGCGCGCAGGTGAAGGCGGATATCGACAGGGTCAATCCGACGCTGCGAAATACAAGCCGGCGTTGAATGCCGGCGACGGCGTAGACTAATATCCGAGGATCGCGTTGCAATCGACCTGCGGTGCCGAGCTGTTTTTTTGATGCAAGAATTGCTTACCAGCGGAGGTGAATCGCATGCCGGAAATCGACAAGGACAAAGTCGTCGGCGTATTGAATCGCATTCTCGAGGCGGAGCTCGCGGGAGTTGTTCGCTACACCCACCATTCGTTTCTGGTCTTCGGCTTTGGCCGCATCCCCATCGTTTCATGGCTGCGCGAACAGGCTGACGAATCGCTGTTGCACGCGCAACAAGTCGGCGAATGGATCACCACGCTCGGCTCTTATCCTTCACTGGCGATCGGCCCGCTTCTCGACTCGCTCAAATATGACATTGCGGCGATTCTGCGTGAATCGCTCGAGTCCGAAAGAAGGGCGCTCGATCTGTACCGGGAATTGCTGTCGCTGGTCGAGACGCGGTCAGTCGCGCTCGAAGAGTTCGCACGGCAGATGATCCTGGCCGAGGAGATGCATGCCGCGGAAGTCGACAAGATGCTCAGGAAACCCGGAGATGTCGCCACGTTTGCGGGGCGGCCAAGCTAGACTGTCGCACTCTCGCCATGCCAAGTCTTCGTCGCATCGTCGCCCCCATCGCGCTGATCCTTCTGGCCGGCCTCATCGTCTGGCCGTTGCGCGACATGTTCGATGCATTCGTCGAAAGCCGGAGCTTTGCATCTCCGATAACGTGGGCGCTGGGCATGACCTGGGGCTTCGACTTCGCTTGGTCCATCATTCTCGGAGCGCTGCTCGGCGCCGTTCTGGGATCGAGGGGCGCGATGCTCTGGGCCGCGGCAGCCGGCCTTGCCTATGGCGGGCTTAATTTCGCATTGACCCAGCATCATTTTTCGTCAACGCTGGCGTGGAACCTCTATGCGGGGATTTACGGTCAATACGTCGTGTCGTGCGTTGGCGCGGTGATTGGCGCATGGTTCGCGATCGGCGCCATGCGCAATGTCCCGGAAAAAGAACGCCCCGCGGTGTGAGTGCCGACAGCCCGATTGATGCTCGAGCTATCTTGAGCCAAGATACCGGCTCGCCGTGACGGGTGGCCCGTACCGTCCAAAACGCAAGGAATCCTCGATGACACGCAGAAGTCTGCATTTTGCATCTCTGGCCGGCGGCGCCGGCGCAGTTTTCCCGTTACTGCTCGTCGCCGTGTGGGGCGCAGTGAGCATGATTCGAAGGCCACCGATGTCACGCGTGGCGGCCTTCCTGGACCCGTACTCGGTTCACCGCGGTCTCGGCGCAAGCACCATCGTGTTCGATGCGACGGTCGGCGCCTTGATCGGCTTGGCGGTCTCGCTACTGATTGCCCGGTTGGCGCGCGACGTCCGCTGGCTCTCATGCATCGCCTTCCTGAGCGCGTTTGCGGCCGCATGCGTGATCCCGACTGCGCTGCACGAGGGCTGGGCCCGCATGCCCAAAGTGCTCGGTCAACCGCTGATTTTCGGATTCGTCGCGGCAGTCATCATGGGCTTCTGGCTTGGCCCGCGGATTGCCCCGAGGCAGAAACCAAACGTGGGATTCCCGGGATGAAGCTGACGCTGGTCGGCTCGCGATATTTCGGCGCGACCGCGCTCGAGCGCTTGCAGAAAGAAGATGTCGAGATCGCGCGCGTCGTCGTGCCCGCCGCCGACGACAGGCTCGCCTTGGCAGCAAGCGCCGCGGGCCTGGAGGTCGTCGTGCTCGCAGATCCAGCTATCGTTCCCGCGGAGGTCATCGCCGATGGAACCGATCTGATCGTCGCGGCGCACAGCCATGCCCGCGTCAGCAGCGATGCGCTCGCGCGCTCGCGACTGGGAGGCATCGGATTTCACCCTTCGCTCCTGCCGCGCCACCGTGGCATCGCCGCCGTGGAATGGACAATCCAGGAAGGCGACCCCATTGCAGGAGGCTCCATCTACCATCTTGCGGAGCGAATGGACGCAGGCGCCATCGCTGCCCAGGACTGGTGCTTCGTCCGCAAGGGAGAGACCGCGCGCGAACTCTGGGAGCGCGCACTCGCGCCGATGGGGCTCGATCTGCTGGTTCGCGTTGTCCGCGAGGCGAAAATCAGCGGCAAACTGCCGGCCACGCCGCAGGACGAGCAGTTCGCGACACGAGCGCCGATGACTCACAAGTAAATCGACCTGACCTGCTCGCCAATACCGTTCCTCTCATCGCATACAATATCTTCCTGCCTCATGAATGATTTGGATCTGCTCCAATGGCCGGCGATGCTTGTCACCGTCATCGCGGCATGGCTGATTGCGTCACAGTCGAAGCGCAGGCGCGAGTTCGGCTTCTGGTTCTTCCTGCTTAGCAACGCACTGTGGATTGTCTGGGGCTGGCACGACCATGCCTATGCGCTTATCGCGCTGCAGTTCGCGCTGGCTGCCTTGAACGTGCGCGGAGCTTACAAAAATGAGCCGCACGATAGCGCTGCGAAGTCCAAGGCATGATCAAAGGGCGAGATGATGCGCATAGACGCCATCGATCACTTTGTTCTGACCGTGTCCAGCATCGAAGAGACATGCGCCTTTTACGGGCGGGTCCTGGGGATGACGACGGTTTCGTTCGGCGACGGGCGCAAGGCAATCGCGTTCGGCAGTCAAAAGATCAACCTGCATCTTGCCGGCAAAGAATTCGTGCCCCATGCGCAGCATCCGGTCACCGGGTCGGCGGATTTCTGCCTCATAACTTCGCTGCCGCTCGAGGCCTGCATCGCTCACGTTCAGGCGCAGGGTGTCCCAATCCTGTTGGGCCCGGTGGATCGTACCGGCGCTACGGCTAAGCTGCGGTCGTTCTATTTTCGCGATCCGGATCAGAATCTCGTCGAAGTCGCCAACCGTGTCGCCGCCGTTCCGACGTGACGCGGACGCACGGCGGCTCCGCCGTCGCACTGCGCCACATGCCCGCACGATTTCCGAACTCCGACCATGAGCCAGTTTTCGCTGATCACGCATTGGCACCTCGATGCACCCATCGATCGCGTCTGAGAAGCCATCGTCGCGGTCGAAGATTGGCCCCGATGGTGGCGCTATGTGCATGCAGTGGAGGAGCTGACGCCTGGCGATGCCGACGGCGTCGGCGCGCTGCGGCGCTACACGTGGTCGAGCAAGCTACCGTATCGGCTCACCTTTGACATGCGCGTGACGCGAGTCGAGCGCCCCTCCTCGCTGGAGGGCGCCGCCGAGGGCGACCTGCGCGGCACCGGGCGCTGGCATCTCGCACCCGAAGGCGAAACGACCCACGTGCGCTACGACTGGACCGTCGACACCACGAAGCCGTGGATGAATCTGCTTGGGCCCTTGCTGCAGCCTGCGTTCCGCTGGAATCACAATCAGGTCATGGCCGAGGGCGGACGCGGACTCGCGCGGTACTTAAGCGTCAGTCTGCTTTCGCATCGCGGCTCGCCCGCCGCCGAGTGAACGCTCCGGGCCAAATCCTTCCTTACGCGACCTCGCCAGCGCCGCGATGACATTTGCATTGCGCCCGGCGCGCCTTGAAGATGTGACCGAGCTCGAGGCATTGATCGCAGTCTCTGCGCGTACATTGCTTGCGCCGTGGTATTCACCAGCGCAGATCGACGCCGCGATCGGATCGGTGTTCGCGGTCGACACCCAGCTATTCGACGATGGTACGTATTTCGTCGTCGCAGAGGGTGCGACCATGTCGGGATGCGGCGGCTGGAGCCGGCGCAAGACCCTTTTCGGCGCCGGCCGGGGCCACACCTCGGATGCCGAAAGCGCGCTCGATCCCGCACGCGATCCGGCGCGGATCCGTGCCTTTTTCGTGCATCCCGCGTATGCGCGCCGCGGCATCGGCGCGGCCCTGATGCGCCATTGCCAGCAGGCTGCCTCCGACGCCGGATTCAGAACCATGGAACTGGTAGCGACGCTAGCCGGTCAGCCGCTGTATGCTGCGTTCGGGTTTGCCGCGGTCGAACATCTGAAGATTCCGCTTGGCGGCACGCTCACCATGCCGGTGGTACGGATGAGCAAGCACATCGCCGTGCCCTAGCAGCGCCGGGCCCTGCCTTCTGCGACGCCCCACGACGATGCAGAACGCGCACGAAGCAGTCGTCGGCCCATGCACCATCCGTTACACTTCACCCATGCTCACCATAACTTCCGTCGAACGGCGCGCGCTGCGCGCCAAAGCGCATCATCTGCACGCCGTGGTTGCGATCGGCCAGCACGGCCTGACAGCCTCCGTCCTGCGCGAGATCGACGTCAACCTGCGCGCGCACGAGCTGATCAAGGTGCGCGCGTTCAGCGACATCCGCGGCGAGCGCGACGCGATGCTCGGACAGATCTGCGCCAAGCTGGGCGCGGCTGCGGTGCAACACATAGGCAAACTGCTGATACTGTGGCGGCCGTCGCCGAAAGAACCGGTGGCAAAAGAGAAACCGGCACGCGGGACGCCGACGACCGGGCGGCGCGCGGCGGTCGCGGATCGAGGCAAGCAAACAGGAAGAATTCGAGAACCAGGCAAGGCAGGCAAGACAATGGCAAAATCCGCACCCCAGGCGCGACGCCCACGGAGTCCCACCGCGCGAGCTCCTGCCCGACCGCCGTCTGCCGGTGCATCGAGTCGGCGTGGCCCGCCGGGAGTGCCGTCCGCCCCGGCATCGCGGGAACGCCGCCGGCGCCGAACGCCCTGACCCGGCAAGCCCGGCCTTGAGCGGCCACGCGCGAAATCGAACGGCGATCCGGAGCTAAATGTAGCGAACGGCAAGTACCTCGTACTCGCGAACGCCGCCCGGCGCCTGAACTTCGGCGATATCGCCAGCACCCTTGCCGATCAAGGCGCGCGCAATGGGCGATTCGATGGAAATCTTGGAGGCCTTGATGTCGGCTTCGTCGTCGCCGACTATCTGGTAGCGGACCTCGGTGCCCAACTCGAGATCCTCGAGATCAACCGTCGCCCCGAAAACGATGCGGCCCTCACCATCGACCTGCGCCGGATCGACGATGTGCGCACGGGCGAGCGTCTCCTCGATGCGTGCGATCCGGCCCTCGATGAAGCCCTGCCGATCCTTTGCGGCATCGTACTCGGCATTCTCGGACAGATCGCCGTGCAGGCGCGCCTCGCCAATGGCTGCGATGGCCGAGGGACGGTCAACGCTCCTCAGCCGCTGCAGCTCGCTCCTGAGCTTCTCGGCCCCGGAAACCGTCAATGGAATCTTGCTCATGAGATTCAGTGTGCTACCAAATAAAAGACCGGTCACGGCACTGCCGCACCCGGCCATTGTTGAATACACGTCGATCTTAACGCAAAGTCGGCTTCAATGCAGCCGGCTCAGTGTGGATACTGAGTGAAAACTGAGTGCAGCCTCAGTGCAGTCTCTCGTGCAGCGCCTGCAACGAATAGGGGATCAGCTCGCGCAAGCCCTGCATGCCGGTCGCCGCGGCCCGCGCCCCCGCGATGGTGGTATAGGTCGGCACATGATCGTTGAGGGCAGCGCGGCGAATGGCGTAGCTGTCCTGGATGGCGCTGCGCTTCTCTTCCACGGTGTTGATGACCAGCGCGATTTCGTCGTTCAGGAGCATGTCGACGATGTGCGGGCGGCCCTCGGCCACCTTGTTCACCGCCGTGACCGGCAATCCCGCCGCGGCCAGCGCCGCCGCCGTCCCACGTGTCGCCACCAGCGTGAA
>JADGRP010000027.1 GCA_017880805.1 Burkholderiales bacterium
AGCCGCCCCACTTCGGCCTAGCCGCCCCACTTCGGCCTAGCCGCCCCATCTTGGCGCGCGCTTGCCAAGAAAGGCATCAATGCCTTCCCGTGCGTCAGGCTCGAGCACATTGCAGGCCATGACGCCGCCCGCAAACGTGTACGCGCCTTCGATGTCGCGTTCGATCTGACCGTAGAAGGCTCGCTTGCCAAGCGCAACCACCGTGGCGCTGCGGGCCCGGATAATGTCGGTGAAGCGCGCGATGGCGGCGTCGAGCTCGCTTTCCGGAACGACTCGGTTGATCAGCCCCCAGCTCAGCGCCGTCCGGGCGTCGATCGTCTCGCCGGTCAACAGCATTTCCATCGCTCGCTTGCGTGCAACGTTACGCGCCACGCCGACCGCGGGCGTGGTGCAGAAAACGCCGACATTGACGCCAGGCAGTGCAAATCGGGCATGTTCGCCGGCGACGGCGAGGTCGCACATCGAGACCAGTTGACACCCCGCCGCGGTAGCGATGCCGTGCACCCGCGCGATCACCGGCTGCGGCAATCGTGTCAAGCTCAGCATCATCCTGCTGCAGGCGTCGAACAATTCCTGCTGCCAGGCTAGACCGTGCGGATCAGGGGGCTCGGCGTGCGCACGCAGTTCTTTCAGATCATGGCCGGCGCAAAAGCCCTTGCCGCTTCCGGCGATGATGACGACGCGGACCGCCGTATCCAACGCTAGCCGGTCGAGCTCCGCCTGCAGTGCAGCCACCATCGCTTGCGAAAGCGGGTTGAAGCGATCGCCGCGATTGAGTGTCAGCGTTGCGACACCGTCGCTGGATTCGCTCAGCAGAAAAGGCTGTAATGAAGTGTCGAGGGGTGCATTCATCTCATTCATCAATCGATGGTGCTCGCGGATCGAGCCCGCTCGCGAAGCACGAATTTCTGGATTTTGCCGGTGGATGTCGTTGGCAGCTCACCGAAGATCACCTTCTTCGGCGCCTTGAAGCGCGCAAGCATCGACCGGCAGTGCTCGATGAGCTCGGCCTCGGTGACCTTCGCGTCGGGTTTGATCTCGACGAACGCGCACGGCGTCTCGCCCCATTTCGCATCCGGCTGCGCGACCACCGCAGCGGCATGCACCGCGGGATGGCGGTAAAGCGCTTCTTCGACTTCGATCGAGCTGATATTCTCGCCGCCCGAAATGATCACATCCTTCGACCGGTCCTTGATCTTGACGTAGCCGTCGGGCTGCATGACCGCTAGATCGCCGGAGTGGAACCAGCCGCCGGCGAACTCATTCTTCGTCGTCTTGGGATTCTTGAGGTAGCCTTTCATGGTGATATTGCCGCGAAACATGATCTCGCCCATCGTTTCGCCGTCCCACGGCACCGGCGTCATCGTCCCCGGATCCATCACGGTCATGCCTTCCTGGCACGTATAGCGCACGCCTTGACGGCCGTTGCGCTCGGTTCGGGTCCCGATGTCCAACGCATCCCACTCGGCGTGCTTGGCGCACACCGCCGCCGGGCCGTAGGTTTCGGTCAGGCCGTAGACGTGAGTGATGTCGAAGCCGATTCGCTGCATACCCTCGATCACCGAGGCCGGCGGCGCCGCGGCGGCAACCAGGCAACTGACCTTGTGCTTGATGCCTTTTTTCAAGCTTTCCGGCGCGTCGATCAGCATCGCGTGCACGATCGGTGCGCCGCAGTAATGCGTGACCTTGTGCCTCCGGATCGCGTCCAGGACCGCCTTCGCCTCGACCTTGCGCAAGCAGATGTTGGTGCCCGCGTTGGCGGCCATCGTCCACACAAAGCACCAGCCGTTGCAGTGAAACATCGGCAACGTCCACAGATACACCGAATGTCGCGGCATACCCCAGTCGATGATGTTCGACAGCGCGTTGAGATAGGCGCCGCGGTGGTGATAGACGACACCCTTGGGATCGCCGGTGGTGCCGGACGTGTAGTTGAGCGCGATGGCGTTCCACTCGTCCGCCGGGTGCTTCCATGCGAAATCCGGGTCACCGCCGGCGATGAATGCCTCGTAGTCGCTTTCACCGAGCCTCTTACCGCCGGGCCCGAGAACATCGACGATATCGATGACCTTTACCTTGTTCCTGCAACGGACGAGTGCGCCTTCGATGATAATCGCGAACTCGGTGTCGGTGATCAGAACCTTCGCGCCGCCGTGCTCGAGCATGAAACCGATCGCCTCGGCGTCGAGCCGGGTATTGAGCGTATTCAGGACAGCGCCCGCCATGGGCACGCCGAAATGCGATTCGACCATTTCCGGCGTATTCGCAGCCATCAGCGCCACCGTATCGCCACTGCGAATGCCGAGCTTCGACAGCGCGGACGCGAGGCGGCGCGAACGTTCATAGGTTTGCGCCCACGTATAGCGACGTTTGCCGTGCACGACCGCGGGCAGGTTCGGATACACGTAAGCGGTTCGAGCGATGAGCGACAGCGGCGAGAGCGGCGTGTAGTTGGCCGCGTTCTTGTCCAGATCGTGCTCGAAGGGGTTGCGCTTGGACATGGTGGGGGCGAATCGAGGCGCGGTGCTCGAAGCTTTCGCGCACCAATGGTAACCACGTGAAAACCGCATGGTAACCAATCCGCCCGAAAAGACACAGCGTCCGGCGCGAGAGGCGGTGCTTGCCGTCAGTGTACCTTTTCACTATGCTGGCCGGTCGCGCAACCGACGGTAAATTTGCACATGGGGCACAGGTTATCCAAGATCGTCACCCGGACCGGCGATGCCGGAACCACCGGCTTGGGAGATGGCTCGCGTGTGGCCAAGGATTCGCAGCGCATCGAGGCCATCGGTGCGGTCGACGAATTGAACTCGACGGTCGGTTTGCTGTTGTCCGAGACCCTGCCCGGTGCCTGCGCTTCGGTTCTGGTCGGCGTGCAGCACGACCTGTTCGACTTGGGTGGCGAATTGTCGATACCCGGATACGTCGCGGTGACCGATGCGCATGTGCTGCGGCTCGAGGACGCCGTCGAGCGCTTCAACGCGGACCTCGCTCCGCTCAAGGAATTCATCCTTCCCGGCGGCGCACGTCCAGCGAGCCTCGCGCATATTGCGCGTACCGTGTGCCGGCGCGCGGAGCGCGCGCTGGTGCGGCTCGCACAGGAGGAAACGGTAAGCGATGACTCGCGGAAGTACCTCAATCGTCTTTCCGATCTGCTGTTCGTGCTGGCGCGGGTGCTGAACCGCGAAGCCAGGGTCAGCGATGTGCTTTGGCGCAAGGATCGTCATGGCGCAGCTTGAATAAGTTGAGCGAACAAAGCGAGCTTTAGCGAGTCGACCGTCCATGGCCCTGGATCCTGACAAGCAACGACAACGCAGCGCGCGCATGGCCGAATTGCTGGCGCGCGTTGCGCTTTCGGACCAGCAGGCCTTCGCCGAGCTTTATCGCCAGACTTCGTCGCATCTATATGCCGTTGCGCTGCGTATATTGCGAGAGTCGGGCGCTGCCGAGGAGGTGCTGCAGGAAAGTTACGTCAACATCTGGCATCACGCCGGCTCGTACATCGCCGCAAAGAGCCAACCGCTGACCTGGCTGACCAGCATCGTGCGCAACCGCTGTCTCGATCAAATGCGCCGACGCGAGATCGACACCGTGACCATCGACGATGAGGAACAAGGGATGATGCTTGCCGACGACCGCCCGAGCCTCGAGGACATGCTGCTGTCGAGCGCGGACGCGCTCGCGGTCAAAGGCTGCGTCGAGCGCTTGGAGGCGGGACAGAAGCAGGCGATCGCGCTGGCGTTCTACCAGGGCTTGTCGCACTCCGAGCTTGCGCGCCACCTCGGTCAACCCCTGGGCACGGTCAAGTCGTGGGTGCGGCGCGGTCTGGAGCGCCTTAAGGCGTGCCTCGACGGCGTGGGACTCGAACGCTAAAGCCCCTGCCGCAGGATATCGAAGACCGCGATGAATTACCTCGAACCCGAACGCCTCGACGCTCTGGCTGCCGAGTACGTGCTCGGGACGCTTTCACGGGCGGCGCGCGAACGCCTGAATCGGCTCGCGCGCGACAACGACTCCGTCGTCACGGCGATTCGAATCTGGCAAAACCGTTTGCTGCCGCTGGCGGAAAGCCTGCCTCCCGTCATCCCCCCGGAGCGTGTGTGGACTGCGATCCTCCGCCGTGTCCACGGCCAACGCGGTTCAGATTCAATCTGGGCGAATCTTGGTCTGTGGCGCGGCCTGACGCTGGCCAGCTTCGCGACCGTCGTGGCACTGTCGGTGATACTCCTGACGCCGCGTTCCGAAACGCCGTTAGAAACGCTGGTGGTGGTCCTCGCGGGGCAGGATGCGCGACCGGCGCTGGTCGCTCAAGCGGACCGGTCCGGGCGAACGCTGACGATCAAGGCGGTCGCCCCCGTTCAACCCACCGCCGACCGAGTTCTGCAACTATGGGCGCTGCCGGAGCAAGGCAATCCGCGCTCGCTGGGATTGATCCCCGCATCGGGTGGAGGATTGGGGGTTGTGCGACTGGACTTGCCTGCGCCCGCCGGGCAGGCGCTGCAGAATATTCCAGCGCTTGCCGTCAGCCTCGAGCCACTCGGGGGTTCCCCGACCGGTTTGCCGACCGGTCCTGTGCTCTATTCGGGCCCGATCCAGCGGCTGTATTGACCCGACCGCGCTCCGTGGCGAGGCGCGGCCGCGTCGAACCCGACTCTCATCAACGCGACTCGAATCAGCCGGGTTGCCTGCTCCGCAGGCTGGCGGCGACGGTCTGAAGCTCGCTGCCCGGTTGCGATCGGGTAGCGATTACGTCGATCCGAAACGGAACGATCATCGCGTCCGCGGCCACGGCTTGGGTTACGGATGGCATTGTGTCGACGCCTTGCCGGATATCCGGCGCGATTCCGGGCCGGCTCTGTGCCAACGCCGAAAGGCCGATGACCACCGCGGTCGTGAGGCCGGCCGCCAGCACCAATGCCGGAAACTTATGGCTATTTTCATTCATATACATGACTGTCTCCTTATTGCCCGGCGCCCGCGCCGCGCTTTGGGTTGGTTCAGCTATCCGAGGTTACGGCCTATAGGATGCGCCGACCCATCGATTCGGATTCAGCGCCCTGCCTTGCGATCCGCCTGCACCTTAGCCCGCGGCGAGGGCGAACCCCAGTGGGATGCGACGAAGCTCACAAAATGGGGCGTGAGGGTGCGCACCGGGCGATAAGCGGCGATGAGCGGCGCCGGGTCGTCCGCTGCGCCGGCGCTGGCGGGACGAGTCCGGCCTTAGGAAGGCTTCCTGACGGTCTGCTCGATGGCGCCAAAGATCGAGTGGCCGCTATCGTCGAGCATCTCGATGCGAACCCGATCGCCGAAGCGCAGAAACGGCGTCGACGGTTTGCCAGCGAGTATCGTTTCCACGGTTCGCTGTTCGGCGATGCAGGAGTAGCCGACTCCCCCACCCGCGGCCGGCCGGCCGGGACCGCCGCCTTGTTTGTTGGATACGGTGCCGGAACCAATGATGGTGCCGGCAGTAAGGGCGCGCGTCTTCGCGGCGTGCGCGATCAATTGCGGAAAACTGAACGTCATATCAACGCCGGCATCCGGGTGTCCGAACAGCGCGCCGTTCAGATGCGAGATCAGCGGCAAATGCAGCTTGCCGTCACGCCATGCGCCGCCCAGCTCATCCGGCGTCACCGCGACCGGAGAAAAGCTCGACGCCGGCTTGCTCTGAAAGAAGCCGAAGCCCTTGCCCAGCTCGGCCGGAATGAGATTGCGCAGGCTCACGTCGTTGACCAGCATCAACAGCCGGACCTGCGATCCGGCCATGTGAGGCGTCGCTCCCATCGGCACGTCGCCGGTGATCACCGCGACCTCGGCTTCGAAATCGATACCCCACGCTTCGTCCGGAAAAACGATGTCGTCCATTGGCGCAAGAAAGCCATCCGAGCCGCCCTGGTACATGAGCGGGTCGGTCCAGAACTCCTCCGGCATGGTCGCACCACGCGCCTGTCGCACCAGCTCGACGTGGTTGACGTAGGCCGAGCCGTCCGCCCATTGGTAGGCGCGCGGCAGCGGTGAATGCGCGAGCCGCGAATCGAACGCCACGTCCCGCGTTGCCTCGCCCCCGCTCAACTGCGCATAAAGCTGTTCGAGCCGCGGCGCGGTCGCGTCCCACGCGTCGAGCGCCGCCTGCAGCGTGCGCGCGATTTCCGGAACCACAAGGGCGCGCGACAGATCGCGGCTGACGAGCGCCAAGGCGCCGTCGCGCGAGCCATCCTTGAGCGTCGCGAGTTTCATTTTGAGGAAACAGTGATGCGCTTGAGCGCGTATCCGTCGACGCGATCTTCCATCTCCCAGCCTGCCGCCTGAATTTCGGCGCGCAGGCGGTCGGCCTCGGCCCATTGCCGGGATTGCCGCGCCGCGGCACGCGCCGCGGCCAGCGCCGCAATCGGCTCGGGAATCGACTCGGTCTTCGGCGCCCATGCGCCAAGACCGAGCCCGAAAACGCGGTCGAACTCGAGCAGCGTCGCCTTCTTCGTGCCCGCCGCCAGATCGCCACGAAGCACCTCCCACGCCAGCGCCAGCGCCCGCGGCAAGTTCAGGTCGTCGTTGATCTCCGCGGTAAAGCGCTCGCGATATCCGGCGTCCAGCTCACCGAAATTCGCACCGAAATTCGCGCCCGCTTCACCGAGCGCGAACACACCGCCGCGAAGCCGGTCGAGTCCCTTCGCGGCGGCGTCCAGCGCATCCCAGGTGAAATTGAGCTGGGTGCGATAGTGCGCAGTCAGGCAGAGGTAGCGATACGCCAGCGGATCGTAGCCGCGGTCGATGAGCGACTGCAGGCGCAGGAATTCGCCCGCGGATTTAGCCATTTTGGCGTCGTTCGACAACAGAAAATAGGCGTGCATCCAGAAGTTGGCGAGCCTCGTTCCGACGCGTGCCTCGGTCTGGGCGATTTCGTTGGTGTGATGAACCGGGATGTGATCTTCGCCGCCGCAATGGATGTCGAAGAAATCGCCGAGGTACTTCTGCGCCATCGCCGAGCATTCGATGTGCCAGCCCGGAAAGCCGGTTCCCCACGGGCTTTCCCATTCCATCTGCCGATGTTCGCCGGGCGCGGAGAATTTCCAGAGCGCGAAGTCGGTGATGCTCTTCTTCTCGCCGAGCTCCACCCGCTTGCCCGCTTCCAATCCCGCCTTGTCCAGGCGGGCGAGAAAACCATAGTCCGGCTGCAGGCTGGTGTTGAAGTAGATTCCGTCCGATGTCCGATAGGTGAACCCGTTCTTCTCGATGTCGGCGATGAACGCGATCTGCTCCGGAATATGATCGGTCGCGCGGCACAGCACCGATGGCGTTTCAAGGTTCAAACGCGCCATGTCGTCGATGAAGGACTCGGTGTAGAGCTGCGCGATTTCCCACGCCGTCTTGCCTGTCCGGCGCGCGCCCTTTTCCATCTTGTCTTCGCCGGTGTCGGCGTCCGAGGTCAGGTGTCCGACATCGGTGATGTTCATCACGTGACGCACGACGTAGCCATTCCACTCGAGCACGCGTTTCAGGAGATCCTCGAAAAGAAACGTGCGGAAGTTGCCGATATGCTGATGGTCGTACACCGTCGGTCCGCAGGTATAGAGGCCGACAGCGCCCGCGACGAGCGGCTCGAACTGGCGCCGCTCGCGCGCGTAGTTGTCGTACAGCATCAACGGTATTGCCATCATGGGTTCCAAAAAAAAGAGCCGCCAGTGCGGTCTGGCGGCTCCATCTTGATGATTCGGATTACATCAGGTCGATGAAACGCCGCGCAAGACGCGACAACAGGTCGCGATGGAGCGGCACGGGGCAAGTGGCGTGCGGATATGCGGGCTCGACATGCCCCCATGGTAGCGAATGACTCGTGGAGCGGCAAGAGTGCCGCGAGTCGCCGGAATCTTGGGGAACGCGGTAAAATCGCGCCCGTACCCGATGTCCTCTGCTATGCCTCCTTCTGTCGCCGCCCCGCTTCCCGCGTTGACCCGCCGCGGCGTCGTCGTCCTGCTGCTCGCTTTCACCGCGATCTGGTTTTCCAATCTCGACTATCGGCGTCTGGTGCACCCGGACGAAGGCCGATACGCGGAAATTCCGCGCGAGATGGCGGCCAGCGGCGACTGGATAACGCCGCGGCTCAACGGGATCAAGTATTTCGAGAAGCCGGCGCTGCAATACTGGATCACCGCTGCCGCCTATTCGATCTTCGGCGTCCATCATTGGACGGCGCGCGCGTGGCCCGCTTTGTCGGGGTTCCTCGGCGTTCTATTCGTCGGTTACGTAGGCTTTCGCCTTGGCGGCCCGCTGCTCGGACTCTACAGCGCCGCGGTGCTCGGTGGCTGCGCGTGGTATGTCCTGAACGCCCACATTCTCACGCTCGACGCCGGCGTCACGTTCTGGATGAGCGTCGGTCTTGGCAGTCTGTTCATCGCCCAGCGTGACGACGCAACGCCTGGAGAGGAGCGCGGCTGGATGCTCGCGGCGTGGGCGGCGCTCGCGCCCGCGGTGCTGTCCAAGGGATTGATTGGCGGGGTGCTGCCCGGAGCGGCGCTGGTGATCTATACCTTGCTGCAACGTGACTGGTCATTGTGGCGCAGGCTGCATCTGATCGGCGGCTTGCTACTTTTCCTGGCGATCGCCGCGCCGTGGTTCGTCGCGGTGTCTTTGCGCAACGGCGAGTTCTTCGATTTCTTTTTTATTCACGAACATTTCGCGCGCTTCCTGACGAACGAAGCGCGCCGCGAAGGTGCGTGGTGGTATTTCATCCCCATCTTTCTTGCTGGCATCCTGCCTTGGCTCACGGTGTTCCTGTGGACCGTGTGCCGCATGTGGACCGATGCGCCCGCTGGCCGCAACGGCTTCAGCTGGCAGCGGTTCGCGCTGGTCTGGTCGGCGTTCATTTTCGTATTCTTCAGCGCGTCGGGCTCCAAGCTGCCCTCGTACATCCTTCCGATGTTTCCCGCGCTGGCGCTGACCCTCGGCTGGCAGTTGACCGTCCTCCCCCAGTCCACGCTTGCGCGCCTGACGCTGCCCCTGGTCGCGATCATGGGCGTCATTGCGTTGATCGCGCTGCTCGCTTATGCGACGCTCGCGTCGCGATTTGCGGACGCGCGTCAGCCGCTCGAACCGCTCCTCGAATACGGCGCATGGCTGAAGACGGCCTGCGTGGTTGCATTTGCGGGCGGTGTGCTGGGGCTAGTCTATTTGCGCTCCGGGAAGCGAACCGCCGCCGTCCTGAGCGTGTCGCTGACCGCACTTCTTGCGGCGATGCTGGTGCTGACCGGACACGACACGCTGGCGGAGTCGGGGTCTACGGGTCCGATCGTTTCGCGTATCGTCGCTGATCATGGGCCGCTGCGCGCCGACGTCCCGTTCTACACGGTCAGGATGTACGATCAGACCTTGCCGTATTACCTTGGTCGCACCGTGACGCAGGTGGAACATGACGACGAGCTGGCCATGGGTATCGCCAGCGAGCCCGACAAGGCAATCGCGACCGAGGCCGAATGGCTTCGCCGATGGAGCGCAGCCGAGCAGGCGTACGCGATCATGCGGCCAGACGAATACAAGCAGCTACAACACGCAGGAGTTCCCATGCGTGAGCTCGCCCGCGACCCACGCCGCGTCATCGTCAGCCGGCAATAGCGTAACGATCGCGCGGACTCACGAGTCACCCCTCGCCCCCCGGCAAGGGGCGAGGAACAATAGATGCAATCATCGACATTCGAGATACTTATTCCGTCATGACCTGGCCCGGATTCTATTTCCTGATCGTCGGCGTGCTCCTGAACGCTGCCGCGCAGTTGCTGCTCAAGGCCGGCACCAACGCGCTGGGCGTGATCACGCTCACGCGCGACAACTGGGCCGGCGAGTTCGGCCGGATGGCGGTCGAGCCGCATTTCATCGCTGGCGTCGCTTGCTATGGGGTGAGCCTAATCGTGTGGATACTGGGCCTGTCGCGGGTGCCAGTGTCGATCGCTTACCCGCTGCTGTCATTGGGCTACGTCATCAATGCCATTGGGGCGTACTACCTGCTCGGCGAAGCACTCACCGCCGCGCGCTGGGCAGGCATCGGCTTCATCATCGTTGGCGTGTGGCTCGTGGCGCGGAGTTAGCGCCTCAGTTGTCAAATGAGAT
>JADGRP010000028.1 GCA_017880805.1 Burkholderiales bacterium
CAGTACGTGAGCTGGCACCCGTGTGGCGGGTTGCGCCTCGCGACCAGCGCGCACGAACTGTCGTGGCTCAAGTACGTCTACGGCTATTCGAAGAGCATCGGCTTCCGTATGGAGATCGTCGGCCTTGATGCAATCAAACGCCTGAATCCGTTCCTGACGACCGACAACGTGGTCGGCGCCGCATGGACCACCGATGACGGACATGGCGATCCGTCCGGTCTGTGTAATGCGCTGGCGAAAGCCGCGCGCGACTTGGGCGCGACCGTGCAGCGCCACAACCGCGTCGTCGACATTCGCCAACGTCACAGCGGCGAGTGGGAGGTCATCACCGAGAAAGGCACGATCGTCGCTGAGATGGTCGTCAACGCCGCCGGTTGTTACGCGCGCGAGGTGGCGAGGATGGTGGGGAGTGATGCACCGATCACCAATATGCAGCACCACTATGTCGTGACGCACCCCATTCAAGCATTCCTGGATCGCAGCGAAGAGATTCCGGTCATGCGCGATTCTTACACGTCCGGCTATTTCCGACAGGAACAGAAGTCCGGGTTGATCGGCGTCTATGAGGGCACGGGTTTGCAGGAAGCCTGGGCGCCACGTGGCTTCCCCGCGTGGGAAGCGTCGAATGAGCTGTTCCCGGACGACTTGGAGCGCATTGCGCCGTGGCTCGAACGAGCGATCGAGCGCATGCCCATCTTTGGCGAGGCGGGCATCCGGCGCGTGATCAACGGCGCGATTCCGCACACCCCCGACGGCGCACCGCTACTCGGCCGCGCTGCGGGCTTGAGAAATTTCTGGATGTGCTGCGGCACCTCGTTCGGCATTGCGCAGGCCGGCGGATGCGGCAAGTACCTCGCGCAGTGGATGTTGCACGACGATGCCGAGATCAATATGACGGAATTCGATCCGCGGCGTTTCGGCAAGTTTGCCGACGAAACGTATGTGCGAGACAAGGTGTTCCTCGACTATCGCCTGACATTCACTACACGCAGACCCGGCGAAGAAGAACTGGCCGGGCGCCCGCAAAAGATGAGTCCCCTGCACGAGAGGCTTAAGGCGCAGGGTTGCGTACACACCGAGACGTTCGGCTGGGAACGTCCGAAGTGGTTCTCGCTCGATGGCCGCGTCGAAGATTACGCTTATGCACGCAACAACGTTTTCAACGTCGTCCGGGATGAAGTCTCGGCGGTGCACGAGCGCGTGGGAATCCTCGATTTGACGGGTTTCGCCAAGTACGACATCAGTGGTCCGCAAGCCGAGTCTTTCCTGAACCGCATCTGCGCCAACCAAATTCCGCGCAAGGTGGGCGGCATCGCGCTGGTGCATTTGCTGTCGCCGGGCGGACGTATTCTCGGCGAGATGACCGTTAGCCGCCTGGCAGATGAGCGCTTTTACGCGCTATCGGCCGCCGCCGCCGAGCTACGCGATTGGGATCTGCTCGCGCAAAGTCTGCGACCACGCGAATCGGTGCGGATCGAGAATGTCACGGAAGATCGTGGCGTGCTCGTGTTGAGCGGGCCGCGTTCCCGGGAACTACTCAGTCTCTTAACCGATGCGGATCTGGGCAACGAGCGGTTCCGATGGCTCTCCGCCCGCGAGATCAGCGTCGCGGGACATCCGCTACGCGCGTTGCGAGTGAGTTACGTCGGCGAGCTGGGATGGGAGTTGCATGCGCCGCTTGCATCGCTGGCGGCGCTGTACGATGCCCTCTGGAGGCACGGGCAGGCGTTTGGTATCGCCAACTATGGACTGTACGCGGTCAACAGCATGCGGATCGAGAAGGGCTACAAGGCCTGGTCGACTGAGCTGACGAATGAACTGAACATGCTGGAAGCGGATATGTCGCGTTTCGTCAATTTCAACAAGGAGGACTTTGTCGGCAAGGCGGCAACCCTCGCCCAAGCGCCGCGCCCATTCAAAATCGTCTACACCGAAGTTGCGGCCACCGATACCGATGCGCGCGGCGGCGAGCCGGTGCTCGATCGGGATCGCTGCGTCGGCGTCACGACCTCCGGCGCCTATGGCCATCGCGTCAAGAAGAGTCTCGCGTTTGCCTGTGTCGAACCACAATTTGCAACACCTGGCAGCGTTTTCGACGTGCTCGTCCAAGGCGCACGCCGCCGGGCCACCGTGCTCGCGCAGGCGGCCTACGATCCGGGTAATTTGCGGATGAGGATTTAGCTGATGACCATCGATCTGCCCGCTCGTGCGAGGGCCGTCATCGTAGGCGGGGGGGTCATCGGCTGCTCGGTCGCCTATCACCTCACGAAGCTCGGTTGGAGCGACATCGTTCTGCTCGAGCGCAAACAGTTGACGAGCGGCACGACCTGGCATGCCGCGGGCCTCATCGGCCAGTTGCGCCAGAGCATCAATATGACGCAGCTCGCGCGTTACACGAGCGAGCTGTATCGCGGTCTCGAGGCCGAGACTGGCCAGGCCACCGGCTATCGCCAGTGCGGCTCGGTATCGCTCGCGACCACCGCCGGCCGCATGGAAGAGTTGCAACGCAATGCCTCCATGGCGAAGGTCTGCGGCCTCACGGTCAATGTGGTCGACCCGAGCGAAATCCGCTCGTTGTATCCGCTCGCCCATCTTGATGACGTCATCGGCGGCATTCACATCCCAAGCGACGGCTATGCTAACGCGGTCGATATCACGCAGGCACTCGCCAAAGGCGCGCGCAGCCGCGGCGCGCAGATATTTCAAGAGATCAACGTGACCTCGATCCTCCATGACGGGCAACGGGTAAGCG
>JADGRP010000029.1 GCA_017880805.1 Burkholderiales bacterium
AATCGGCGGGCCATCATTTGCAGGCCGGCGCCGAATGGGCGGATACGCCGCGCGCGCTGGCCGAGAAGTCTGACGTGATCTTCACCTCGCTGCCCGAGCCTGCGGATGTCGAGCGCGTCTCGCTGGGACCCGATGGCTTGATCGAAGGTGTCAAAAAGGGCAGTGCCTACTTCGATCTGTCGACAAACTCTCAAAGCGTCGTGAAGAAAATTCACGAGGCCTTTGCCGCCAGGGGCGCGCAAATGCTCGATGCGCCAGTGAGCGGGGGGCCGTCCGGCGCGGCGTCGCGCAAGATGGCGATCTGGGTTGGCGGGGATAAATCCGTATATGACAGGCACAAGGCCATCCTCGATGCGATGGGTGATCGTCCGGCCTATATCGGACCGATCGGCACCGCGACGGTCGCCAAACTCGTGCACAACATGTCCGGCTATGCGATCACCTGTGCGCTCGCCGAGACCTTCACCATGGGCGTGAAAGCCGGCATGGACCCGGTGGCGCTGTGGGAAGCTGTGCGCCAGGGCGTCGGCGGCCGTCGCTTAACGTTCGACGGGCTGCTCGATCAGTTTCTGCCCGGCAAATACGATCCGCCGAACTTCGCGCTCAAGCTCGCCACCAAGGACGTCAGGCTCGCGACCGAACTGGGACGCGAACTCGGCGTGCCGATGCGCATGTGCAACCTCGCTTACGCCGAGATGACCGAAGCGTGCAACCGCGGCTGGGAAGGGCGCGACTCACGCTCCGTGATGCTGCTCGAGCAGGAGCGCGCGGGCGTCAAGATAGCGGCCGACCCGGAACGCGTGAAGCAAGCGGCGGAACGCGCGAAGTCCGGCTGATGCTTGCACGCGACAGCAAGCCGTCAATGTTGTTGCAACAGCCGGGCCGAATGGGCCCGCTGCGGCTGAAGAACCGCGTCGTGATGGGCCCGATGGGAACAAACTTCGGCACCACCGACGGTTTCTCGACCGAGCGCGACAAGATCTACTACGCCGAACGGGCGCGCGGTGGTGCTGCGATGATCATTACCGAGGCAATGGTGGTCTCCGGCAATGCGCGCAATCATCGCGCCTCGCTCTGTGTCTTCGACGATCGCTTCATTCCGGGCCTCGCCGATCTGACGAAAGCGATTCACCATGCCGGCGCACTGGCCTGCGGCCAACTCAATCATCGCGGCATGCTGCTGCGCCGCTCGGTTCTCGGCATGGAGCCCGTCGGCCCTTCGCCGGGGAAAAATCCGGCGACGGGCGATGAAGTCCGCGCACTGACCAGGCACGATATCGCCGAGATTCAGGAGCAGTTCCTGACCAGCGCCATCAGGCTCTACCGCGCAGGCTATGACGCGATCGAGCTGCACGCCGCAAACGGCTATTTATTCCAGCAATTCTTCACGCCGCGCCACAACAAGCGCGAAGACGATTACGGCGGTCCGGTGGAAAACCGCATGCGGCTGTTGATGGAAACGGTGCGGCTGATCCGTTCCGAGCTGCCTGACCTCCCAGTGATGGTGCGGTTGTCGGCGACCGAATACGCCGATGGCGGCTATTCCGTCGACGACATCGTGGCGTTATCGAAAGCACTCGAAGCCGCAGGCGTAATCGCGATCGATCTCTCGGGCGGCACCAACGAAACGCCGGAGCTGTCGCGCTATTGCATTCAGCCGCCATCATTTCCGCGCCGCTTCCTTGAGCCGCATGCGCGGCCGATCAAGAAAGCGGTGACCGTACCGGTCATCATGGCTGGTCGGATCTTGACCCCTGAGGATGCGGAAGGCGTGCTGCAAGCCGGCAGTGCCGACTACATCGCGCTTTGCCGCGCGCTGGTCGCCGATCCGCACTGGTGTCTCAAGGCCTTCGGTGAAGTGAAGCGGCCGATCCGCCATTGCATCTCGTGCAACGTCTGCTTTGAGCGGCTGACGCTTGAGCTCGATGTCGCCTGCGTCCAGAACCCGCTGATGGGCACCGAATTCGAGACGCTCGCCAGGCTCGAGCCGGGGCTCGAGGGAATCAAGAAGCAGGATACCCGCGTGCTCGTCATCGGCGGCGGCGTCGCGGGACTCGAAGCTGCGCGCGTATTCGCGGCGAACGGCCGTCAGGTCGAGGTGTGGGAGCGTCAACACCAAGCCGGCGGACAGATGGACCTCGCGCTTGCGGCGCCGGACAAGGACGACGTCTCGGGCGTGTGGACCTACCGGGTCGCGGCGCTGGAACAGCTCAACGTGCCGATCCGAACCGGCGTCGAGCCAACCGTCGACAGCATCCGCGCCTACGGGCCGGACTTGATCGTCATCGCGACCGGAGCCACGCCGCGCGACGCCCCGTTTCCCACCAATACGAATGTCCCGATGATACAGGCGTGGGACGTGCTGCGCAGGCCGGAGCTTATCCCCAAAGGTTCAAGCGTTACTGTGGTCGGCGGCGGCATGGTTGGCATCGAGACCGCCGAGTGCATCGCCAAGCGCGCAGGGCAGGTCGCAATCCTCGAAGGTCAAAGTGTCGTTGCGAAAGAAATGGCGCGCAATAATCGCTGGGACGTGCTGCTGCGCCTGCGCGACGCCAATGCCCAGATCGTTACGGGCGCACCGGTCGTTTCAATCGAAGGCAATGCCATTTTGTGCCGGAGCGGGCAGGACATCGTGCGCCACCCCGCAGGGGACAGGATCGTGCTGGCGATCGGTTCGCGTCCGGTGCGCGATGTCTCGCAACTTGCCGACGAGGCCGGCGTGCCATGGGTCCTGGCGGGTGACTGCAACAATGTTCCGGGCGATTTCCTCACCGCGATCCGAGATGCATCCATGATCGCATGGGCGGCGGAGGAGAAATTCCCAACGAGGCTCAGCAAGAAGCGTGCGATGAGGTAAGCTTGAAACAGAAGCGATAGGGAGGATCAGTATGAAAAGCTATCTCGCCGCGCTCGCCGGTGCGCTGCTGCTTACCGCGCCGTCCGCTGTTCTCGCGCAAGCCGGCAGCAAGGGCGCTGTCAAGGTCGGTGTGCTGCTGCCGCTCACGGGCAACACTGCGTGGGCCGGCAAGACCAACCGTATCGCAGCCGCCATCGCAGCCGAGGAGGTGAACGCGCAAGACCTCGCGGGTGGCTACAAGATCGAACTTGTGTTCGGCGACAGCCAATGCGACCCGCGGCCGGCGCACGATCAGGCGCAGCGCCTGATCAGCCAGGAGAAGGTGCAGTTGCTGATTGGCGAATGGTGCTCCAGCGCGTCTGTTGCAGTCGCGCAGGTTGCGAACGACGAGAAGGTTCCGCTGCTGGTCAATATCTCGACTGCCGACCAGATTGCGGGCGACGCCGGGCCGTATGCGTTCCAGAGCTCAATGCAGAACCGCTACTCGCAGCAGCGCGAGGCGGCGCTGCTTGAAAAGGATTTCAAATTTGAATCGGTTGCGATCATTGTCGAGAACAATGATTTCGGTCTTTCGTTCCGCAAGAACATGGTCGCGCTTATGCAGAAGGCCGGCAAGAAGGTCGTTCTCGACGTTACGCAGGATCGCAACGACACGAACTGGTATTCGACCATCACGCGTATTCCGGCTTCCAAGCCAGACCTCGTCATCGTGTCGATCTCGGCAGTCCAGGCGGCGAATTTCGTCAAGCAATATGCCGAGGCCGGCATTGCCACGCCGCTGTTCTCGGACTATCCGCCACCACCGCGCATCTTCGAGCGTCAGGTAGGCGCGCAGGCTGGCAGGATCGGGCTGGTGCGTGCGGCCTTTTTCGTGAAGAGCGAAACCAACACGCCTGCCCAGAAGGAATTCGTCGCGAAGCTTGAAGCGCGCGCGCAGAAAGAGTTGAACGAGGCGCATGACGTGACTTATTGGGACGTTGCGAGCTACGACGCGGTTCGCCTGGTGGCTGATGCGATCAAGCGCGGCGGACCGCAGGCGGCCGACTACGTGAAAGCGATGGCAGCGACGAATATCGATCTCGTGCTGGGACATTATGAGTTTGACGAAAAGCGCGGCGCGAAACCCGACGGACTGAACTTCGTTTTCATCCGTACCA
>JADGRP010000219.1 GCA_017880805.1 Burkholderiales bacterium
ATGCGTCGAAACCCTGGGTAAGCGCGATCCCGAGCGACTCGAGCTGCGTGCTCATCGGCGGATACACGTTGGCGTCGCAGCCGGTCACGGTATGGCCTGCGGTCTTGGCGATCGCCGCGATGCCTCCCATGAACGATCCGCAAATGCCGAGGATGTGAAGGTGCATGAGACCGCTGCGCGTCATCACATCACCGCGCCGGATTTGACGATCAACGCACGCGCGTACGCATCTTCCAGACAAGCCGCGTAGCGCCGCGTGTCGGCGATGTCCGAGCGCGCAAACCTGTCGACGATTCTCGCCGCGACGTCCGCGCGCCATGCAGCGTCGTCCGCCAACCGGCACGCCATCGCGACGTAGCCCGCGTCGCTGTACGTCGCGGTGTCGGTGACGCCGAGATGCGAGAGCAGGCTCAAGGACATCCGTTCCGCGTGGCGCTCACCGGCGCGCGTGACGACCGGTACGCCCATGTCCAGCGCCGCGGCGGTCGTGTCGCCGCCGGTATAGGGAATCGTATCGAGCACAACGTCGATGAGGCGATAGCGCGCCCGGTCGCCAGCTTCGTCCGCGCCACGCGGAATGAACACCACGCGCCCGGGATCGATGCCGAAGCCCGCGACTCGCCGCCGATACAGCGACTGCTCCGATACGTTACCGGGCGAAAACGCGAGCAGCGACCCCGGCACACGCTGCAGAATGTCGCACCACAGGTTCAAGCATCGCGGCGAAAGCTTGAGCAGGCTGGCAAAAGCGCCGAATACGATCGCCGATGCCGCGATTCCAAGCTCGCCGCGCGTTACCGCGTCCCCAGACGCCGGTACCGCACTGACGCGCCTGACCGGCAGCACGCAGCAGTCGAGCGCCAACGGCGCCTCGAGCTGAAACGACGCCGCATCGGGCAGATCGGCAATCGAGTCGGTCAGCTTGAAGTCGATCTGACTCAAGCCCACGCAACCGTGGTACCCGAGATGGGTGATGATCACCGCAGCGGGCTTCCACAGCAGGATGCCCGGGCGGGAAAAAGACGAATGGCCCATCAGATCGACCAGCACGTCGAGCTCATCGCCGGCGACGGCGCGCGCCGCGGAATGATCGTCGCGCTCGGCCAGGTTGACGAAGCGTTCGCACAGGCCGCGGAACTCGCCGGTCAGTTGATCCTCGTTCACCTCGGGCGCCAACGAGTAGAGGTACAGGCTCACGCGTGCGGGATCGTGCGCAGCGAGGACCTCGCGCATCAGGCGGCCCATGACGTGCGCGCGAAAATCGGCCGAGAGATAGCCGATGCGCATGCGGCCGGCGGCGACACGCCGGTTCAGCCGAGTCAGCGCGATGGGCTCGAACCGGGAACGGTTCTGCTGCTGCAGGCGATCGTATTTGCGGTACAGCTCCAGCAACGTCTCCCGCGGCAGATCGCAATACTGCGCGCGGGAAACCGTCACCGCCGCGAGGGCGGCCTGATCGGGCCGGTACGGCCACTCCAGCGCGAGCGGCAGATACTTCGCTTCGTACGCGGGATCGCCCACGAAGCGCGAGAACATGAGTCCCGTGGTCACCAGCTCCGCGGAAAGCGGAGCGCCCGGCTCGAAGCGCAGGAAGTCTTCGACCGCCTCCTCGACGCGTCCGAGCAAGAGCAGACTGGTGCGCATCGCGAACCAGACACGGGCGTCGGTCGGCACCAGGGCGCGCGCACGCTGGAGATGCGTCAGCGCCACGCTCCAGCGGCTGCGGCGCTGCAGCGTCAAGCCGAGGTTGCCGAGCGCTTCGATCGAATTCGCGTCCAGGGCCAGTGCGCGCTCGAAGGCCTGCTGCGCGTCGGCGTAACGGCCCGTGTGGAAGTGGACATGGCCCAACGCCAGCAATGGCGCGGTCCATGTCGGCCTGTGCTTCGCGGCCTCGTCGAAGCTCCGCGCCGCGGCGTCAAAATCCCCGCGGGCGAACAACAGCGCGCCGCAATTGTGATGCGCTGCGGCAAGCGTGGGCCACACCTCGAGGACGCTGCGGTAGGTGGCGATCGCGTCGTCGATGCGGCCGGCGCCCGCCTCCGCTGCGGCGCGGGCAAGGATCTCGTGCCACGCGACCGGACCCGGGGCCGAGCTCACGCGCTCGCCTCCGCCGTCGGTGCAACCACGGCGTAACGGCGCCATCCGAAGACGAACCAGCCGTAGGCGAGGAATTCGACGACGAGCACCAGAGTGAACGCGAATTGGAGCGCGGCGCCGGCGTCGATCCCGAATCGCGACCGTGCCGCATCGACGACGAGACCGATGCCCCATTGCATGGCGAAGCTGCCGCAGAACATCAGCAGGTTGAATGCCGTGTTCGCGCGCGCGGCAAGCTCGCGCGGAAATCCCTGCCCGAGAAGCGCGAACCCGAGCACGTTGACGGCGGCGCCGAGCCCGTACACGGCCCACAGCACATAGGTCCATGGCGTGCGCAGCGTGATCAGCGCCAGCACGACGATGTTCAGCCCGAAGCCGCCGGCGTAAAGGTGCCGGGTGGCTATGCCGCGGCGCGCAAGCGGGGTCGCGAAAACGCCGATGCCGAGATAACCGCCGACGATGGCTCCGCCCATCAACAGCAGATGCGCCGCCGCGACGTCCCGGGTGTAGCCATTGACCTCGATCAGCCACGGCACCGACCAGAGTCCCTGGATGGCCATGAACGAGCCGATGGTGGCCGAGCCGAGCGGCGCCATCCACCACAGTCGCCGGCTGCCGAAAACCGTCCTCACTCCATGCCATTGCGCAGTCCATCCCGCCGCGTTCGGAGGGTGCGGAGTGTCGGGCACCAGCAGGAAGATCGCCGCTGCCGCAGCAAACGTCGAAGCAGCGAGCACGACAAAAATTCCCTGCCACGAAACGAATGACAACGCGGCCGCAGTCGGTGCGGTCGACAGCAGCGCACCGGCGCCGCCGGCAACCATCATCCACCCCGAAAGCGAGGCGTGGCGCTCGGCCGGATACCACGCCGCGATCGCCTTGAGCGGTGCCATCAGGCAGACGGCGACACCGGCACCGATCAATGCGCGGGCGAGCGTGAGTCCGCCGACGCTGTCGCTGGCAGCGAACGCCAACGCTCCGCAGCCGGCGACGCTCAGGAGCACAGGCTCGACGCGACGCGGACCATAGCGATCGAGCAGCATGCCGGCGGGAATCTGCATTGCCGCAAAGGCGACGAAGTACCCACTGGTAAGGAGTCCCAACGACGATGCGCTTATCCCGAGCGACGCGGTGAGCTCGGGCGAGATCACCGCATTGATGTTCCGATAGACATAGGACAGAAGATACGCTGCGGCGAAGCACAGATAGAGCCGGAGGAACGCGGGCGCGCTCACGCGTCCCCGCGTTTCAGCGCGCGACGCGAGCACGGATGGGTGCAGCGTTGTTGCACGGCGATCTCATTGAAAAGTGAGGCCGGAAAAATTATCCTCGAAATATGAAATACGCGGCGCCGACCATGCACAGCGCCGCCCAGAGATAGTCCAGCTTCAGCGGTTGGTCCATATAGAACATCGCGAACGGAACGAACACCGCGAGGGTGATTATTTCCTGCATGATCTTCAGCTGGCCGAGCGACAGCACGGTGTAACCGATGCGGTTCGCGGGCACCTGCAGCAGGTATTCGAAAAGGGCGATTCCCCAGCTCACGATTGCCGCGATCCACCACGGGTTCGACTGCATGCTGCGCAAGTGTCCGTACCAGGCGAAGGTCATGAACAGATTGGAACCCACCAGGAGAAGCGCGGCGGTCAGCGCCGGATGTTGCAGCATGGAAGTTGGCATGGCAGGAAAAAGTGCGGGGAAAGGCTGGCATTATCGCCGATTGCGCCGGCTGTCGGCCGCCCCCAAAAAAGGGGCGGACCCGAACCGCGCATGCGGTGATAGAATTCGCGGCTCTTTTCGTGCTCAAGCGCGATGAGCCGGACCTGACATCATGATCGATCTCCTCCCGTTCCTGATCCGCAGCGCGTGTGCCGCCGCGCTCTGCTCTGCTCTTGCCGCGACGCCTGCCGCAGCCGCGGATACTCGCTACCCTGCCACCTCCAAGCGCCCGGTCAGCGATACCTACCACGGCGTCACGGTGGTGGAAGACTATCGATGGCTCGAGGAGGACGCGAACGCCGAGGTCAAGCGCTGGGCCGCCGAGCAGAACGCTGCGACCCGCCGCTATCTCGACAGTATCGCGCAACGTCCCGCGATCGCTGTTCGCGTCGCCGAGTTGCTTCGATCGGCGCCGGTACAGCACTACGACTTCGAATATCGCAAGCAACTCTTCGCGATGAAGAATCAGCCGCCGAAGAATCAGCCGCTGCTGGTTGTGCTGCCGCCGTCCGCAGATGCTGGCAGCGAGCGCGTGATTCTCGACCCCAACGAGCTCGACGGCGGCAAGGGCGGGACCACGATCGACTTCTACAAGCCATCGTACGACGGCCGCTACGTTGCCGTTTCGCTGTCCGAGAATGGCAGCGAGCAAGGCACCGCGTATGTTTATGAGACAGCGAGCGGAAAGCGGTTGCCGGACGTCGTCGCCGGCGTGAACTACCCGACCGCCGGCGGCAGCGTCGAGTGGGCGGCCGACGGTCGCGGCTTTTATTACACGCGCTACCCGCAGGGCAACGAGCGTCCTGCCGAAGACAGCCACTTCTATCAGCAAGTGTATTTTCACGAGCTCGGCACGCCTGCGTCCGGCGATCACTATGTCTTCGGCAAGGAACTGCCGCGTATCGCCGAAATCGCGCTGCAAGGCAGCCACGACGGCCGGCTCCTCCTTGCCGAGGTACGCAACGGCGACGGCGGTGAGGTCGCGTATCACCTCCGCGACGCGAACGACACGTGGACACAGATCGCGGGCTTCGACGATGGCGTCAAGCAGGTCGCCTTCGGCGACGACGGAAACCTGTACGCGATGAGCGTGAAGGATGCGCCGCTGGGGCGCATCATCGCGATTCCGCTGGCGACGCCGACGCTCGCGCACGCGCGCGTGGTGGTGCCAGAGACCAGGATCGTCGCCGAGCGTGTCATGCCGACGCGCTCGCGGCTGTACGTGTCCTATCGCGCCGGCGGGCCGTCGCTCGTGCGCATGTTCAGCTTCCGCGGCAAGCCGCTGGGCGAGATGCCGGCAGAGGCCGTCTCCGACACGGAGATTGTCGTGCGGCTCGATGGCGACGACGTTCTCGTTCGCAGCGTGAGCTACGTCACTCCGCGCACCGTCTATTTCTACCACGCTCCGACCAACAAGCTCGCACGCACCGACCTCAACGGCGGCTATCCCTTCGACATGAAGGACGCGGTCGTGCGCCGCGAATACGCGGTGTCGAAGGACGGCACGCGGGTGCCGGTAAACATCGTCGCGCGAAAGGGTGTGCGGCGCGACGGCAGCAACCCGACGCTGCTGTACGGCTACGGCGGCTACGGCGTCAGCATGACGCCGTACTTCTCGACGATGCTGCGGCTGTGGCTCGACTACGGTGGCGTCTATGCCGTGGCCAATGTCCGCGGCGGCGGCGAGTTCGGCGAGCCGTGGCACCTCGCCGGCAATCTCACCAAAAAGCAGAACGTGTTCGACGATTTCGCCGCAAGTCTCCAAATGCTGATCGATCGCGGCTATACACGTCAGGACAAGGTGGCGATCATGGGCGGCAGCAACGGCGGCCTGACGATGGGCGCGACGCTGACGCAGCATCCGCAAATGATGCGTGCCGTCGTGTCGCAGGTCGGCATCTACGACGCGCTGCGCTGGGAGACTCAGGACAACGGCGAATTCAACGTCACCGAGTTCGGCTCGGTCAAGGATCCGGCGCAATTTCGCGCGCTTTACGCCTATTCTCCGCTCGCCAATGTGAACGACGGCACTCCCTATCCGGCGGTGCTGCTGACCGCGGGCGACAATGACGGCCGCGTGGCGCCGTACGAATCGCGCAAGATGGCCGCCCGATTGCAGGCCGCGTCGTCGTCGGATCGTCCGATACTGCTTCGAACCGAAGCGGCGGCCGGGCACGGCATCGGTACCGCGCTGTCGACGCGGATCGAGGAGCTGGCCGACACTTACGCATTCCTCGTCGATCAACTCGACATGAACATCGTGCCGCCGCGAAAACATTGAGCGGCTCGCGCGCGGCGCTTCGGTAGGGCCGTCAGCTCATCGTCGCGTACGGCAGCGTGACACTGACGACGACACCGCGCCCGTCGTCGCGGTTTTGCGCCGCCGCGTGGCCTCGATGGGCCTCGGCAATCAGGCGCACGATATAAAGACCCAGGCCCAGATGCGGCGCGTCGCTGCGCTGATCGCCACGCACCGACACCATCGAATCGAACAGCCGACCGCTCATCGAGTCGGGCAGCAGAGGCCCTTCGTTTTCCACCGACAAGCGAAGCTCGGTGTCGCCGCGTTCCAGGCGCACGACGATTGGCGCTCCGGCGGCGCTGAACTCGACTGCGTTGGCAACCAGCTTGTCGAGCATCTGCGCGACCAACTCCGGTGCTCCGGTGAACATCACTTCGCCGGACGGAAGCTCGAGTTGCAGCGTGTGCTGCGGATAGGCCACGCGGTAACCGTCGACGCAACCCGCCACGACCCTGGCGAGGTCGAAGCGCTCGCGCTCGTCCTCGCCGACGCTTTGCTCCAGCCGCGTCGCCTCCGTCATCCGGGTGAGAATATGCGTCAGCCGGTTCAGGCCCTGCTGCGCACGCTCCATGTAGACGCGTGCGTCGTCGGGCAGCGGCGAGAGCTTGAGATTGTCGAGCGAGCTTCGAACGACCGCGATCGGCGTGCGCAGCTCGTGCGACAACCGGCTCGCCATGTGCTCGCGGTAGCTCGCGTACTGCGCCAGCCGCGAGAGCACGCTCGAAAAGCTTCGCGACAGGTCACCTATTTCATCTCCCGCGTTCGACCCGGCGAGAACGCCGCGAACGCGGCCGTGCGCGTCGATGGCGGCTTCGGCCTCGTCGCGTAAGCGGCGGATGCGCGCGGACAGCCGCGACGCAAAGAGAGTCAGTGCCAGCGAGCCGATCAACAGCGCGGCGAGGACGATTGAAAAAAGCCGCTCGAACGCGCGATTGCGCTCGGCGAGCACGGCGTTGGTCGTTTCCTCGACGATGACCGCACCTTTGACCTGATCTCCGACCCAGATCGGGTGCGCGGCCGATACGACGACGGCCTTGCCATCGGACGTCGGCCGCCGGTCGACGGTCAGGATCCCCGACAGAGCGCCGTCAACTTCCCTTGCCGGCAGCGCGACACGTCCGGCCTGCTCTTCGCCGAAATCCTCGCTCGGCTGCTTGAGCACCAGCGCGTAAAGCGGATGCAAGGTTTCCCGCTCCAGCCATTGCCATACGCGCGCGACTTGCGAGTCCGCCGGCTGCACGTCAGGGAGCGCGGGACGCTTGAGGCTCCCGGCGCGGGCGAGAACATTGAGCTCGCGATCGATGACAAAGATGCGCGCCGTGGTGCGCGACAGGCCCTGCACGATCTGGGCGATTTCCGCCGGCCCGCCGCTGCCGCCGCTTCCCCCAACTGAGGCGTCAACGCGCGGCGCGGAGGTCGCCGTCGCGGGATCGGACACCGTCGCATCCTGCGATCGTTCGACCGCGAGCGACTCGCGAGGCGCCGCCGGCGCATCAAACAAGCGCGGCCGGTCGTGCAGCGCGGTCGCGACAGCCTGCGCAGTGCCGGCGAGCGTCTTTTCCTGGGCGTCGCGCAAGAAGCGCTCCAGCTCGCGCACGTACTCGTAGCCCAGCCACGGAATCGCCAGGAACACCGTCAGCACCAGCAGCAATTGCGCCCGTATTCCCAGCGCGATGCGGACCCTACTCATAGGCACGGGACTCAAAAGCGGGTCTCATAGACGTTGCGCGCGACTCCGCGCTTATTGCTCGGTGTCGGCGTTCCAGCGATAGCCCATGCCGTAGACGGTATCGACGCAGTCGAACGCCGGGTCGAGCGCAAGAAATTTTCTGCGGATGCGCTTGATGTGCGAAGTGATGGTGGCATCGTCAACGACGATCTTGGCGTCGCGCATGAGACTGTCCCGATCCTTGACGTGGCCCGGAAACCGAGCCAGCGTGTGAACCATCCAGAACTCGGTCAGCGTCAAGTCCACGCGCTTGCCATCCCACTGCGCCGCGAGGCGCTTGAGATCGAGCTTCAGCCTGCCGCGCTCGATGGTTTCCTCGACCGCCTGCGGCGCGGCGAGCAGATCGCTGCGGCGGAACAGCGCGGCAATCCGCGCGATCAGGTGCGGCAGGCTTACGTCCTTGGTGAGGTAATCGTCCGCGCCGAGCCGCAGGCCCGCGACGATGTCGAAGTCGGAATCGCGCGCGGAAAGAAAGATAATCGGCAGGTTCGCCGACATCGCTCGCAGCTCGCGGCACAGCGCAAATCCGCCGTCGATATCGTCGGCGAGGCCGATGTCGATCAAGGCGAGGTCCGGCAGCCGGGTGCGAAATGCGCCGAGCGCTTCGCTGCGGCTTGCATACGCGGCGACTTCGTAGCCCTGCTTTTTCAGCACGTCGGCGTAGTTGGCGCGGATAACGGGCTCGTCCTCGACGATGGCGATGCGGCGGCTCATGGCGATACATGTTTCATGGCGATCGAATATACCGCAGCGACGGCCCTGCGGTTGCCTCGCTCAAGCATTGTCATCTTTTCGCCACCATTCTTCGCCGCGATGCCCCGGCTTCCGCATCCGGCGGTCGCATCGGCGGCGCCCAATGGAATCCGGGCCCAAACGACGTGGCAAGCGAACCAGGAGACATGACAATGCCAACCATCAAATCGACTAGTGCAGCGACGATCAGCACTCGAGTCTGGCGGGACCTCGCGCAACTCGCGGTCGAGGCGCTGGCGATCGGCGTCGTGTTCAGCGTCCTGCTGGCATTGGCCGTGTTGGTCGTCGCCCGCGGCACGCACGGCGACGAGTTTGCCGGACCGCAGTCCGCGCCCACCGAAATTCACGCGCCGCCTTCGATGGGCTAGGAAAGCCGCACCGTCGAGCGGGGAGGACCTGTCGGCGATACTCGTTGCGGCGCGGAGCGACAGCCGCGATTTGAGCGATCAGCCGAGTCTTCCCCGGTCGGCGGTGCTCCGCCGCCGCCGCGCTTCCGTTTCAGGCGAAACGCAGCCGCAATCCTTCCACGCCCAAGTTCCCGTAGTGGCTCTGCCACGTTTCGTTGCGCCTGACCGGCCACGCATCGGTGACGGTGCCGGTAGTGACGATCTCGCCGGCGGCGAGCGGCGCGAAGCGCGGCTGTCCCGCCAGCAGGCGGATGAGATGCGCGAGCGCATTGAGCGGACTGCCGAGTACGTTGCTGCCTGTGCCACGGTCGACGCCGGCGCCATCGCGCGCCAGCGTCAGCTCGAACGAAGCGAGGCGGGACACGAGCTCTGCCCGATTGGCCGCAGTCACCGCCAGCGGCGTGCCGACCAACAGCGCGGCGTGCAGGCCCGAGGCGGCGGTGCAGTCGGCGGCGGCGAATCTCCAGTCGGGAAAAATGCTTTGCACGATCTCAAATCCCGCCGCGATCCACTCCACCGCCGCCATCAGCGCCATCGGGTCATCGCCGGACGGCGGCACCGCGCCAAGCTTGAACACGACCTCGGGCTCGATGCGCGGCCGCACGAAGCCAGCGAGCGGCAGCGTCGCCGCGCCATGCTCCGCAAGATGCACGCTGTTCGACCAGACGGGCGCCCACATCGGCTGATCCACGCCATAGCGTTCCCAGATCGTGTGGTTGGTGAATCCGATTTTGCGGCCGACCGGCACCCAGCCCTCGGCTTCGCGCCGGGCGTTGATCGCGGCGAGCACTTCGTAGGCGCGCGGGATGTCGAACGCCGGGTCGCCGCTGGTGATGGGCGCAATCGAGCCGGCGCAGTCCTGGCAGGCGATGAGCGCGTCGGCAATTTCGGTGGTGGACGCCACGGCGCGTTGCGAGTTTGCCACTTGAGCGCTACTTGAAAACGCCCAGCGCCTTGCCGAGTACGACGCCGCCCGCGAACAGCAGCGTCGCGAGCACCATTCCGACAACCGTGGTGGCAACTGCTCCGCTGACGCCGCCCCAACCGATCGACGAAACAATGATCCAGGCGGCGGCTGCGCCGATGCCGGCGCAGATGCTGATGGCGATTCCGCTGAGGACGTAAGACATGCTCTTTTAACGTCGCGCCGGCTTGCCGATGCGACGCGCAGGAAGTATAACAGTCGCGCCCGGCGCTTTCTCGTGCCCAGCTGCGGGAGCACGCATGCATCGTTGGTTCCGATGTCTCACCCTCATTTCGGTTGCATTCGCCGCGCTGACAGCGGGCACCGCGCATGCGCAAACCGCATTCAAGGGTCCGTTCAAAATCCTCGTCGGATTCGCTGCCGGCGGCTCATCGGACATCGCCGCGCGTATGCTCGCCGAAAAGCTCAAGGACAGCTTGAGCCAGCCGGTCGTGGTCGAAAACAGGGTCGGCGCCGGCGGACGGATCGCTGCCGAGGCCCTGAAGAACGCGCCGCCCGACGGCGCCACACTGCTCCTGACACCCGTCGTGGTGCCAGTGCTAGCGCCGCTCGTGTTCAAGCAGCTCAATTACGATCCGGGGAAGGATTTCGCGCCGGTGTCGCAGATCGCCACCTATCAGTTTGCATTCGCGGTCGCGCCGAACAATCCTGCGAGGACCGTGCCCGAGTTCATAACCTGGCTCAAGGCGAATCCGACGCAGGCCAATTTCGGCTCGCCCGCACCCGGCAGCCTGCCGCATTTCTTCGGCTTGATGGTCGGCCAGGCAACAGGCATCGACATGGTCCACATCGCCTACAAGGGTGGCGCGCCTCTCGCGGCCGATCTCATGGGCGGGCAGATCCCCGCCGGCATCGACGCACTGTCGGACATGATGGAGTTGCATCGCGCGGGCAAGATACGCATCATCGCCACCTCCGGCGCGAAACGCTCGCCGCTTTTGCCCACGGTGGCGACATTCAAGGAGCAAGGCTTCCCGTCGATCGAAGGCAGCGGCTGGATCGGTGTGTACGTGCCTTCGAAAACACCCAAGTCGGTGATCGACCAGCTCTCGGCAGCGATCGTCAAGGCGCTGCAGATGCCGGAGGTGCGGGAAAGATTCCTGGCCCTGGGTTACGAGCCGACCGGCACCACGCCGGAAGCGCTGGCGGCGATCATGGCCGCCGATACGGCACGCTGGGGGCCGATCATCAAGCGTTCCGGCTTCAGCGAGTAGCGCGGGATTCATTCCTTCGCCAACGCTTCAGTGCGACATCGCAAACGAATGAACTTGCACCCGCGAACACCGCTCGCCGGAGCAACGCAAGCATCCGGGCGTAAGCGATGAGCACGGTCCGCAACATCCTGTTCATCATGTGCGACCAGTTGCGCGCCGATCACCTCGGCTGCTACGGGCATCCCTTTCTGGCGACGACGCATCTGGACAAACTCGCGCGGCGCGGTGTCCGCTTCGATCGCGCGTTCGCGCAGTCCGGCGTTTGCGGGCCATCGCGCATGTCCTTCTATACCGGCCGCTACGTCGCCAGCCACGGTGCGACCTGGAACCGCGTTCCGCTGTCGGTCGGCGAAATGACCCTCGGCGAATACTTGAGCCGCGCCGGCCGTACGCTTTCGCTGGCCGGCAAGACGCACGTCATGGCGGACGTTGCCGGGATCGCACGTTTGCATCTAGACGGCGACGAGGATTGGATGCGCCTTATTCGCTCCGGCGGCTTCGATGAAATCGATCGGCACGATGGCCACCATCCCGAGCCGGGCGGCGCCTACGCGGTTTTCTTGCGCAGGATGGGATACGGGTCCGCCGATCCCTGGTCGGACTACGTCATCAGCGCCATCGACGATCAGGGAAGC
>JADGRP010000003.1 GCA_017880805.1 Burkholderiales bacterium
CGCCTGCTCGGGCTAGCGATCGCTCGTCAAGGAGGTGCGAATTACGTTCGCGAGCAGTGCGCTGATGGTCCCCGCGACAAGTACTGCCATCGCGAGCGATCCGTCAGATAATGGAGCATTTGGACGTCTGCTTTGCAAAAGCCGATCTACCGCTCGGGGTCGTGAGCGGCTTGAGTGCCCTTGAGGGCTGCCGCTGACGTCCCCAACTATCGCCCATGCCGCCTGTCACCACTGCATTGATCGTCGCCAATGTGGCGATGTTCCTTCTGGAGCAAATCGCTCCCGGGGCGGTCTACCCGCTCGCGCTGTGGCCGCTCGGCGCGGGGCAGGTGGGCGGCGCGAGCTTCGCTCCCTGGCAGCTCGTCACCTATGCGTTCCTGCATGGAGGGATGCTGCACCTCGCGTTCAACATGTTCGCGCTCTACATGTTCGGCAGCTCGATCGAGCGGGTGTTCGGCACGCGGCGCTACCTGACGTATTACTTCGTGTGCGTCGTCTCCGCCGCACTCACGCAACTGGTCTTCGCCGCGATGTCCGGCGGCTACTATCCGACCGTTGGCGCTTCTGGCGGGGTCTTCGGGCTGCTGCTTGCGTACGGCATCTACTTTCCGAACAATCGCGTGATGCTGATCTTTCCGCCGATCCCGATGCCGGCGCGGACCTTCGTGCTCGTTTACGCGGCGATCGAGCTGTTCCTCGGCGTCACCGGCACGCAGGAGGGCGTGGCTCACTTCGCGCACCTGGGCGGGATGATCGGGGGCTTTGCGCTGCTGCGCTACTGGCGCGGCCCCGGGGGCGGGCGTCGCGTCATCCGCTGAACTCGAAGCTGGCTGACACAGGCTGACGCGAGCGGGCATTGCCGCCGCCACGGCGGGCGTCCTTTGGGCGAAACGGCCCGGTGGTGGATTATCATCTCATTCCAGGGTCGGCAGCACGGAACGAATCCATGAAGAATCGGCGCCTCGGTTTCACCATGCTGGAAATGATGGCCGTCGTGGCGGTCATCGCGATACTGGCCACGCTTTCGCTGCCGTCCTACTTTGACCGGATCGTCCGCGACCAGGTCAAGGCCGCGTTGCCGCTGGCCGACATCGCCAAGCAGCCGATTGCCGCGTCGTGGCTGGCGGTGCAGGCCTTTCCCGTGGACAACGCCTCGGCCGGCTTGCCGCCGGCCGATAAGATCGTCGGCAATTATGTGAGCGCAGTCACCGTGGACAACGGCGCGATCCAGATCACGTTCGGCAACCGTGCGAACCATGCCATTGCGGGAAAGATTCTCACGCTGCGTCCGGCGGTCGTGACCGACGCGCCAATCGTGCCGGTCGCCTGGGTCTGCGGCTACGCGGAAGCTCCGGACAAGATGACGCTGAACGGTGCCAATCGCACCAACATTCCGGAGTCGCTGCTGCCGATCGAGTGTCGCGCGATGAAACCGTGATGGCCGTGATCGCCGTGTCGTCCCGCGGTCCGATGGCCCGGGATGACGATTCCCGGGCGCGGACGCGATACCTGGCGGCCGCCTGCGAGACTAGTTCAGCGGCGTGACCTTGCTCGCCGTCATCTCGAGATCGGCGCGCAATCGCCGGAGCATGTCGCCGCTTGCCGTTGCCGACCCGCGGCCGTGATAGACGAAGTAGTCGGTGACCACTTCCTCGGCGATCTCGCCAAGGATCCAGGTCCCGGCCGCGAGCAGGGGCGCGAGCGCCGGGAAGTCGCCATAACTGGCGGGGAGATAGTGGAACTGGTCGTCCCTGTGGTGCGGCGCGATCAGCTGTATGGCGCGCACGACCTCGACGGGCGGAGGCGCCAGGTCGCGGGCAAGCGCCTCCTGCAGCGCATCGAGCAGCGAGTGACCGATCCGCGAGCTCAGGTCCTCGGGCGCCACGCCCCGCGCGCGCAGATACGATTTCAGTGCGAACTCAATGCCTTGCGCGGTGAGGTGGTACAGGGCCTGCGACTCGTTGCAGGCCACCGAGTTGACCTCGCACAGCGCCTGCGCCGCCTTCAGGTAATCGTGACCGTAACGCCACAATGCCAGTGCAGCCGTGCGCCTCGACTCGATATCGACATAAGTTTCCTGCATCGCGACCCTTTCAAGCGCCGCAGGCAGCCGCGCCTGGCGAGCGCGTGGAACTCCCCGGCGCTATGTCTCTCGCTTGCGTAGGTCAGCGCGCTCGCGCCGGAGTTCCCCGAATGAGCGCGTGGCGCACGATTTCTTTTCTCGGGCCTGCGCCCTGCGGATCGACGCAAGCGGCGCGCGATTCGCTCCGGCCACATTTTGAGTTGGATCGGGCAGTATCCATTGGACGCCCGGGGCGCCGACAAATGGCTTATCCATGTTCCGGAAAGTTATATAGATCTACTTACCCAGCTGAGGCGCGCAGACCCGCGCCAATCGTTGAACCGCGCGAGCGAAAAAAATATTCGGTGATCCATTGCGCAATCGGTTCACAGGGCGAATAATGACGTTGTCATACACCGTCTGACGTTCGCGAGGAGTCGCCATGCTGAATCTCCGTCGTAACGATCGATTCGCCGATGCGAAGCTTCCGCTCAAGCCCGCAATCTACGAGCCGCCCGCAAGCGCCACGCATTCGACATCGGGCAACGCGACGCCCGCGTCGCCGCCCAACGTGTCACGCGACAATCCAGCGCTTGCAGGAAACGCATCGCAAGGCGACGTGCCGACCTTGACCGCGGCGGTCGAGACTGCGCAAATGCCGGAAGCCACAAGCAGCAAGCTGTCGATCGGGATCAACATCAAATTGAAAGGCGTGGAAATCTCCGATTGCGATGTCATGGTGATCGAGGGGCATGCCGAAGCGACCGTTCACAGCCATGTGATGGAAATCGCCAAGCCCGGCACGCTCAAGGGAACGGCGATGATCGACGTCGCCGAGGTTCATGGCGAATTCTCCGGAGAGCTGACGGCGCGCACTCGACTCGTCGTTCACGGCACCGGCCGCGTGTCCGGCACCATCCGGTACGGCAAGCTGATCGTCGCCGAAGGCGGTGAGCTCAACGGCGACGTCAGGCAGCTGGACGCAGTGGAGGCTTCGGAGCAGCCGACGCGGGATTCGGTACCCGGCACGTCTTTCGCATTGGGCGTACCGGGCGAACGGTCGCCGCGCTGAATCGCCTGCGTGGTCGACAGCGCGCCCACGCGGCGCGATGGCGCGCGCGGTCATTTCGGGATTGCAAGGGATGAGTGCGTCGCGCCGCCGCGTCGACTGGCAGGTGGCGTTCGTCAGTGTGGCCAGGCCTCGTAGAGTTGGTGTCTCACTCACCGAGGGGCGATAATCGCGGGACATCGACGGCCCCTCCACGGGGAATCGCGCACGCGAACGATCAACGGGCAGCGCTCCGTTCCACGCCGACGCATGGCTTTCAGATCAGATGCGCGCTTTGCCCGTCGCAAGGATCTTGGCCTCGCGGTTGGAGAATTCGCACTGCTCGGCCTGCTGCGCACGCCGCAGGAAATCCAGGCGTTCCTGAATTCGATCCCGATGAATCACGAAGTCGGGGGCGAGACGATGTGGTCCGTGCGCGAAGTCATCCGGCATCGCCGCGCGCATTGCATGGAAGGCGCGTTCCTTGCAGCGTGCGCGCTCTGGGTACACGGAGCGCCGCCGCTCGTCATGCACCTGGGTTGCGCATCGAGCGATTATCCGCACGTGGTCGCGCTTTTCCGCCGCGGCGAGCGCTGGGGCGCGATCTCCAAGACGAATGGCGTGGCGCTGCGCTTCCGCGACCCGGTCTATCGCAGCCTGCGCGAGCTCGCGATGTCGTACTTTCACGAGTATTGCGACACCCAGGGACGAAGGACCCTGCGCAGCTATTCGGCGTCCTTCGACCTGAGACGCATCGACCCGCGTCTCTGGGTCACCAATCCCGGGCCGTGCCTCGCGGCGCACGATCGGCTGGAAGCGCATCGGCACTACGGCATCGTCGGGGCGCGTGATGAACGCCTGATCTCGCGGCGCGACGCCTTCGAGCGCCGGGTGGCGAAGCTGGCCGAATACCCTCAGCGTCCGCAGCGCAAATAGCGGAGCATACGTCGCGCGAATCCCGTTCGGACGACCGGGCTCGCTGCGCGATCCCGGCTCTACGCCGCTTCCGCGACCGACGGCAAGCCTGCGAGCGCCATCGCCAGCTCCGCCTTGTCGTAATCGACGTCCTTCAGCTTGCCGGCGAAGAAGTCGATGTACGCCTGCATGTCGAAATGACCGTGCC
>JADGRP010000030.1 GCA_017880805.1 Burkholderiales bacterium
AGCGTTATCGAAGAAGTCAATGCTGCAATCCTGCGCAAGCCGAGGATGATCGTCGTCGGAGGCGGTGACGGAACGCTTAACGCGGCCGCAGCGCTGCTAATCGGAAGCGGGGTCGCTCTAGGCGTTCTACCGCTCGGGACACTCAATCATTTCGCAAAGGATCTTCATGTCCCGCTCGACCTGGAAAAAGCGGTAACGACCATTGTCGAGGGGCATTCCGCGCAGGTCGACGTAGGTGCGGTCAACGATCGCTTCTTCCTCAATAATGCCAGCCTCGGCATTTACCCGCAGCTGGTACAAAAGCGTGACCATCAGCACCAGTGGCTCGGTCACGGGAAGTGGCCCGCGTTCTTTTGGGCGGCACTTTCGGTATTGCGACGTTATCCCAATGCGCACGTGCTTCTTAAAATCGATGGTAAGTCGTTGGAACGACACACGCCGTTTGTCTTCGTTGGCAACAATCGATACGAGATGAAAGGATTCAGGATTGGCAAGCGCTCGCGTCTGGATGCCGGTGAGCTCAGCCTGTATGTCGCGAATCGCACGGGGCGCCTCGGACTTGTTCGATTGGCGTTGCGGGCCTTGCTTGGCCATCTTGATCAAGCGGCCGACTTCGACACGGTTTGCGCAAGACATATCGACGTACAGACGCGGCGCAAACGAGTGCACATTGCGACCGACGGCGAGGTTTCCGTCATGGAAACCCCGCTCCGATTTCGCGTCCTGCCCGGAGCATTGAAGGTCATCGTCCCCAGGCGCAAGCCTGCCGCTTCGAAGTAAGTATCGCAAACGGCCGCCATGCGCACGATCGTTCACCTTTCGGATCTTCATTTCGGGCGCACCGATGACGCGCTGCTGACGCCGCTTGCGTCGGCGATCGCCAAACTTGCGCCCGACCTGATCGCTGTCTCGGGCGATCTTACGCAACGCGCCCGTACCGCCGAGTTTCAGGCGGCGCGCGCTTTCCTGGATCGGTTGCCGAAGCCACAAATCATTGTCCCTGGTAATCACGATGTGCCCTTGCACAATTTCTTCACCCGTTTCATCCGACCCCTCACCAGATACCTGCGGTACGTCACCGGAGATCTCGAGCCGTTCTACGCCGATGACGAGATCGCGGTTCTGGGGATCAATACCGCGCGCTCGATGACGATCAAGCGCGGGCGCATCAATTCGGCCCAGATCGCCCACGCGAAAAAGCGCCTGGGTCCGCTCGACCATGAAGTCATCAAGATCATCGTCACGCACCATCCGTTCGAGTTTTCGAACAGGCGCGCATCGCACAAGCGGGTCGGGCGGGCTGATCTGGCCATGGACATGCTTATGGCCTGTCGTTGCGATCTCCTGCTTGCCGGCCATCTTCACACCAGCGATGCCGGCAGCGTCGCAATGCATTCCGTAATCAGCAGTCACGACGTCATCGTGGTTCAAGCAGGGACGGCGACATCGACGCGGGGGAGGGGAGAGCTCAATTCCTTCAACGCGATTCAGGTCGAGGCAAATCGCATCGAAGTCCGGCGCTTTGGCTGGCGTCCCGTTGAACGCATATTCGAAACGATGGGCAGCGAGCGCTTCGAGCGTACGACGACGGGCTGGAAGAGGGTTTCCTCATCCGGTGCGGTCTAGTCGCCAGGAACTAGACCGGAAAAATGGTGTTCCAGAGTGCGATGCGAGGACGCAAGCGCCGAACTGGAGTACACACTCGATTTGCTCCTACGGCACGTCGGCGTTTCGCCTACAACGAAATCAGGCTGAGACTGATTGTGCGCTTTGGAATTGCGCGGAAAATGGGTCGCAGGTAGGGCAGATCTCGACGCAACGACTCTGAACTCTCTCCCTAGGTTGAAACTCCGATCTGATCCCTGCCCTTAATTCCGCACCGCGCGCGCACGGTGCACGCACTTCCGAACCGGGCCGACTTGGGGTTTACCTGAGCGGCCCGGTTTTTTCATAGTGCAAACATGGCGCACACTGCCGCCGCCATCACCGCCGTCGCCAGCCAGCCCACGAACTTGAGACGCGGGCTGGACGCGAATTCCCCCATGACCTTCGGGTTCCCCGCGAGCAGCATCATGACGAAGAGGATCGGAACGGAGATGACGCCGTTGATGACGGCGCTCCAGAAGAGCGCCTTGATAGGGTCGATGGGGCTGAAGGTAAGCGCTATGCCGCCGAGGGTCGCGAAGGCGACGATGGCGTAAAACCCTCGTGCCTCACGCAGCTTGCGATCGAGGCCGCGCTGCCACCTGAAGGTTTCGGCGACCGCGTACGCGGCAGAGCCCGCAAGGACCGGGACGGCAAGCATCCCGGTGCCGATAATGCCAAGGCTGAACAGGAGAAAAGCGAACCGGCCGGCGATGGGACGCAGCGCTTCGGCTGCCTGTGCCGACGTTTCGATGTCCAGAACGCCGGATTGATGCAGGGTGGCGGCGGTGGCGATGATGATGAATAGCGCGATCACATTCGAAAGACCCATCCCGACATAGGTGTCGATGTTGATGCGATGAAATTGGTCGGGTGCTTGCGACGGAGATTCTCTCAACGAGTGCGCCTCGGGGTCGGCGTCGACGTCCTCGACTTCCTGCGCCGCCTGCCAGAAAAAAAGATACGGGCTGATGGTGGTCCCGAAGACTGCGACGATGACGGTCAGCATCTCCGTGGACAGCGAGACCTTGGGCCATACGATCCCTGACAGAACCGCCGGCCAGGATACATTCGCGACCAGCGCTACGGCGACGTATGCGAAAAGCGTCAGGGTCAACCACTTGAGGAAGGTTACGTATCGGCGGTAGGACAGGTAGATCTCCAGCGCGAGGCAGACGACGCCGAATGCAACGGTGTAGACCTGCGATGGACCACCCACCACCAATTGCAGGCTTTGACCCATGGCCGCGACGTCGGCAGCGACGTTGATGGTATTCGCGACTAGCAACATGATCACCAGTACGTACAGGACCGGCGCAGGAAAGTTCTCCCGGATATTGTCGGCCAGGCCGCGCCCGGTGACGCGTCCGAGGCGCGCGCTGATCAACTGCACCGCGACCATCAGCGGATAGGTGAGAACGACGGTCCAGGCAAGCTCGTATCCGAACTTCGCGCCTGCCTGCGAATACGTCGCGATTCCGCTCGGATCGTCGTCCGCCGCGCCGGTGACAAGACCCGGACCGAGCCGGAGGAACCACGATCGAACTTTGGGCATCGTCTCGCTCATTGACCGTACGCGCGGCGGCGATCGCCAACCCTGTTTCGCTAGAAATGGCGCAGATTTTTCTCCCGCGCATAGCTCATATCGGTCGTCGTCTGGCGCAAGCGGTTTGACAAGAAGCGCGCCATCGAGCGATAGAGCTTGGCCGCGGTCGCCGGAGACTTATCGAGCAGCGCCGTGACTTTATCGTAATCGAAGCGGAACATGGACGTTGGCTCGAGCGTCTCAGCGGTCGCTGAGCGCTTTGCGCCATCGATGAGCGCCATTTCGCCAAAGTGCGATCCCGAGCCCAGCGTCGCGACCTCGATCGACTGTCCAGTCGACGCAATCACCGCCAAGCGCACCGAGCCATCCTTGATGAGATAGAGCGCGGTGGCGGGATCGCCCGCGCGAAAGATCGAGAATTTGGCCGGCAGCGTCATCGCCTCGGCGATCCTTGCCATCGAAGCGCGCTGGTCGGCACTCAAGTCGGTGAACAGATACACACCTTGCAACAAGCTGTCGCTGATCATTGTCTTGTCATTCCTGTTGGCGGGTTTGGCGGAGGGCGAGCCTTGGCTCTGCGATTATCCCGTTGGTCACTAACGCATGTTGCCCGTGTGGCCGAGCGAATAGCGTCCCGGCTGCGGCCAGACCGTCAATCCGTGCGGCTCCGTGCCGACGCGGATAGTCTTGACCCCTCCGGTCGTGGTGTCGATAGCGTAGACGACATTGTCGAACCGGCCGGAGACCCATAGCAGCTTGCCGTCGGCGCTGACGTTGCCCATGTCGGGGCTGCCACCACCCGGGATCGGCCACGTCGCCTCGACCTTGCGGCTCGCGAAATCGAGCACCGACACGCTTCCTTTGCCGTGAGGCGGTCCGTGGATCTTGTTTGACCCACGGTTGGTAATGTAGAGCTTCTTGCCATCGCGGCTAGGGTACAAACCGTGCGTGCCGACGCCGGTGGCGATGAATCCGATTTCGGTGAACGTCTCTCCATTCACGACGAAGACGCCGTCGGCCATCATGTCCGCGACGTAGAAAAGCTTGCCGTCGGGCGAGGCGCGTATGTCCTGCGGCATGCCTCCCTTGGACAGTTTCAAATAGCCCAATACCTTCCGGTTGAGCGGGTCGATCTTGATAAGGCCGCCCTGGAATTCGCAGGTGAAGATTGCATAGCTGCCATCGATTGCGAAGTCCGCGTGATTGATGCCTGCGCACTGCGGCGTTGGCAGGGACGACTGCAGCGCCATGGTCTGAGGATGGCGGAAGTCGAGCCGCTTGAGCGCTTCTGCAACCACGATCGCCGAGCCGCCGTCGGGCGTGAAGTACATATTGTAAGGATCGTCCACCGGTATCGGCGTCCCGGGCTTTCCCGTTTTCGGGTCGATTGGTGTCAGCGCGCCGTCGGTGCGATCTTCGGCGTTGTTGGCGACCCAGAGCGTGCGCAGGTCCCAGGAAGGTACGACATGCTGCGGATTGACTCCGACCTTGAAGCGATCGACAACCTTGAATGTCGCCGGATCGATCACGTAAACGTCGTTCGACTTGACGTTCGGCACGTAGACACGCTCCAGCGCGCCGGCCACCGCTGCACTCATGCGTCCGCTCGCGGCTTCGCTGTAGAGATTGCTGGCATCGATCACTGGCGCCATGCCCGGCGCGACGATGATGCCCGGAGGCGCAGGGCCACGTCCCGATTGTCCCGGAGAAACCTGGGCAAGCCCCGGCACGCCCCAGCCTGCACCGACCAAGGCCACCAACAACACCGGACGCCAATACAATCGCAGCTTCACAATCACTCCCGAATAATCGATGGAAAGGGAAAGGTGTAGCCCGTTCCGATGCGCGGCGGCTATCGCCTCGACGTCGCGCGTTTGATCGCTTCGACCGTCTGCGCAACGATGGCGTCGACGCCGAGTTGGCCCAGTTCTGCGGTAGCGCGGCGCGGGTCGCCGGTCACGCCATCGCGGCCGCGATCGACATCCCGACCTCGCCCCGACTGCGAAAGCTCGCCCCGAACCAGGCGCGGATCGATGGCCAGCGCAAGAGAGGTGTCTGCGAGCCCCGCATGGGTACCGATTTCATCATCCGGGTAGCCGCGTTTTCGCAGTGCTTCCGTATATGAGATCGTGGCGGCGCGGTAGTATTCAGGCAGCGCATGCACCCGTGCCGGTGTCGACGCCCATTCGCGGTTTAGCCGATCGGCGACCGCCTGCTCGTCCTTCTGGTAGCCGCCGTGGTCACCGAGGAAAACGATGTCACGAAATCCGTGCAGCTTTAGGCTTCGCGTGGCGTATTCAAGCATTTTCTGAAAAGTCTGATCGGGAATGCTTATCGTTCCGGGAAAGCGCATGTGCGCCGTTGGCGGGCTGATGCTGCCTTCGGGCACGTAGGCCATCACTGGCGCCACCAACGTGTCGCCAAGCGCGAGCGCGATTTTCTCGGCCAGAACTTTGACCCGCACGTTATGCTTGCCGAGCACCATGTGCGGCCCGCTCTGCTCGGTGCCACCGATCGGAACAATGATTGTCCGCCGCCCGGCGCGGATCTGATCCCGCAGCTCGCTCCACGTCAGCTCATCGAGAAACACCGTTTGCGGCGCTTGGGCGAGCGCTTGTGCCGTGGCCAACAGCAGGACGGCGAGCAGGGGCCACGCAACGCGAGCAATCATGGACGCATCTTATGGGATAGCCGGCCGATCAGACAAGCGCGGCGCGCGCGCGGCGGCCCTACGTTGAGCGCCAATCAAGTAAACTCGGGCACTTGCCATGCGTATTGTTGTTTGCACGTGCGCACATCTGCGCGCGACGGCAATTACCCCGGAACCATCTGATGCGAGTGTTCAATTTCAGCGCCGGCCCAGCGGTCCTGCCGGAAGAAGTGTTGCGCAAGGCCGCCGCCGAAATGCTGGATTGGCATGGCAGCGGCATGTCGGTGATGGAAATGAGTCATCGCGGCAAGGAATTCATCAGCATCGCCGACAAGGCCGAGGCCGATCTGCGTGCCTTGCTCGCGATCCCCGCCAATTACAAGGTGCTGTTCCTGCAGGGCGGGGCGATCGCCGAAAATGCCATCGTGCCGATGAACCTTCTCGGCGGCCGATCGGCCGCGGACTACGTAAACACCGGCGAGTGGTCCAAGAAATCGATCAAGGAGGCGAAGAAATACTGCACCGTGAACGTCGCCGCATCGGCCGAAGACAAGCAATTCACCTACGTGCCTGCGCGGGAAACCTGGCGGCTCTCGAAGGAGGCCGCATACGTTCACGTCTGCACCAATGAGACCATCGGCGGTGTCGAATACCATTGGGCGCCCGACACCGGCGACGTGCCGGTCGTGGCGGACATGTCGTCGCATATCCTGTCGCGGGTCATCGACGTGGCGAAATACGGCGTGATCTATGGCGGGGCGCAGAAGAACATGGGCCCGGCGGGGCTGACCGTGGTGATCGTACGCGATGATCTGCTCGGCCGCGCGATGGCCTTGACCCCCTCCGCATTCAATTGGAAAGAACAGGCGGAGGCCGATTCCATGCTCAACACTCCGCCGACCTACGCCATTTACGTCGCCGGGCTGGTGTTCGACTGGCTGCAGGCGCAGGGAGGATTGGCCGCGATCGAGAAGAGAAATATCGCCAAAGCGGCGCTTGTCTATGATTATCTCGACGGGAGCGGGTTCTATAGCAATCCGGTGCGCAAGCAGGATCGCTCGCGCATGAACATTCCCTTCCGGCTCAAGGACGAGTCCCTCGACGAAGCGTTCCTCAAGGGCGCCAGGGAAAACGGCATGGTGCAGCTCAAGGGACACCGCGCGGTCGGCGGCATGAGAGCTTCCATTTACAACGCCATGCCCCTCGAAGGGGTGCTGGCGCTGGTCACCTACATGAAGGATTTTGAAAAACGGCATGGCTGACACTCGCTATCACGTCCTTATCCTCAACCAGATTTCCAGCCAGGGCCTGCACCGTCTTCCCAGCGCGCGCTATGCGATCGGCAAAGCGGTAGAGCGTCCCGACGCCATACTCGTGCGCTCGTTCGACATGCGCACGATGGAAATTCCAGCCAGCGTCAAGGCGATCGGTCGCGCCGGGGCGGGCACGAACAACATTCCGGTAAGCGAGATGTCAAGGCGCGGCGTGCCGGTGTTCAACGCACCAGGTGCCAACGCGAATGCGGTCAAGGAGCTGGTACTGGCCGCGCTGCTGATGGCGGCACGCAACCTGATTCCCGCGCTCGAGTATGTGTCGGCGCTGGATGCGGCCGCCCCGAATCTGGAAAAAAGTGTCGAAGACGCGAAAAAGCGGTTCGCTGGCATGGAACTGCCCAACCGCACGCTGGGCATCATCGGTTTGGGTGCGATCGGCAGCCTCGTGGCCGACACGGCGATCAAGCTTGGGATGAAGGTCATTGGCTTCGACCCGGAAATCACCGTCGATGCGGCGTGGCGGCTGCCATCGAGCGTGCGCAAGTCCAACAGCATCGAGGAGCTGCTCAAGCAATCGGATTTCGTCACGCTGCATGTGCCTTTGCTCGACGTCACGCGGCACCTCATCGACGACAAGCGTCTGGCGGCGATGAAGGCCGGCGCGGCGCTCCTCAACTTCGCCCGGGACGGCATCGTCGACGAGGACGCGGTGATCGCGGCGCTGCGCGCACGCCGTCTCAAGTACTACCTCTGCGATTTTCCGAGCGCGAAGATGCTGCACGAGTCTGGCGTCGCCGCGCTGCCGCACCTCGGCGCATCGACCGAGGAAGCGGAGGAGAACTGCGCGGTCATGGTCGTCGATCAGGTTCGCGAATATCTGGAAAGCGGCGCCATCGCCAACGCGGTCAATTTCCCCAACGTCGACATGCCGCGGGAGTCGCCGCATCGCGTGGCCATCGCCAACGCGAATGTCCCCAACATGCTGGGACAGATTTCCACCGCCATGGCCAACGCCGGGCTCAACATCCACAACATGGTGAACAAGTCTCGAGGCGAGATGGCCTACACGCTGGTCGACGTCGACAGCCCGATACAACCCTCGGTGATCGATGCGATTTCGGCGATTCAGGGCGTGTTGTCGGTGCGAGCGATTCCGGCGGAGCCGTTGCCGTAGCGTTTTTCCAGTCGGCACCTGCTACGGGATAGGTTCGTCCGGCCCCGACTGCGGCCCGTCCGGGGTTCATAGTGAGACATAATTCGCGGTGCAAGTACCGCTCACGGAGGCCGATCATGTTCTCAGCCAGGAATGTCCTGTACGGTCTGCTGCTTGCTGCGATCGTCGTGCCGGCGCGGGCGGAGCAAAACGAAGTGAACGTTGCCCAGCAATATGGCGTTGCCTTCCTGCCGTTGATGGTGATGGAGCGCGACAAGCTCGTGGAGAAGCATGCCAGGGCGGCTGGACTGGGAGAGGTCACGACCAACTGGGTCAAAGTCGCCGGGCCCAGCGTGATGAACGATGGCGTCGTCAGCGGAGCGATCCAGTTCATCGCGGTCGGAGCGCCGTCACTGATTACGCTGTGGGAGAAGACCAGGGACGGCGTCGGTGTCAAAGGCGTGTGCGCGATGACCACTTATCCTTTGTACCTGAATGTACGCAATCCCGCGGTCAAGTCGATCAAGGACTTTAGCGACAGGGACAGGATCGTCGTTCCCTCGGTCAAAGTGTCGACCCAAGCGATCATGCTTCAGATGGCCGCGGCGAAGGAATTCGGCGACGCCAATTACGCCCGTCTGGACCCGTGGACCGTAGGCCTGTCGCATCCCGACGGGCTCCTTGCGATCACCAACAACAGCGGTGGGGTCGATGCTCACTTCACCACGTCGCCCTTTCACGAGCAGGAGATGAAGATTCCCGGCATGCGCACGTTGACGACGTCGTATGAAATTCTCGGCGGTCCGGCGACTGCGATCGTGATCGCGACGTCGACGCGCTATCGCGGCGCAAACCCCAGAACGTACAAGGCGTTCCTCGACGCGCTCAAAGAGGCGATCGACACCATCAACAAGGACAAGCGGGCCGCGGCCAAGGTTTATCTGGAACAGGCGAAGGACACGAAGAACAGTGTCGACGACATTTTAGGAATGATCGATGCGCCCGATTACGCCTTTACCCTGACACCGCAGAAGGTCTACAAGACGGCGGAATTCATGAACAAGATCGGCTCGATCAAGTCGAAGCCCGCGTCGTGGAAGGACCTGTTTTTCCCGGAAGTCCACGGTTTGCAGGGCGACTAGGCGCGAAGCACGTATGCCTAAGCCGTTGCGGATCGGAAGTGGCGCCGGGTTCTCGGGCGACCGGCTCGAACCGGCGTGTATTCTTGCGGAGCGTGGCAAACTCGACTTCCTGGCGCTGGAATGCCTAGGCGAGCGCACGATTGCGCTGGCGCAGCTTCGCAAACGAAAGAATGCTGCGCTCGGTTACGATCCGCTGCTCGAACGTCGAATGAATCTTCTGCTGCCGTTGCTGAAGGCGCACGGCGTGCGGCTGATCAGCAACTTCGGCGCCGCCAATCCGCTCGCCGCGGCCGATGCCATCATTGCGATTGCCCGGCGTTGCAACATTCCGATCCGGATTGCCGTCGTTACCGGCGATGACGTGCTCGCCGCCATCGAGCCGGGGATGCCGACGCTCGAATCCGGCATGTCGATCGACGCATGCGGCGAGCGGGTCTCGGCCAATGCCTATCTGGGCGCCGAAGCATTGATGCCGGCGCTGGACTCCGGCGCGGACATCATCATCACCGGCCGCGTCGCCGATCCGTCATTGTTCGTCGCGCCGATGGCGCATCATTTCGGCTGGGCACTCGACGACTACGCTCGTCTGGCGCGCGGGACCTCGGTGGGTCATCTGCTCGAATGTGCGGGTCAGCTCTGCGGCGGGTACTTTGCCGAACCAGGCCGAAAGGACGTGCCGGGCATGGCGCAGCTGGGATTTCCGTACGCCGATGTCGACGCCGAGGGCGATGCGACGATGGGAAAGGTCGAGGGCACCGGGGGCGACATCAGCCTTGCGAATGCCAAGGAGCAATTGCTCTACGAGGTCACGGATCCTTTCGGTTATGTCACGCCGGATGTCATCGCCGACTTTTCCACCGTGCTCCTGCAACAGACGGGTCCGAACAGCGTGCACGTCAGCGGCGCAACCGGCAGGGCGCGGCCGACGCAGCTCAAAGTCAGCGTCGGCTACCTCGCGGGTTACGTCGGCGAAGGAGAGATTGGCTATGCTGGAGTCAACGCAGTCGCCCGCGCGCAGCTTGCCGGAGAGATCATCCGCGCCCGCTTGGGCAGGGAGTTCTTGCAATTGCGCATCGACTTCATCGGGAGCACGTCGATGCACGGCAAATCCCTCGACGGTTCCGCACGTCCCTATGAAGTGCGTCTGCGCGTGGCCGCGCGGGCGCCGACGGCGGAGCGCGCAACGATCGTCGGCGAGGAAGTCGAAGCGCTTTACACCAACGGTCCCGCGGGCGGCGGCGGCGCACGCAAGCACGTACACGAACAGGTCGGCATCGTGTCGACGCTGATCGATCGCGACAGGGTTCCAACCAAGGTGACGATCAAGGAGTGGGCCGGTGCCAAAGCTGCATAAGCTGGCGCATTGTCGCGCGGGCGACAAGGGCGACACGTCTATCCTTTCGCTCATCGCGTATCGGGCCGAGGATTATCCGTTGCTGGCCGAGCAGGTAACGGTCGAGGCTGTGGCAGCGCATCTCGA
>JADGRP010000220.1 GCA_017880805.1 Burkholderiales bacterium
CCGGATGCCATGACACCCTGCATCGCGCTAACCAAATTCTGCGCCTGCCTGAGGTCGGGCATCATCGCCATCACCGCTTTGGCTTCCTTCGCACCCGGCACGCCGGCCATCTGATCTTCCATCAGCGCGAACAGGCGCTTTTGCATTTCCACGATCATCGAGAACATCTCACCCCAATATTGCATCGCCTTTTCGACGGCTTCCTGCGTCACGCTCTGACCGACAGCGACCAGGGATTGCGGGTCGCTGGCTTCCGCCGCGTGCCGGATGGCCTTTTTTTGCATCGAGCGCGTCTGCTCTTCGCCCTCGAACTGCAATTTGCGCAGCCTGGAGGTGTTCTCGATCGCCGTGTTGATGACATCCAGCGCCAATTTTGCGTTCGTTTTGTAGAGCTCGAACGCCTGCTCGGGGGTCATCGCGCGGGCCATTTTTGCCATGTCGGCAAAATCGGCGCCGCCCGGCATGGCAAATCCCGGTCCCGTGGCAGGCGCCGGCGATGCCTTGGCGCGCGGCTTTCTGGTCGATGAACGTTTGGCGGCGGTAGGTTTGGTCGACGATTTCCTGGCCATGATCTGTGCTCCTGTGAAGTGTTCCGACAATCGTTATTGATCTCCGACCCAGGCGTCGGTGGGTCGCCAACCGTGTGGCAAAGGCGCGCAGGCCTATTGCACCTCTTCGCCGGGCCATCGTCAACACCAAAAATCGTCGACGGCCTCCGTCTAAGCTTACATCGCGACGTCGATTTGCGCGCCGCGCTGGATAAACATGACAAGCGGTACGTATGGTTGCTCCACGATCACGGGGCCGCGCTATCCAACGCCACGAAAACGCCTTCTTGAACCGGCTCGGAAAGTATCCAGGACGCGTGCCCGCGCAAGCGGGCGCGTTGACGGCGACGGAGCGGATTCAGCCGCGAAGGTGATCCAGCGCCTCGTTGATGCGGTCGACCGCGACGATTTCCATGCCGTCGATTCGCTGCTTCGGCTTGTTTGCGGCCGGGATGATGGCACGATGGAAACCAAGCTTTGCCGCTTCGCGCAGCCGTTCCTGACCCCGCTGCACGGGCCTGATTTCTCCCGCCAGGCCAACCTCGCCAAATACGATAGATTTACTGTCTAATGCTATGTTTTTAAAAGATGAATAGACGGCCATTGATATCGCCAGATCGGCCGCCGGCTCACCGATGCGTACGCCGCCGACCGCGTTGACGAACACATCCTGCCCCGCCATCTCGACCCCGCCGTGGCGATGCAGGACAGCGAGCAGCAACGCGAGCCGCTGCGGGTCCAAGCCCACCGCCACACGCCTGGCCAGCGCGCCCTGTACCGGATCGACCAGCGCCTGCACTTCGACCAGCAGGGGTCGCGAACCTTCAAGCGTCGCGAGCACGCAACTGCCCGGCACTGCTGTGCGGTGCTGGGACAAAAACAGCGCCGACGGATTCGCGACGCCCTTCAATCCACGTTCGGTCATCGCGAATACGCCAAGCTCGTTGGCCGCGCCGAAGCGGTTCTTGATCGCGCGCACCAGGCGAAAACTGGAGTGGGTGTCGCCTTCGAAATAGAGAACGGTATCGACAATGTGCTCCAGCACTCGCGGCCCCGCGATGGCGCCCTCCTTGGTCACGTGACCGACCAGGATGATCGTGATCCCGGTTTGCTTGGCGAGCCTCGTCAGCTGCGCCGCGCACTCTCTCACCTGTGCGACGCTGCCGGGCGCCGACTCGAGCGCTTCGGTGTAAACGGTCTGGATCGAATCGATCACCACCACGTCCGGCCGATGGGTGCGAATCGCACCGACGATCGCCTCGAGCTGGACCTCGGCCAGGAGCTCCACTGCGGCGTTGACCAGCCCCAGGCGATGCGCGCGCAGCGCGATCTGATCGGTGGATTCCTCACCGGTGACGTATAGCGCCCGGCGCGTCGCGCCGATCGCAGCCATGGCTTGAAGCAGCAGGGTCGACTTGCCGATGCCGGGATCGCCTCCCAGCAGGATCACTCCGCCGGGCACGAGCCCGCCGCCGAGGACACGATCGAATTCCTCGATGCCGGTCGGCGCGCGCGGATTGTCGCTGGCCTCGACGCTGGAAAGCGCTCGCACTACGCTCGCTCCGCCGGCAAGCGCCTGGAAACGCGACGCCGGTGTTGCCGCGATCGTTTCGACCAGCGTGTTCCAGACGCCGCAGTTGGGACACTGGCCCTGCCACTTGCTGCTTGTGCCCCCGCACTCGGTGCAGGCGTACGCGGTCTTTGCTTTGGCCATCGGGTTTGGGATTACGGGAGTTCGTCCGGATGAACGACCGCGGTGCCGAGCTTGCCGACCACGATGCCGGCAGCGCGATTGGCGATCCTGACGGCGCTTGAAAGATCGGCGCGCGCACCGATCAGCGTGGCAAGGGTCGCAATCACCGTGTCGCCCGCGCCCGAGACATCGTACACCTCACGTGCGAGCGCCGGAATGTGCTGCGCGCCCGCATCGGTGTAGAGCGACATGCCTTCCTCGGCGCGAGTGATCAGGAGCGCTTCCAGGCCAAGCTCCGCACGCAGGGTCTGGGCCTTGGTCGCGAGCTCTGCCTCGTTGTTCCAGCCACCGGCGACCTGACGGAATTCCGCGCGGTTGGGCGTCAGCACCGTCGCACCGCGGTAGCGCAGCCAATCCTCGCCCTTGGGGTCGACCAGCACCGCAGTGCCGCGCGCGCGCGCCTGCTCGATCATGCGCGCGATATGCGCAAGCCCGCCTTTGCCGTAATCGGACAGCACGATCACGTCGAATTCGGGCAGCGCCCGTTCGTAATCGGCAAGCTTGGTGGCGAGAATCTCATGCGACGGAAGGGTCTCGAAGTCGATGCGCAGCAATTGCTGCTGCCGCGCGATCACCCGCAGCTTAACCGTCGTCGGCAGCCTCGCGTCGCGGTGAAACGAGGTGCGCACGTGCTCCTCACCGAGCAGCCGCTCCAGCGAGCGTCCCGGCTCGTCGTCGCCGATGACGCTGATCAGCGTCGCCTTGGCGCCAAGCGCCGCGACGTTGCGTGCAACATTCGCCGCGCCGCCCGGACGTTCTTCGCTGCGCGAGATTCGAACCACCGGCACCGGCGCCTCGGGCGAGATGCGCTCGACATCGCCAAAGCAGTAGCGATCGAGCATCACGTCGCCTACCACCAGCACCCGCGTAGCAGTCACCGTGGCACGAAAGTCGGAGAATTCCCGGAGTGGCATCAGGCCGCCGTCGCTGGACAGGTGAGCAGAATACGCGTTGCGGTTGGCATGGTGTGGCTATGCCCTGCCGATGCCGAAATATTCCAGCCCGGCAGCGCGCACCTCTTTCGGATCGAAGAGGTTGCGGCCGTCGAAAAGAAGCGGCTGGCGCAGCGTGCGCCGTAGTTCGCTGAAGTCCGGACTACGAAATTCCTGCCACTCGGTCACGACTACCAGCGCATCGGCGTTCGTAACCGCGTCCATGGGCGAGTTCGCGTACGCAAGTCGTGCCGTAGTGCCGAAAACGCGCCTGGCCTCGTCCATCGCCACCGGATCGTAGGCCATCACGCTCGCGCCGCGATCGAGCAAGCCGCGGACAACGGTTTGCGACGGCGCTTCGCGCATGTCGTCGGTATTGGCTTTGAACGCAAGCCCCCAGACCGCGAATTTCTTGTTCGAGAGGTCGGCACCCAATCGTTGCGTTATCTTCTCGAGCAGCCGCTCTTTCTGAACGTCGTTGACCGACTCGACCGCGGCAAGAATCTTGAGCGGGCAACCGTGGTGTTCTGCGGTCGCCTGCAGCGCCTTGACGTCTTTGGGAAAGCACGAGCCCCCGTAGCCGGCACCCGGATAGAGGAAGCGATAACCGATGCGCGGATCGGAGCCAATGCCTCTTCTGACGTGCTCTATGTCGGCGCCAAGCGCGTCGGCAAGGTTGGCCAATTCGTTCATGAAGGAGATCCGTGTTGCCAGCATCGCGTTGGCCGCGTACTTGGTCAGCTCCGCGGAACGGACATCCATGACCAGCAGCCGCTCGTGGTTGCGCTGGAACGGCGCGTAGACCGCCCGCAACAATCCGATCGCCCGCTCGTCGTCAGAGCCGATGACCACCCGGTCTGGACGCATGAAATCCTCGACCGCCGCGCCTTCCTTCAAGAACTCGGGGTTCGACGCAACCGCGAACGGCAGATCGACGCCGCGCCGCGCAAGTTCGGCGGCGATGGCCGCGCGGACTCGATCTGCGGTGCCGACCGGCACCGTCGATTTGTCCACGATCACCTTGGAGTCGACCATCCGGGAACCGATATTGCGCGCGGCCGCGATCACATACTGCATGTCGGCGGACCCATCTTCGTCGGCCGGCGTGCCGACCGCGATGAATTGCAACGCTCCGTGAGCGACTGCTGCGTCGATATCGGTGGTGAAGCGCAGCCGGCCGCCGGCCACGTTGCGCCGAACCATGTCGCGCAGACCCGGCTCGTGTATTGGGACGTCGCCGCGGTTGAGGGTCTCGATCTTGCCTGCGTCGAGGTCCAGGCACATCACATCGTTGCCGACCTCGGCGAAACAGGTTCCGGTGACGAGACCGACATAGCCGGTCCCGATCATCGTTATCTTCAAGCCGGAACCTTCGTTTCGGCACCGATCGAAGCGTTGATGGCATCGAGCGCGGCCAGCGGGTCCGCAGCGCCGGTAATCGGCCGCCCTATCACCAGATAGTCGGCGCCTGCGGCAATCGCCGCCTCGGGCGTCATGACCCGTGCCTGGTCATTGAGCGCGGCGCCGGCCGGACGGATGCCGGGCGTCACCAGCTTGAATTTGGCCCCGCACGCCGCGCGCAGAGCGGCCGCCTCATGCGCCGAACAAACCACTCCGTCGAGCCCGCTTTCCTGCGCCAGCCGCGCTAGCCGCAGCACCTGTTCGTCGAGCGAGCCTGTCATGCCCACCGCCAGAAGGTCCTCGGCCGCGAGACTGGTCAGCACCGTCACCGCGATCAACAGCGGCGCGGTCCGGCCCATTTCGTCCGAAGCCTGAGTCACCGCCTGGCGCGCGGCCCTCATCATCGCCGGACCGCCTGTCGCATGAACGTCGATCATCCAGACGCCCATTCGCGTCGCCGCGGCACAAGCCTGTGCAACGGTATTCGGAATGTCGTGAAACTTGAGGTCGAGAAAAACCAGGAACCCGCGACGAACCAGCTCGCGCACCAGTCCCGCCTCGGCCGCGGTGAACAATTCCTTGCCGACCTTGACCGCGCATTTACGCGGATCGAGCCGCGCCGCCAGACCGAAAGCCGACAGCATGTCCGGAAAGTCGAGCGGAACAATGACCCGCGGCGTGTGAGCGATCATGTGCAACCTCCTGGTTCCAACCTAAGCAAATCCGTCGGGCGATTCCGTGCGCCGCGGCGAATAGGTTTCCCACTTCCCGCACCCGGGGCAACGCCAATAGTATTGCTTGGCGCGAAAGCCGCAATTTTCGCAACGATACATGCCGAGCCGCTTGATGTGCTGTCCGACGAGACCCTTGACGAGCTCGAGGTCGTGACGCCGCTCCACCGGCGCAGCCATGAGCTGCGCCTCGAGCAGCTTGTCGAGCCCGAGCAGCGTCGGATTGCGTGCAAGCTCGTCCTTGATGAGCTGCGTCGCCGATTCTGCACCCTCATGCGCTAGGATCTGATTGAACAACGCCGTCAGCAAATCGAGCGACGGGTATTGATCCTCATAGTTGCGCAGCACGCGAATGCCTTGCGCGACATCGCCGATTTTTCGATAGGCATCGGCAAGACGGTCGGCGACCAGTCCCAGAAACGCCGGATTCTGCGACTCGATTCGCTGCCATGCGGCGATTGCGGCAGCGTGGTCTCCGCGCTGCGCCTCGACATCGCCCAGGAGCATCGCCGCGCGCGCACAGAGCTTGTATTCGGCCAGTGCCTGCTCGATGAACTGCCGCGCGTCGTCGAATTGCGACCGCAACATCGCGTTCTGCGCCAGCTCGCAATAGTAGTGCGCGATTTCCTTGAAGTAGGGCCGCTTGGCCAGCGCCTCCATGCGCTTGGTGGTCGCAATCGCTTTCTGCCAGTCCTTCTCCTGCTCGTAGATCTGAAGCAGGAATCCCAGCGCCTGAACCTCGAACGGGCTGCCGTCGAGCCGGGAAAAAAGCTCTTCTGCGCGGTCGAGCAGCCCTGCGCGGTGGAAATCCTGAGCGAGCTCGAACACCGCCGTAGGGCGCTTGTCCGCAGGCAGATCCGGCCGGTCGAGAAGATTCTGGTGCATGCGTATGGCGCGATCGATCTCGCCCTGCCGGCGGAAAAGACTGCCCAGCGCAAAGTGAAGGTCGATGGTCTGCGGGTCGACCTTGACTACTTCGATGAACGATTCGATGGCCTTGTCGGGCTGCTCGTTGAGCAGGAAATTCAGGCCCCGAAAATACGAAAGCGGCAACGCCCGCGATTCGCGCAGCAGATGCTTGATGTCGATGCGCGCGGCAATCCACCCCATGGCAAAAAACAGCGCCGGAATGGGAAGCAGCCACCAGAGCTCAAAGTCCATGGAATCTAAGCGTCCACCGCTTCGCTTACCCGACGTCGGCGGAAGGCGCGTCGTTGGGATGCCGCCGCGCATGCTCGCGCCGCAAGCGCATGACCTGCCGCCTAAGGCGCGTCGTACGCACGAGTCCAGCTAGAAGTCCCGCAACGGCGCCGCCGGCGAACGCGATCAGCAGCAGAAAAATGAGCGGCGCCTGCCATGAGAACCAATGATAGAAACGGACGGTGACCAGCTCGGCGTTTTGCAGCGAGAGCAACAGCAGTAAGAGAAAGACGACAGTGCCGACGATCCAGCGAGCGACGTTCATGCGGCGGATCCAGCGTTAACAGGCCCAAATAGAAAGGGCGGCACTATCGCGATTGACAATGCCGCCCGGCAACAGATTTCATCAGCCTTTCTTGAGTTCCTTGAAATCGACGCGCTCCCGCAATTCCTTTCCCGCCTTGAAGTGCGGGACATGCTTTTCGGGCACCTGCACCCGCTCGCCGGACTTCGGATTGCGCCCCGTCCGCGGCGGCCGGTAGTTGAGCCCGAAGCTGCCGAATCCGCGGATCTCGATTCTCTCGCCCTTGGCCAGGCTTTCCGCCATGGCATCGAGGATCATCTTGACCGCGAGTTCGGCATCCTTGGCCACCAGTTGCGGGAACTGCGCCGCCAAGCGGTCGATCAGTTCCGATTTGGTCATCACGGGCTCGCTTACCCTTGATTCTTGTTGTCGAGTTTGGCCTTGAGCAGCGCGCCCAAATTGGTTGTGCCGGCGCTGGTTCCGGAATTTTCGACGCTGATCCGCTGCATCGCCTCGGATTCGTCGGCATTGTCCTTCGCTTTGATCGACAGATTGATCGAACGGTTCTTGCGATCGATGTTGATGATCATGGTCGTCACCGCGTCGCCTTCCTTGAGGTGAGAACGGATATCCTCGACGCGATCGCGCGCGACTTCGGAAGCGCGAAGGTAACCTTCCACTTCGCCGTCGAGCGCGATGACGGCGCCTTTGGCGTCGAGCGACTTGACGGTGCCGGACACCACCGTGCCCTTGTCATGTGCCGCGACGAAGTTCGAGAACGGATCGCCGTCCATCTGCTTGATGCCAAGCGAAATGCGCTCGCGCTCGACGTCGATCGCGAGCACCACGGCCTCGACTTCCTGCCCCTTCTTGTAATCGCGCACCGCGGCTTCTCCCGCAGCCGACCACGACAGGTCCGACAGGTGCACCAGGCCGTCGATGCCGCCCGGCAGGCCGATGAACACGCCGAAGTCGGTGATGGACTTGATCAGCCCCTTCACCTTGTCGCTCTTCTTGTGGTTCATCGAAAAATCTTCCCACGGATTTGGCATGCACTGCTTCATCCCGAGAGAGATCCGGCGGCGCTCTTCGTCGATTTCTAGAATCATGACCTCGACCTCGTCGCCGAGCTGCACGACCTTGGTCGGGTGGATGTTCTTGTTGGTCCAGTCCATCTCCGAAACGTGCACCAGGCCCTCGATGCCCTGCTCGATTTCGACGAACGCGCCGTAATCGGTGAGATTGGTGACCTTGCCGAACAGGCGGGTCCCGGTGGGGTAACGTCGCGACAAGCCGACCCAGGGATCCTCGCCGAGCTGCTTCATGCCGAGTGAGACGCGGTTCTTTTCCTGGTCGAACTTGAGCACCTTCGCCGTCACTTCGTCGCCGACCGCCAACACTTCAGAAGGATGCTTGACGCGTCGCCACGCGAGATCGGTGATGTGCAACAGGCCGTCGATGCCGCCCAAGTCGACGAACGCGCCGTAATCGGTGATGTTCTTGACGATGCCCTTGACGATCGCGCCTTCCTGCAGAGTCTTGAGCAGCTCCTCGCGTTCCGCGCCAAGGCTCGCCTCGAGCACTGCACGGCGGGAGACGACGACGTTGTTGCGTTTGCGATCGAGCTTGATGACCTTGAAATCGAGCGCCTTGCCTTCGAACGGCGTCGTGTCTTTGACCGGTCGGATGTCGACCAGCGAACCCGGCAGAAACGCGCGGATGCCGTTGACCATGACCGTCAGGCCGCCCTTGACCTTGCCGGTCACCAGGCCGGACACGATGGTGCCCTGCTCCATCGCGGCTTCGAGGTCGTGCCAGGCCTTGAGACGTTTCGCCTTGTCGCGCGACAGGCGCGTCTCGCCGTAGCCGTCTTCGAGACTTTCGATGGCAACGGTGACGAAGTCGCCTGCCTTGACTTCGACGATGCCCTGATCGTTCTTGAATTCTTCGATCGGGATGAAGCTTTCGGACTTGAGTCCGGCATTGACGACGACGATGTTGTAATCGACGCGAGTCACTTCGGCGGTGATGAGTTCGCCCTGCCGCATTTCCTGCCGTGCGAGGGATTCCTCGAATAAGGCGGCGAAGTTTTCCTGCGGTTGAACTGCGTCGTTGGTTGTGGCGGTTGCCATATGCATTTGCTTCCTATCGGTTCGTCCGTCGCCTGGGGCTGGGAACGGGTCTGTTCATCAAATCCGCCATTCGGACAGCCCTGCTGACGTTCGGCTGGCGGACACTTATTGACGCGAGTTCCTCGAGCGGCTGCTTGGGCGATCGCGGCCTAACCTGAAGTCGGCGCAATCATCGCCTTCGCCCGTTCGAGAACGAAGGCAATGCTCGCGTCGATCGTCATCTCGGTCGTATCCAGGATCAGCGCGTCGGCGGCTGCCTTGAGCGGCGCAGCCGCACGGGCACTGTCGCGCGCGTCGCGCTCCCGGATGTCGAGCAAAAGACCCTCAAGTGTAACCGAGTTTCCTTTTTCGATCAACTGCTTATAACGGCGCCCTGCCCGTGCCTCGGCGCTGGCCATAAGGTAAATCTTGAGGATGGCGTCCGGAAACACGACCGTTCCCATGTCTCGTCCATCGGCAACCAGCCCCGGCGGGCGGCGGAACGCCCGCTGGCGCGACAGCAGCGCCGTTCGCACCGACGGCAGGACCGCAATGCGCGATGCTGCAGCGCTTACCGGCTCGGCCCGCAGCTCCTCGGTCACGTCCCCATCCTCGAGGCGTATCCGGTGCCTGTCGAATTCGACCTCGAGCAACCGTGCCAGAGTCGCAAGCCGAGCCTCGTCGTTCGCCGCAACGCCCTCGCGGGAGGCCTTGAGGGCGACCAGGCGATAAAGCGAACCGCTGTCGAGGTAATGCAAGCCCAGCGCCTGCGCGACACCCTGCGCCACCGTGCCCTTGCCCGATGCGGCAGGCCCGTCGATCGCGACAACAGGTGGCGGCGCCATCACCGAGCTTTTCCGTGCCGGGAGGCGTTACGCTGATGATGGAGGGCGTCGGTCATGCCGCCAGCTTGCCGAATGCCGCGAAATAATCCGGAAAAGTCTTGCTCACGCATTGCGGATCGTTGATGCGGACCGCAACGCCGCCCAATGCAGCCAGCGAGAAGCACATCGCCATTCGATGATCATCGTAGGTGTCGATCGTCGCCGCCCGCAGCTTGACCGGGGGGACGATGCGCAGCCAATCGGGGCCCTGCTCGACGACCGCACCCAGCTTGGAAAGCTCGGTTGCCATTGCTGCGATCCGGTCGGTCTCCTTGACGCGCCAGCTGGCGATGTTGCGCAGCGTCGTCGGGCCCTCGGCGAACAGCGCGACGACGGCAGCGGTCATCGCTGCGTCCGGGATCATGTTGAAGTCGGCGTCGATGCCTTTCAGCGGTCCGCTTCTGCGTACTTCGATCCAATCCTCGCCGCTTTCAACCGATGCGCCCATCGCGGTAAGTATGTCGGCAAAACGAACGTCGCCCTGAATGCTCCGGGTACCGACGCCGATCACACGCACCGGACCGCCCGCCACCGCGCCAGCGGCCAGAAAATAGGACGCCGACGACGCATCGCCCTCGACCACCATGGATCCGGGGCTCACATATCGCGCGTGTGCGGGAATGCGGAAGTGGCTCCAGCCGTGGCGCTCGACGTCGACGCCGAAACGCTGCATCAGGTTGAGCGTGATCTCGACATACGGCTTGGAGATCAACTCACCCGTTACTTCGACGGTGACATTCGCCGCGGCAAGCGGCAGCGACATCAACAGTGCGCTCACGAACTGGCTCGATACGTCGCCGCGGATAGCGATCGGTGACGCCACCTCGTTCCCGGGACGCATAACGCCGGGGCCGATCGTCAGAGGCGGGTAGCCTTCACGACCCGTGTAGCGAATATCCGCCCCCAACTTTCGCAGCGCATCGACCAGGTCCGCGATCGGGCGCTCGTGCATGCGCTGCACACCGGAGAGCTGATAGTTACCGCCGCAAAACGCCAGCGCCGCCGTCAGCGGCCGGAACGCTGTGCCCGCATTGCCCAGCAACAGTGCGGCATGCTTGACCGGAAATGCACCCGCGGCTCCGTGAACGATGGTCACTCCTTGCTCCTCGACGCGCTGGAGCGAAATGCCCAGGGCATGCAATGCTTCGACCATCCGATCGACATCATCCGCGTCGAGCAGCCCTTCGATGCGCGTGTCGCCCAGTGCCATCGCTGCGAGCAGGAGAATGCGGTTGGAAATGCTTTTCGACCCTGGCAATCGCACACTTCCGGTCATCCGGGCAATTGGCTGGAGGTCGAGATGATTCAAGGCGCGGCCCGGCACATCTCGCGTCAGTCGGGATCGTCGCGGTGACGGGCCAGCCACGCGTTGCGCGCAGTGCGCGCGCGCTCGAATAACGTAACCAGACCAGCGCCGTCCGCCGAGAGCAGCAGCGTGTCCAGCCGGTCGAGCTGGGCACGGTAGGCGGAAAGTTCGCGCCGGAGCGCGGTCGCATTGCCGAGGCAGATGTCGCGCCACATTTCAGGGTCGCTGCTGGCAAGACGCGTGAAGTCGCGAAAGCCGGTCGCCGCGTAGCGGAAATAGTCGGCACCGTCAGTGCGCTGCGCCAATTGAGCGACCAGCGCAAAGGCAAGCGCATGCGGAAGGTGACTCACGGCGGCGAAGATTTCGTCATGGCGCGCGGCGTCGAGCGCGCTCACAACGCCACCGCACGTGGCCCACGCATTCTCCACCCGCTCCTGCGCATCCGCCGCGGTCTCAGGAAGAGGCGTCAGAATCACCGGCTTGCCGCGAAAGAGAGACTCCGACGCCGCGCCCGCGCCGGAATGCTCGTTCCCCGCAATCGGATGCCCGGGAACAAAGCGAGGCAGGGCGGCGCCAAGGTGCTGCCGCGCAGCGGCAATGACGTCCTGCTTGGTGCTCCCGGCGTCAGTGACCACGGTCGTCGAACCGAGTACGGGGGCCATTGAGGCAAGAAGCGCGGATATCTGGCCCACTGGCGTGGCGAGCAGCACGAGATCGGCGTCAATAAGCTCGTCGGTCCAGCGTTGATCCCGCGTCCAAGTCCGATCGGCAATCCCTAGGCGCCGCGCGATGTCCAGATTGGGGACGCTGCGCCCGACACCGACTACGGTTGCGACCGCACCCGCGCGCTTGAGCGCGAGCGCGAAAGAGCCTCCGATCAGCCCGACGCCAAGGACCACCACCTTTCCGAGCGCCGGGACGCGCACAGCGTCAGCTTTCGCCGGGTCCGGATTTTCCAACCGCCTCCCGCAGCGCGGAGAGAAAGCGCCGGTTTTCCTCCTCCAGACCAACCGTGACCCGCAGATGCTCCGGCAAACCGTAGTTCGCTACCGGCCTCACGATCACTCCCTTGCGCAGCAGCCTTTCGTAGACCTTCGCGGCGTCGCCAATGTGGACCAGCAGGAAATTGCCGTGCGAGGGCACGTAGCCGATGCCAAGCGAGTCGAGGCCGCGCATCAGCTGTTCGAGGCCGGCAAAGTTCAGGCGCGCGCTTTCATCCATGTAGTCCGCGTCGGCGAGTGCCGCGAGGGCGGCGGCCTGCGCCACCGAATTGACGTTGAATGGCTGCCGCACGCGGTTGAGCATGTCGGCGACCGAGACGTCCATCAAACCGTAACCGACACGTAGTCCGGCAAGACCGTATGCCTTGGAAAAGGTGCGCGAAATAACAAGGTTCGGATGATTGGCGATCCACGACGCGGTATCTGACCGATGCGTGGGCGGCAGATATTCGTTGTAGGCCTCGTCGAGGACGATCAGCACATCCTGCGGCACGGACGCGACGAATGATTTCATCGCGCCCGGCGAGAGCCACGTACCCGTGGGATTGTTCGGGTTGGCGACGAATACGATGCGCGTGCGTGGCGTGATGGCAGCGCGCATGGCGTCCAGATCGTGGCCCAGCTCGCGCGCCGGAACCGCGACGCCGATCGCGCCGCGCGCCTGCGTCGCAAGCGGATAGACGGCGAACGCGTGCTGCGAATACACAGCTTCGTCGCCGGGCCGCAGAAACGCCTGCGTGACGAGCTCCAGAATGTCGTTGGAGCCGTTCCCGAGCACGACCTGTTCACGCTCGACGCCGAAGCGCGCCGCAAGCGCCGTCTTCAGCGCAAATCCGTTGCCGTCCGGGTATCGCGTAATGCCTGCCACCGCCTCGGCGATGGCCTGCCGCACGTGCGGGCTCGGTCCACGGGGATTCTCGTTGGACGCGAGCTTGACGATGTCCTTTTCGGCCAGGCCGTATTCCCGCGCCAGTTCCTCGACCGGCTTTCCTGGCACATACGGCGCGATGCGGCGCACGTATTCCGGCGAGAGTGCGGAAAGATCGCCGGCCCTCATCGCTATTGATTCATCCACTGGCGCGGCCTGTCGGCGATTCACGATAGACGTTTCACGAAACTGCGGCGGGATACGATCCGAGCAGCTTGAGGAACGGCGCCTGCTCACGCAACTCCGCCAACGCCGCGGCCACCGGTCCGTCTAGCTGATGGCCCTCGAGGTCGACGAAAAACAGGTATTCCCACAGTCCGGTACGCGCCGGCCGGGATTCGAGCCGACTCATGCTGACGCCGTGCTTCGCCAGCGGTTCCAGCAGCGCATGCACGGCGCCGGGACGGTTGTGCGCCGACATCACCAGCGAGGTCTCATCGTGACCGGATGGCGCGGCGCCGTGCCGGCCCAGAACCCAGAACCGCGTTGTGTTGTTGGGCTCGTCTTCGATATGCGCGGCGAGTACGTCGAGACCGTAGATCGCGGCGGCAGCGTCACCCGCGATCGCCGCCGAACCAGGCTCGGCGGCGGCCAGACGCGCCGCCTCGGCATTGCTCGCCACCGGAATGCGCGCCACCGAAGGCAGGTGCCGCGCCAGCCATTGCACGCATTGCGAGAGCGACTGCGCGTGCGAATAAACGCGGGTCACGTTGGCGAGCGAGGCACCTGCCGCGCACTTGGCGAGGAAATGCTGGCCGATGCGCAATTTGACTTCACCGACGATCGTGAGCGGCGTCTGACACATCAGGTCCAGCGTTCGGCCAACCGCGCCCTCGGTCGAATTTTCGACCGGCACCACCGCATAATCGGTCTGACCCGCCTCGGCTGCGCGAAACACCTCGTCGATCGACGCGCACGGTTCGGCATCGACCAAATCGCCGAAATGCTTGGTTACCGCCGCATGGCTGAAAGTGCCTGCCGGGCCCAGATAGGAAATGCGAAGCTGCTGTTCCAGCGCGAGGCACGCGGACATGATCTGTCGAAAAACACTCGTCACCGCGTCGTCGGGCAACGGTCCGCGATTCTCCGCCTGGATCGTGCGCAGCACCTGCGCTTCACGCTCGGGACGATACGCAGCGGAATCGCCCTTGAGCGATCCGATGATCTTGGCGTGAGCGGCGCGTTCGTTGAGCAGCCGCAAGAGCTCGCGATCGATCGCGTCGATCGCGTCGCGCCGGCGGTTGATCTCCAGCTCGCTGGGGTTCTGCGACATCGCCTGAGCGTTCGCCGTGATGCCCTGGCTACTTTGCCGGCGCCGTACCAGGCGCAACGAGCATCTCGCGGGACACAGCCTCGACCAATGTCATGTCGGCTCCTCCTCGCCATCGTCTTCGGTCTCGACCACGCGCTCCAGGCCGGCGAGTTTTTCGCCCTGATCAAGATTGATCAGGGTGACGCCTTGCGTCGAACGGCTCATTTCGCGTATCGACGAAACCTTGGTTCGGATGAGCACGCCGCCGGTCGAGATCAGCATCACTTCGTCATCGGAGCGTACCAGCGAAGCCGCGACGACGCGCCCGTTGCGAGTCGTCTGCTGGATCGCGATCATGCCCTTGGTGCCACGGCCGTGACGGGTGTGCTCGACGATCGGCGTGCGCTTGCCGTAGCCATTTTCGGTCGCAGTCAGAACCGACTGCTGCTCGTCCTCGGCGACGAGCATGCTGATGACCGTCTGGCCGCGAGCGAGGCTCATTCCTCGCACGCCGTGCGCGTTGCGTCCCATCGGTCGCACGTCGGTCTCCTCGAAGCGCACCGCCTTGCCGCCGGAGCTGAACAGCATCACGTCGTGCTTGCCGTCGGTCAGCGCGGCACCGACCAGGAAATCACCGTCATCGAGATCGACGGCGATGATGCCCGAAGGGCGAGGCCGCGAGAATTCCGACAAGGGCGTCTTCTTCACCGTGCCCTTGGCAGTGGCCATGAACACGAAGCGGTCCTGCACGAACTCCTTGACCGGCAGAATTGCGGTAATCTTTTCGTGCTCGAGTAGCGGCACCAGGTTGACGATCGGTTTGCCTCGCGATGCGCGCCCTCCCTGCGGCACGTTGTAGACCTTGAGCCAGTACACGCGCCCTCGGTTCGAAAAGCAGAGAATGAAGTCGTGCGTATTGGCGCTGAAAAGACGGTCGATGAAATCGTCGTCCTTGGTTCCCGTCGCCTGCTTGCCACGACCGCCGCGGCGCTGCGCGCGATATTCTGCGACCGGCTGCGCCTTCATGTAGCCGCCGTGCGACATGGTCACGATCATGTCCTCGGGCGCGATCAGGTCTTCGAGCGACAGGTCGACACCCTGCACCACGATCTCGGAACGGCGCTTGTCGCCAAATTGATCGCGGATCGATGTCAGCTCGCCGCCGACCACACTCGTCACGCGCTCCGGTTTGGCGAGAACGTCGAGCAGGTCGACAATTTGCACCATGACCTCGCGGTACTCACCGGTGATTTTCTCCTGCTCGAGCCCGGTCAGCCGCTGCAGGCGCAATTCGAGGATGGCCTGCGCCTGCGCGTCCGACAGCTTGTAACCGGCCGCCGTCGATCCCGAGCCGGACTGCCATCCGTATTCGGGCGCCAGTCCCTCGGGCCGCGCCGCATCCGCCGCGGCGCGGGCGAGCATTTCCTCGACCAGCGCCGAGCGCCATATCGTTTCCATCAGTGCAGACTTAGCATCGGCCGGCGTCGCGGCATGTTTGATGAGGGCGATAATCTCGTCGACGTTGGAGAGCGCGACCGCAAGCCCCTCGAGAATATGGCCGCGGTCACGTGCCTTCCTGAGCTCGAAGCGAGTGCGTCGGACGACGACCTCTCGCCGATGCTGCAGAAAAAACTGCAGAAACTGTCTGAGGTTCAGAACACGCGGCTGGCCGTCGACCAGCGCCACCATGTTCATGCCGAAGCTGTCCTGCAGCTGGGTCAGCTTGAACAGATTGTTGAGAACGATTTCGGCGACCTCGCCGCGCTTGAGCTCGATCACCACGCGCATGCCGGATTTGTCGGACTCGTCGCGCAAGTCCGAAATTCCGTCGAGCTTCTTCTCGCGCACCAGTTCGCCGATGCGCGTGAGCAGCGTCGCCTTGTTCACCTGATAGGGCAGCTCGTCGACGATGATCGCCTGGCGGCCGCCTTTTTCGATGTCCTCGATGTGCGTACGGGCGCGAATCACGACTCGCCCGCGGCCAGTGCGATAGCCTTCGCGCACACCCTCGGTGCCGTAGATGATCCCGGCAGTCGGGAAATCGGGTGCGGGAACGTGCTCGATCAGCTCGTCGACCGTGAGATCCGGATTGTCGAGAAGCGCAAGACACGCGGTGACGATCTCGGTCAGGTTGTGCGGCGGAATATTGGTCGCCATTCCCACCGCGATGCCCGACGAGCCGTTGATCAGCAGGTTCGGAATCCGCGCCGGAAGGACCGTGGGCTCGAGCTCCTTGCCGTCGTAGTTGGGCACGAAATCGACCGTTTCCTTGTCGATGTCGGCCAGCATCTCGGCTGAGATCTTTTCCAGCCGGCATTCCGTGTACCGATACGCGGCGGCCGCGTCGCCGTCGACCGAGCCGAAATTGCCCTGGCCGTCGATGAGCGGATAGCGAAGGGAAAAATCCTGCACCATCCGCACCAGCGCTTCGTAGGTCGCGCTGTCGCCGTGCGGGTGATACTTGCCGAGCACGTCGCCTACCACGCGAGCGCACTTGACGTACGGCCGGTTCCAGACGGTATTCGACTCGTGCATCGCAAAAAGGACGCGGCGGTGAACGGGCTTCAGCCCATCGCGGACATCAGGCAGGGCCCTTCCCACGATCACGCTCATGGCGTAATCGAGGTAGGAATGCCGCATTTCGGCTTCGAGGCTTACCGGAAGGGTTTCTTTGGCGAACTGCTCCATCGGAGGCGACGCTCTTTGTCGGTTAAAACGCTTTAAAGCGGCACACCTGCGCAGGTATGCGCCGGGACGGCAGAGTCATGTTGTCGGGGCCATCCGTCGCTGCCAGACGCGCAGGTGGGAAAAACAACCAATTTTATCATGACCGTTGTATTGCTGCGACAACTTCCAACTTCGTGTTGCAAGAATCGAAATACGGCTTTGCAGGGGCAAAATCCCTATGCTATAGTCGGCAGGAAGTCGGTATTTCCAACGGCTACGAAAAGTTCGCCAAAGAACATCGCCAACATTGCCGCCAAGCGGAAAATGAACGAGCAAGCCTCAACAACTCAAGCCAAAGGGGTGAAAGTAATGAAACTTCGTCTGATTGCATCCATCGTGACCGGCGCCACCGCCGCCATGCTGGCCTCGGCGGCGTTTGGCCAGGCAAATCCGCAGAACAGCGGTTACGTGCTGTTCGGATACGGTACGCCTGCGAATAATGTATGGCGCAGCGGCTCTTACGGCGGCAAGCCCGGCGTCAATGACACGCTGTGCTGGCGCACCGGCTATTGGACGCCGGCCATGGCCATTGTGGAGTGCGATCCCGATCTCGTGCCCAAGCCCATGGCCGCGCCTGGTCCGGCTCCTGCTCCGGCCCCCGCGCCTGCTCCGGCCCCTGCGCCGGCCCCTGCGCCGACGATGGGCGTGCAGAAGATTACTCTCGCGGCCAAGGCGTTGTTCGATTTCGACAAATCGGTGCTTAAGCCCGAAGGCAAGGCAGCGATCGATAGCGAAGTCATCAGCCGCCTGAAAGATGTCTCCAAGCTCGAGCTGGTTCTGGTCACCGGTCACACCGACCGTATCGGCTCCCAGGCCTACAATCAGAAACTGTCCGAGCGCCGCGCCAACACGGTGCGTGACTATCTGGTCAGCCGCGGAGTGGCGAAGGACAAGATCGAGACTCTGGGCATGGGCAAGACACAGCCGGTTCCGGGTGTCGTATGCAATCAGAAGAGCCTGAAGGAACTGATTGTTTGTCTGGCACCGAACCGCCGCGTCGAAGTCGAAGTCAAGGGCGAGGCGACAAAGCGTTAAATGCGGCGCTGAAGCGGCGCTTTTCGACCAAAGAGCCCCGCTGCGTGCGGGGCTTTTTCTTTGTTTTTTCACCTGGTATTTTCATCCTCACGCCGCGAGAATGCGTCTACTCTTGCTTTGTAGCCGATGACAGACGTCGAATTGCGCCTCGATGCGCGCTGGGTGTTGCCGATCGTGCCCGCCGGTTTGCTGCACCAGCATTCGCTGCTGGTGAGCGAAGGCCGAATCGTCGCGGTCGTGCCAACGGCGCTTGCCGAGCGCGACTACGCGGCACGCGAGCATGTTGCGTTGCCGACGCACGTTCTGCTGCCGGGGCTCGTCAATGCGCATACGCACGGCGCGATGTCCTTGATGCGCGGCGTCGCCGACGATGTACCGCTCAAGGCCTGGCTCGAGCAATCGATCTGGCCTCGCGAAGGTCGCTTTGTCGACGCCGATTTCGTCTACGACGGAACCTTGCTGGCCGCAGCAGAAATGATCCGAGGTGGAATTACAAGCTGCAATGACATGTACTTCTTCCCGGACGCCGCCGCGCGCGCGTATCGCGCCAGTGGTATGCGGGCGATGCTGGGGCTACCCGTTCTGGATTTCCCGACGCCATACGCCGCGGACGCCGATGGCTATCTGCACGCTGGCCTCGCGGCGCGCGACGCCTGGAAGCACGAGCCGCGGCTCCTGTTTTCGCTCGCGCCGCACGCACCGTATACCGTCTCCGACGCGACGTGGACCAAGATCGTCATGTTCGCCCGTCAGCTCGACCTCGCCATCCAGACCCACCTGCTGGAAACGCGCGACGAGCGGGCGAAGAGTCTGGCCGAGCATCACGCAGCGCCGCTGCAGCGGCTACACCGCCTGGGCGCGACCGGTCCGGGCTTTATCGCGATCCACGCCATCGATGTCGACCCGGCCGACATAGAGCTGCTGGCCACACAGCGCTGTCACGTCGTGCATTGTCCGACGTCGAATCTGAAACTGGCCAGCGGCATCGCTCCGATCTCCGCGCTGAGGCGCGCCGGCGTCAACGTCGCGCTGGGCAGCGATAGCGCGGCGAGCAACAATCGTCTGGACGTGTTTGCCGAGGCCCGCCTGGCGTCGCTGATCGCCAAAGTGGCCGGGAACGACGCCGCCGCGCTGCCTGCCGCCGACGTATTACGGATGGCCACGCTGGGCGGCGCGACGGCGCTGGGGATGGAGCAGCACATCGGATCGCTCGAGGCCGGCAAGCAGGCGGATGCCATCGCAGTCGATCTGGACGGCTTATCTCATGCGCCATGCTATGACCCGGTATCGCACCTTGTTTACGTCACCGGGCGGGATCAGGTGAGCGATGTCTGGGTCGCGGGCGAGCGGCTGCTCGGCGATGGAATACTGAGTCGCCTCGATGGCAAGGAGCTCGCGTCGCGCGCCCGCTTCTGGCAGGATCGCCTCCAATGAACCTCAATGTCGACCCGTCGGAGCTCGCCAAGTTCAGCGCGGTCGCGCACCGTTGGTGGGATCCGGATAGCGAATTCAAACCGCTGCACGACATCAATCCATTGCGGGTCAGTTATATCGTCCGGCAGTGCGGCGAGCTTGCGGGGAAGGCGGTGCTCGACGTCGGCTGCGGGGGCGGCATACTCACCGAAGCCATCGCTCGCGAGGGCGCCAAAGTCACCGGCATCGATTTGTCCGGCAAGGCGCTGGGCGTCGCCCGCTTGCATCAGATCGAATCGGGCGCAATCGTGGATTATCGGCTGATGGCGGCGGAAGCGTTGGCAATCGAAGCGCCCGCGTCGTTCGACGTCGTCACCTGCATGGAGTTGCTCGAGCACGTTCCGGATCCGGCATCGATCGTCGACGCCTGCGCGAAGCTCGTGCGCCCCGGCGGGTACGTCGTGTTCGCCACCATCAACCGCAATCCAAAGGCGTACGCATTGGCCATCGTCGGCGCGGAGTATGTGCTCGGGCTTCTTCCCCGCGGCACGCACGATTACGCGCGGTTTCTGAAGCCTTCGGAAATCGCCACGTTCGCACGCACGGCGGGGCTCGAGACCGACACGCTGATCGGGATGACGTACAACCCCTTCACCAGGGTCTACCGGCTCGAAGCCGACACCTCGGTCAACTACATCATGACCTTCCGTCGTGAGCAGTAGCGTAACGCCATCTGTGCGGCTCGACGTTAGAGCGGTCCTGTTCGATCTTGACGGCACGCTCGCGGACACCGTCGGCGATCTCGCTGGCGCCGTCAACCGGGTTCGCGCCGATCGTTCGCTGCCGCCCATTGCGATCGAGGCGCTTCGTCCGCACGCGTCGCATGGTGCGCGTGGCATGCTGGGCGCCGCATTCGGCATCGGCCGCGAAAGTCCCGAATTCGAGCTCCTGCGCGACATGTTTCTCGATAATTACGCGGCAGCGCTGTGCGAAAAAACGCGGTTGTTCGCAGATACGGAGAAGGTTCTGGCAGAGATCGAGCGACGAGGCTTGAGCTGGGGTATTGTCACCAACAAAGCGTCGCGCTTTACGCTGCCGCTCCTTGAGCAGCTGGCACTTTCGGCACGCACCGTCGCGGTCATTTGCGGCGACACCACGGCCAACGCAAAGCCGCACCCGGAGCCCTTGCTCGCGGCTGCGGTCGCGCTGAAAATCGACCCTTCGAATTGCGTGTACGTGGGCGACGCCGAGCGCGACATCGTCGCCGGCCGCGCCGCGGGGATGAAGACCTTGATCGCGAGCTACGGTTACCTGGGTGCCGACGACACGCCGGAACGCTGGGACGCCGACGGCGCCATTCATTCGCTTGCCGAGCTGCTCGATTGGTTGCCGGAGACGGTGCCGCGCACGGCAATGGCCGATTGAACTCACCCTGCAGACGCTGAACGCGCGGCGGCGCGCTACCCGGGACATGCTCCCGCGTTGAGATACAGCCAATGCTGGGGCTTACCGTCGCGCGTGCCCGCAACCCACACCGCCTGACTCTTGGTCAGCGGCTGCAGAACCGTCGCGGCTATGTCACCCGGAATCACCAGCGGAATTCCGTTGGCGCGTTCCACGCGATCTCCGTTCTTGAGTCCCAGCATGCCGGCGAAGCCACTTTGATCGCGAACGATCAACGCGCCGGGCGCTGCCTCGAGCAATGCCTTCCATGCATCCGGCGCGCCGGTCATGCCTCCGAGAAGCTCCGCATTCAACCGCACGATCGGCCCGGCAAATCCCGCCGGCACTGCGCACGCCGAAGGCTTCGCGTTTTGCACCACGCCGATCACGGGTCGCGCCTCTACACTCGCCGCGGAACGCAATGCGATTTCACGGCGAACTCCACCGTCGATCAGCGTGACGCCGTCGGGTCGTACCGCATCGAGGCGCACACCGGCACCGATATCCTGCCCGGCCGACACCATCAGCGGACCGCGAGCGGTGCGAAACAGCGCATAACCGCCGCCGTCGCGAAGCGCGAAGACCCCGAGCAGGCGCAAGTCGCCCAAGCCGGCGCTCGCGCCAACTGCGATCGACGGAGGCGCTACGCCGAACAATCTTGCATCGACAACGCGACGCATGACATCGCTGTCCGGAATCGTTACCGAAATCGTCGCCGGCGCCGGGCCGAACCACTTCCAGCCCCAATGCGCGACGGAAAGCGCGAAGAGGCCCAACGCGAGCAGCAATGCCAGCACTGCCGCGATTTTCCAGGCCCCGGCCGTCATCGCCGAAGAGCGCGTGCTCGTCACGTATAATCCGGTTTCGCTCAATTCGTCACCGCGGTTTTTTCGCGCCACTTATTTGAATCCGCACCTCGCGCAATTGCAGCCGTATCCGTTCGAACGGCTGCGAGCGCTTTTTGCGAGCGTAACGCCGAATCCGCAGAAGCCGCCGATCAGCTTGTCGATCGGAGAGCCGCGCCATCCGACACCCACATTGCTTCTCGACGCGCTTGCCGCAAGCGCGAAGGGGCTCGCGAATTATCCCACAACGGCGGGCGCGCCCGCCTTGCGCGAGGCGATCGCCGCGTGGCTCAGGCGCCGCCATGGATTGATCTCGCTCGATCCGGCAACGCAGGTGCTGCCGGTGCTCGGCAGCCGCGAGGCATTGTTTTCCTTCGCGCAGACGGTCATCGATGCAAGTCGCGCCGGTGCGACCGTCGTCGTTCCCAATCCGTTCTATCAGATCTACGAGGGCGCCGCGCTGCTGGCCGGCGCGACACCCTACTACGTCAATAGTCTCGTAGCAGACCATTTCGCGCCGCGATGGGAGGATGTGCCCGAGGCGGTGTGGGCGCGTACGCAACTGCTGTACGTGTGCTCGCCCGACAATCCAACGGGTCGGGTGATGCGTCAGGACGAGTGGCGCTATCTGTTCGAGCTGGCCGACCGTTACGATTTCTTGATTGCCGCCGACGAGTGTTATTCCGAGGTCTATTTCAACGAATCTGCGCCACCGCTCGGCGCTCTCGCGGCGGCGCAGGCGCTCGGACGCGACGGCTACCCGCGACTGCTTGCTTTCGGAAGTCTTTCCAAGCGATCCAACGCACCCGGCTTGCGTTCGGGATACGTTGCGGGCGATGCTGCGCTGGTCAAGGCGTTCCTGCTTTACCGGACCTATCATGGTTCAGCGATGTCACCCGCGGTCGCCGCGGCGAGCATTGCCGCATGGAATGACGAAGCGCATGTCCGCGCCAATCGGGCCCTGTACGCGGAAAAATTCTCCAAGCTGGCGCCACGCATTTGCGCGATCCTGCCCGCGGACGCGCCCGACGCGGCGTTTTATCTCTGGGCCAGCGTCCCCGGCGACGATGCCGAGTTTGCGCGCCTGCTCTATGCCGAAGAAGCAGTCAGCGTCCTGCCCGGAAGCTACATCGGACGCGAAACCGGCGGACTCAACCCCGGCCGCGGCTACATTCGCATCGCGCTGGTGGCCGCGTTCGACGAGTGCGCGGAAGCCGTCGAGCGTCTGGTGAGCTTCGCCCGCCGCGCAGGCTAAGGAAGCCGCGTCCGCCCGTACCGGCCCGCCCTGCGGCCCGTGGGACACACTTCATCCGCACCGGCAGCGCTTCGTCGGGTCGCCTTGAGTCCGTAGTGTCAGGCAGTACAATTCGCGCCATGTCGACCGCCGAAAATGCGACTTGGCGCATCCCCGTCCCCGCGGGGCTGCGTGGCGTATCGTGGCGCACCTTTGCGCTGATCCTGGCGATCAATACCGGATTTGCGGCAATCCTGTCGATCGAGGATACGCGAGCTTTTTGGCATCCATTCATCTCTGCGCAATGCTTCGGGCTGTCGATAGCCTACGCAGTCAATGCCATTTCGCCCTGGAAAAAGACGCATCCGGTATGGCGGCTGGTGTTCGCAGTTGTCCTCGGGTCGATCGCGGGAATGGTGCTGGTCATTCTGACCAAGGGATACGGACTGCATGTCGAGGGATATTCGCTGGCCGAGATTGGTGCGCATCCCCACACGTTCATTTGGACGCTCATCGGCGCCTTTTGGAACGGCCTTTTCGTCGGCCTGCTGTTCCTGTTCAAGTTCCGCGACGCGCGCGTGCAAACGCAGCTGCTGAGGGCCGAAGCCGACCGCAATCTGCTCTCAAAACAGGCCGCCGAGGCAGAGCTCAAGCTGATGCAGGCGCAAGTCGAGCCCCATTTCCTGTTCAACACACTGGCGTCGGTGCAATTCCTCACCGAGACCGACCCGCCAATGGCGGGGCTCATGTTGGGCCATCTGCTTTCGTACCTGCGTTCCGCGGTGCCGCAACTGCGCTCCGGCAGCACGACCTTGGGGCAGGAAGCCGAACTTGCCCGCGCGTATCTGTCGATCATGCAGATGCGCATGGAAGCGCGCCTGAGATTCACCATCGATATCCCCGCATCGTTGACAGCGCACTCTTTTCCGCCAATGCTGCTGATGTCGGTCGTTGAAAATGCAATCAAACACGGCATCGAGCCGCACGCCGAGGGCGGGGAGGTGCGCGTGGAAGCGAAAAAAAAGGACGGAACGCTGATCGTGTCGGTGACCGACAGCGGGCGCGGGTTCGCCGACCCTCTGGGCCAAGGCATGGGGCTGACCAACCTGCGCGAGCGATTGAAGGCGCTTTATGGTCAGCGTTCGCAATTCACGCTCGACGCGATCCAGCCTCATGGCGCGAAGGCGACCATCGAGATCCCCGATGTCGCCTAGATCGGAATAAATGCCCGCCGGCCGCATCACCGCGCTGATCGCCGAGGATGAGCCGCTGTTGCGCCGGCAATTGAAGGCGCGGCTCGCGCAGGCATGGCCCGAGCTCGTGGTCGTTGCCGAAGCCGAAAACGGCGCAGAAGCGGTGGCGCTGGCCGCCGAGTTCAAGCCCGACATCGCGTTTCTCGACATCCGCATGCCGGTCAGGGACGGCCTCGCGGTGGCGGAGGCGATCGCGGATGCCTGCCATATCGTGTTCGTCACCGCCTACGACGAGTACGCCGTGACCGCGTTCGAGCAGGGGGCCGTCGACTATCTGCTGAAGCCGGTGACCGCGGAGCGCATTGCCAAGGTCGTCCTGCGCCTGCAAAGCCGCGTCGCTTCGCCCCCGGCGGATCTGGCCAGCGTGCTGCAACAGCTCGCCGCGCGCGACACCGGCGGCCCGTTGCGCTGGATCAAGGCGTCTCTCGGCAACTCGATGCGACTGATTCCGGTCGACGAGGTGTGTTACTTCCAGGCGGAGGACAAATACACCAAGGTGGTAACTGCGTCCGGTGAGGCGCTGATCCGCACGACTATCCGCGAGTTGTTCGACGATCTGGACCCGGAAGTCTTCTGGCAGGTGCACCGCAGCACCATCGTCAACCTGCGGTCGATCGCCCGCGTGGAGCGCGACTATCGCGACCAACCGCTGGTGTTCCTCAAGGATCGGCCCGAACCGCTGACGGTCAGCCGCACGTTCGCCCATCTGTTCAAGACCATGTAGCGTCCAATGTAGTGTCGTCGTTGCGCAGGCGTCTCGGCGAAAGCCCCCGCGCACGGGTAAAATGGGCATTTTGTCCGCGATGCCTCAGCGCTTGTCCATGGAACAACTGCAACAAACGATCGACGCCGCTTGGGAGCGACGCGCCGAGCTCGACCCGGCGAACGCACCGGCACCGATTCGCGACGCTGTCGACTTAGCGATCGGCGAGCTCGACGCAGGGCGCTTGCGCGTTGCGGAGAAGCGCGGCGCGGAGTGGGTGACGCATCAGTGGATCAAGAAGGCGGTGCTGCTTTCATTTCGGTTGTCGGAGACGGTGTCCATCGGCCTTGCGGGACCTTCAGCGCCGTTTCGCTTTTACGACAAGGTACCGACAAAGTTTGCGAAATTCGACGACGCGGCCTTCGCTCAAGCGGGCGTACGCGTCGTTCCGCCCGCGGTCGCACGGCGCGGCGCCTATATCGCGCCGAATGTCGTGCTGATGCCGAGCTATGTCAACATCGGCGCCTATGTCGACTCGGGCACGATGGTCGATACCTGGGCAACCGTCGGCTCGTGTGCGCAAATTGGCCGCAATGTGCACCTGTCCGGGGGTGTCGGGATCGGCGGGGTCTTGGAACCGCTGCAGGCCAACCCCACCATAATTGAAGACAATTGCTTCATTGGAGCACGCTCCGAGGTGGTCGAGGGCGTCATCGTCGAGGAGAATTCGGTGCTCGGTATGGGCGTATTCCTCGGCCAGAGCACCAAGATCTATAACCGCGATACTGACCAGGTGAGCTATGGGCGGGTTCCGTCAGGGTCGGTGGTCGTTGCCGGCAGCCTACCTTCCGCAAACGGGCGTTGTCAGCTTTATTGCGCGGTGATCGTCAAGCAGGTCGACGCCAAGACCCGCGCCAAGACCAGCATCAACGAGTTGCTGCGCACCTGACCATGAGGGGTACGGACACCATGCCGGTTGCGATCAAGACCGCGGATGAGATTGCGAAAATGCGCGTCGCAGGGCGACTCGCATCGGAGCTGCTCGATTTTCTCACGCCGCGTGTTCGAGCGGGCGTCACCACCGGCGAGCTCGACCGCATCGCGCATGATTACCAGGTCAATGTGCAAGAGGTGATCCCGGCGACCTTGAATTACGCTCCGCCGGGTCACCGGCCCTTTCCTGCGTCGATTTGCGCGTCGGTCAATCACGTGGTCTGTCACGGCATTCCCGGCGACAAGACGCTCAAGGCCGGAGATATCGTGAACATCGACGTAACCGTGATCAAGGACGGTTTTCATGGCGACAGCAGCCGCATGTTCTTCGTCGGAGCGCCGGCGATCCAGGCCAAGCGTCTTTGTGAAGTGACCTTCAATGCAATGTGGCGGGGCATACGCGAGGTCAAACCCGGCGCGACGCTCGGCGACATCGGCGCGACGATTCAACGCCATGCCGAGAGCCACGGCTTTTCCGTGGTTCGAGAATTCTGCGGTCACGGCATCGGCCGCCAGTTCCACGAGGAGCCGCAAGTCCTGCATTACGGCCGTCCGGGGACCGGTCTCAAGCTGCAGTCGGGGATGATTTTCACGATCGAACCGATGATCAATGCCGGCCGCTCCGGCATTCGCTGTCTCGCCGATGGCTGGACCATCGTGACCGCCGACCACAGCCTCTCCGCGCAATGGGAGCATACCGTGCTGGTCACCGACGACGGCTACGAGGTGTTGACCGTTTCTGACGGCACTCCGCCGGCGCCCGCTGCGGCGCAGGCCTGACATTCTGCGGTGACCGAGACGCTTGCCACCGCGCCTGCGGCCGCCGCGAAACCGGGGGTCGCCGGCTGGAAGCGCGCGCTCGTCGTCGGACGCGCCGCGCTGGAGAGCGCATTCGCCGCCGACCCGCAACCCAAGCGATTGCTGGTGCGGCATGCGGCGCTGGTCGACCGCATCGTGCGCGGGCTTTGGCTCGAGGTCGGGCCGCCACGCGGCGGGGCGCTGGTCGCGGTGGGCGGCTATGGCCGTGGTGAACTCTTCCCGCATTCCGACATCGACGTCCTGATCCTGCTGCCCCGCTCCCTTGAAGCGGGCACTGGAACCGCGGCGGTCGAGCGCTTTATCGGCATGCTATGGGACGCCGGCCTGGAAGTCGCGCATTCGGTGCGCACCATCGAGGAATGCGAGACCGAGATGGCGCACGACATCACCATTCGCACCAGCCTGCTCGAGCAGCGCCTGCTCGCCGGGTCCCGATCGCTCTACGATCAGTTTCGCCGGCGATTCGCGGCCGTCCTCGACGTGCGCGTGTTTTTCGACGCCAAAGCGCTGGAACAGCAGCAGCGCCATCTGCGCTACCAGGATACGGCGTACAACCTCGAGCCCAACGTCAAGGAAAGCCCGGGCGGCTTGCGTGATTTGCAGACGATCATCTGGATCGCGCGGGCCGCCGGATTGGGACATTCGTGGCGCGCGCTCGCCACGCACGGCTTGATGACCGCATCGGAAGCGCGCGAGGTCACCCGACATGAGCGGCTGATCGACGATCTGCGCATCCGCCTGCACTATCTCGCCGACCGGCGCGAGGACCGGCTGTTATTCGACGTCCAGACCGCGCTGGCGCAGCAGTTGGGTCTGACTGACGCGCCGCACCGGCGCGCATCCGAGCAGCTCATGCAGCGCTATTACCGCGCGGCGAAATCGGTGCGCCAGATCAGCGTCATCCTGTTGCAGAATCTGCATGCACGGCTGTTTCCGGCGCAGCTTGCGGTGCGACCGATCGACAACGATTTTCAGGCGGTCGACGAGCTGCTCGACCTCCGCGACGATCATCTTTTCGTGAAGCGCCCGGCGGCGATTCTCGACAGCTTTCTCACCCTGCAGATGCATCCGGAGCTCAAAGGCATGTCGGCACCCATGCTGCGCTCGCTGTGGCGCAACCGCGACCGCGTCGATGCCGCGTTCCGGCGCGATTCCGAAAATCGCGCGCGATTCATGGCCATCCTCCGCCAGCCGCGCGGCGTGACGCACGAGCTGCGGCGCATGAATCAATACGGGATCCTCGGGCGCTATCTGCCGGTGTTCGGCCGTATTGTCGGCCAGATGCAACACGATCTGTTCCATGTCTACACCGTCGACGAACACATCCTGATGGTGATTCGCAACCTGCGCCGCTTCACGGAAGCCCAGCACGCGCATGAATATCCGCTGTGCTCGCGACTGATCGCCGACTTCGCCCGGCCTGAGGTGCTTTACGTCGCGGGATTTTTCCACGATATCGCCAAGGGTCGCGGCGGCGATCATTCGACGCTCGGCAGCCACGATGCGCGCCGGTTCTGCCGCCAGCACGGCCTTTCGGGCGAAGACACGCAACTCATCGCATGGCTGGTGGAGCAGCATCTGACCATGTCTACGACCGCCCAGAAGCAGGACATCACCGACCCCGACATCGTCGCGGCGTTCGTGGCCAAGGTGAAGACCGAGCGCCGGCTTGCCGCGCTTTACCTGCTAACGGTAGCGGACATTCGTGGCACCAGCCCGCGGGTATGGAATGCGTGGAAGGCGAAGCTGCTCGAAGATCTGTTTCACGCTGCCAAAGCGCGGCTTTCGGGGGACACGGGCGGACGCGGGCTCCAGGACAGCCTCGACGCGCGGCGAGCCGAAGCTGCAAGCCGCCTGCGCCTGTATGCCGTTCCGGAGGGCGCCGAGCAACAACTCTGGCAGCGTCTCGACGGGGTCTATTTCCAGCGCCACACTGCCGACGAAATCGCATGGCATGCGCGCCATCTCTATTTTCGAGTCGACGGTGCGGAACCGGTGGTCAAGACGCGCCTCGCGCGCGAGGGCGCCGGGCTGCAGGTCATGATCTATCTCCCCGATCAGAAGGAACTGTTCGCGCGCATTTGCGGATTCTTCGGCCGCGCGCAGTTGTCTATTCTCGGGGCCAGGATCCACACTACGCGCCACGGCTATGCGCTCGATACGTTCGACGTCCACGATCCGACGAGTCCCAACGCCAGCTACCGGGAGGCGATGAGCTACATCGAATACGAGCTCAGGCAGGCATTGATGATGCGCGCGCCATTGCGGACCTCTCCGCCCGGGCGAATCAGCCGCCACTTGAAGCACTTCCCCCTGACGCCGGAAATACGGCTGTTTCCCGACGACAAGGGAACGCATTTCATTCTGGAGATCGTCGCGGGCGACCGGCCGGGCCTGCTCTCGCGCATCGCCTACGTTCTGGCAACCGCCAACGTCAACGTCGAAAGCGCGAAGATCAATACCTTGGGCGAACGCGCAGAAGACGTATTTCTCCTCGACGGGGCGCGCCTTCACGACGAAGCGGCATTGCTCAAGCTCGAGCACGCGCTTTACGATCAATTGCGGCTGTAGCAGCGGGCGAACCTATTCGTCCGGGGTTTCGACGCCGGGAAACAGTACGCTGGTAAATCCCAGCGTCCGCATGTCACGCATGCGCATCGGGTACAGCACGCCGTCGAGATGATCGCATTCGTGCTGCACCACGCGGGCGTGGAATCCCGACGCTTCGCGGTCGATCGGGCGGCCCTGCGGGTCGAACCCGGTATAACGGACGCGACTGAATCGCGGCACCATCCCGCGCAAGCCCGGCACCGACAGGCAGCCTTCCCAGTCTTCTTCCTTTTCATCGGCCAGCGGCGTGATGACCGGATTGACAAGCTCCGTGTAGGGAACGGGCTCGGCATCGGGATAGCGCTGATTGTGCTCGAAGCCGAAGATGACCACCCGCAAACCGACACCGATCTGGGGTGCGGCAAGGCCCGCGCCCTTGGCGGCGACCATCGTTTCATGCAAGTCGCCGATCAACGCCAGGAGTTCCTCGCTCCCGAAGCGCTGCACCGCTTGCGAACGCTCGAGCAAGCGCGGATCGCCCATGTTCAAAATCGGCTGGATCATGATGCCTCCTTCAACACCTGATCGATCAACAAGCGAACCTCGTCCATGGCAGTCTCGAGCACGCCGACAATGCTTTCCATCGATATCGCCAGCGCACTGTCGCCGCGGCCAGCGGCGTGATTGACGACGACCGCGATCGTCGCATACGCAACGCCCAGCTCGCGGGCAAGAACGGTTTCCGGCATGCCGGTCATGCCGACGACCGTTGCGCCGTCACGTGCAAGTCGATCGATCTCGGCCGCGGTTTCCAGCCTCGGACCGCACACTGCCGCGTATACGCCGCCGTCGTGGACGGGAATGCCGGTCAAGCGCGCCGCCGCGACGCATCGTTCGCGCAATTGCTCCGTGTAGGGGCGAGTGAAGTCGACGTGGACGACTTGGCGATCACCGCCGTCGAAAAAAGTGTTCTCCCTGCCGCTGGTGTAGTCGATCAACTGGTGCGGGAGCACAAGATCGCCGACCTCATATTCAGCGGCAATGGCACCCACCGATGCCACCGCCAGAATGGACGCAACACCGCTTTTCTTGAGCGCCCAGAGATTGGCCCGATAGTTCACGCGGTGTGGCGGAATCGTGTGACCGTAACCGTGGCGCGCAAGAAAGACCACGTCGCGCCCGGCAATCTGCCCAAAGACCAGCGCCGACGACGGCTCTCCGTAAGGCGTGCGGACGACTTCGCGGCGGGCGACGGCAAGCGTGGACAGGCGGGTGAGCCCGCTGCCACCGATGATGGCAAGCATGGAATTCGGCGGTCGAAAGGTAAATGGTAGCGCGCCGGCCACGGGCCGCGGGGCCGATGGATAGCGCACAGGGGCGGGCCAAAACAAGCCCGCCAGTTGTTACTTTGCGCGACCTTGGTTATTCTTGTCAATTCATGACATTGTCAAGACCGCTGCGGGCACGGTAATCGGCCTGCGGTTCGACCTCTCTTTGCACTGGGACACCGATATGTACCTCGACCGATTGTTCAAGATGATGGCGGAGAAGCAGGCCTCCGACCTGTTCATCTCCTGTGGCGCGCCGATCAATATCAAGATCAACGGCGTGGTCTCTCCCATCGCCACCCAGCCGATGGACGTCGAGACCGTCCGGCGCATCGCCTACGAGCTGATGACCAAGGACCAGGCGCGCGAATTCGAGAACGAGATGGAAATGAATCTTTCCTATCTCGACCGCAGCGTGGGCAACTTCCGGATCAACATTTTCAGGCAGCGCGGCACGATCTCGCTGGTCATACGCTACGTCCGCAGCCGGGTGCCGCCGTTCGAGGACCTCAAGCTTCCTCCGGTGCTGCTGAACCTGGTGATGGAAAAGCGCGGACTGGTGCTGGTGGCAGGTGCAACCGGCTCCGGCAAATCGACCACGCTGGCGGCGATGATCGATTATCGCAATAGCAACCGGTCGGGCCACATTCTGACCCTCGAAGACCCGATCGAATACCTGTTCGAGCATAAGCAGTCCATCGTCAACCAGCGCGAAATCGGCGTCGACACTCAGGGCTATGACAGGGCCCTGCCCAATGCGCTGCGGGAGGCGCCGGACTTGATCATGATCGGCGAAATACGCGACCGCGAAACCATGCAGCAGGCGCTGCTGCACACGTTGACCGGACACCTCTGTCTGTCCACCTTGCACGCCAACAACAGCTATCACGCGCTGTCGCGGATCATCAACATGTTTCCATACGACGCGCGGTCGGGCCTGTTGTCCGACTTGTCGATCGGGTTGCGGGCGATTATTTCCCAGCGGCTGGTCCGCAACAAGGAAGGCGAGCAGCAGCCGGCCGTCGAGATCCTGCTCAACACCTCGCTCATCGCCGACCTGATCAAGAACGGCGAAATCACCCAGATGAAGGAAGCGATGGAGCAGAGCCTTTATCCGGGCTCGCAGACATTCGAGCAGGCGCTGTGCCGGCTTTACCTGGACGGTGTGGTGTCCTACGACGAGGCACTGTCGGCCGCCGATTCGCCAACCAACCTGGCGTGGTTGGTGAATCAGAACTCGCCGACGACCGTCGTCAACCCCGAGATGGACCACGAAGAAGCCGAACGCAGGCTATCCGGCGATTTCGTCAAGCTGGAAATCGATCCCGAATTCCTCAACCGCCCTTAATGGCGACTAAGCTGGCGCGCGCCTGCCTGCCATGACGAGCGCCTCGTCCCATATTGTCCCCTCATTGTCTCCTCATTGTCCCAATCGCCGACGCTTGACCTCGCGCGGGAGCTGATCGCGCGCCGGTCTGGCACACCGGACGACGCGGGCTGCCAGACGATTCTGCAGGCGCGGCTCGAGCCGCTTGGGTTTCGTTGCGAAACGACTGCCGCCAACGGCGTCAGCAATCTCTGGGCGCGACGCGGCGACGCCCGCCCCGTCGTCTGCTTCGCGGGACATACCGATGTGGTGCCGGCCGGTCCGCTCGAAGCCTGGCATTCCGATCCGTTTGTGCCGACGGTGCGCGACGGCTTTCTCTACGGGCGCGGCGCGGCCGACATGAAATCTTCGCTGGCTGCATTCATCGTCGCGATCGAAGGATTCGCCACCCTGCACTCCCGCCATCGGGGATCGATTGCGCTGCTCGTCACTTCCGACGAGGAAGGTCCCGCGATCGACGGCACCGTGCGCGTGGTCGACAAGCTCCGCGCCGCGGGCGAGGCGCTCGACTATTGCATTGTCGGCGAGCCTTCGTCGGTCGACCGCCTGGGCGACATGATCAAGAATGGCCGCCGTGGCACACTTTCCGGGACGCTCGTCATCCGTGGCGTGCAGGGCCACATTGCGTATCCTCATCTGGCAAAGAACCCGATCCATCTCGCGGCGCCGGCCGTCGCGGAGCTGGCGGTGATGGTCTGGGACCGCGGCAACGAGTATTTTCCGCCCACGACCTGGCAGGCGTCGAACGTGCACGCAGGGACCGGCGCCACCAACGTCATTCCCGGAACGCTCGAGCTGCAATTCAACTTTCGCTATGCGACCGCGAGCACGCGCGAAAGCCTCGAAGAGCGGATGACAGCGGTCCTCGATCGCCACGGGCTGGACTACGATCTCAAGTGGACGGGTCATGGCGTGCCGTTTCTGACGCAGCGCGGCCGGCTCGTCGAAGCGGTCACGGATACGGTGCGCGAAGTGTGCGGCGTCACGCCTGAGCTCTCCTGCACCGGCGGCACTTCGGACGGGAGATTTATCGCCGACATCTGTCGCGAGGTGGTCGAGCTGGGCCCGGTTAACGCCACCATACACAAGCTCAACGAGCGCGTGGCCGTGTCTGACCTCGAGCCGCTGTCGGCGCTCTATCGTGGCATACTGCAACGGCTGCTGGCCTGACGCCGCAGTCGCTTCCCCGACCGCATTTCGACCCGATGACCACCCTGACCCAGGATCTCGAGACCGTGCGCGACTGGCTTCGTTACGCCGTCTCCCGGTTCATCGCGGGGCGCCTCTGCTTCGGTCACGGACTGGCCAGCGCGTACGACGAGGCAGCGTATCTCGTTTTGCATACGCTGCACCTTCCGTTCGACCGTCTCGAACCGTTTCTCGACGCGCATCTCACCCACGTCGAGCGTGGCGAGCTGCTGCAGGTTATCGAACGGCGGGTGAATGATCGCGTCCCGGCCGCGTACCTTACGCACGAAGCGTGGCTGGGCGAGTTTCATTTCTATGTCGACGAGCGCGTCGTCATTCCCCGCTCGTTTATCGCCGAGCTGTTGCCCGACGGTCTCGCGCCGTGGATTCCCAATCCCCTAAGTGTCGAGAGCGCACTCGACCTTTGTACCGGTTCGGGGTGCCTTGCGGTTCTGCTTGCGCATCATTTCCCCAACGCCGACATCGACGCCTCCGACATTTCGTCGGACGCGCTTGCCGTCGCTCAGCGCAACGTCGCCGAGCACGACCTGCAGGACAGAATCAACCTGATCCGCTCCGACCTGCTGTCGAACCTGACCGAAAAGACCTATCCGCTCATCATCAGCAATCCGCCGTACGTGACGGCATTGGCGATGGAGGAGCTGCCGCCCGAATATGCGCACGAACCGCAGATCGCTCTGGCCGGCGGCGACGACGGTCTCGATGCGGTACGCATCATCATTGCCCATTCGGCGCAGTTCCTGAATCCCGACGGCGTGCTGGTCGTTGAAGTCGGCCACAACCGCGCGGCCGCTGAAGCCGCCTTTCCACGCATGCCATTCACCTGGCTCGCAACCGCCGAAAGCGAAGACTGCGTGTTTTTGCTCCGGCGTGACGATCTGCTCGCCGCCGCTTGACCGCAAGGCGTGCACATCCGGCCGCGAAGGCCGTGACGACTGGAACCTACAAGCCGAAAAATTCCTGGATACGCCGCACCAGGTCATTGGCGCGAGTGCCAGTCGCGCGTGTCCGCGCTTCCGCCGAAAGCGATGCGAGCGTTGCGTCGTTGGCCGCCTGTCTGGCGGCGAGCGTCTGCGACAGGGCCTTGGCGAGCTCCGGCCGCGAGCGCAGGATCGCCTCGAAGCCCGGCTTGCCGAGGCGGTAACATAAGACTTCCGCTTCCGCGACAACGGTCGCGCCGCGCGGCTGTCCCGTGAGCAAACCCATTTCCCCGAAATACGCCGGGGCATGCAGCGTTGCCAGACGCTGCCGCGCAGGCTGGGTGCCGTCCGCCGAATCGTGAAAAATACCGACGTGGCCGCGGGCCAGGATATACAGCGAATCGGCCGGCTCTCCCTGACGCGTCGCAATATCGCCGGCAACAAACGGCGACGGCTTGAGCTCCGAGGCAAGCGCGAGGCGCTCCTCGTCCGTCAGCGGCGCAAACAACTCGAGGGATCTCAGGAGCTGCACCCTTGCGTCGCGTTCGCGCACCTCCGCGGTTCGGCGCACTTCGCTCGCCGGATTCATAAACACTTCGTGACGCGGAATCGGTATTTCCATTCCTTCGCGCGCCAGCGCGGCGAATATGTGCACTCGAACCTCCGAGTCCGTCCATTCGTCCTCGATGAGGTTGGTCAGCCAGTAACGGACGGCGTACCGGATCGAGCTTGGATCGAAGGCCCAGCAGACGCATGACGGCGCCGGCGCACGCGCGACGTTGGTAATGTCGGCGCGCCCCAGCGCTTCGTCGACCACAGCGATCACCCGGCTCGGGGGCCATTCGTACCCCACGGCGAACTCTATCGGCCGCCGCCATGGAATGCGTTGGTCACCGCGCCGCGCGAGCACATTGACGCGATGACCGACCAGCGCCGAATTGGGAATGATCAACGTCTCGCCTGTGTTAGTGGCGAGCGCGGTGTACCGCCAGCGAATGCTGACCACCTGCCCCATCGCCCCTTCGGTGCGTATCCAGTCGCCGATCCGGCAGGTGTTGTCGAGTTGAATCGCCACGCCGCCCCAAAGGTTGGCCAAGGGCTCCTTCAGCGAAAGCGCTATGCCGCCGCCGATAACCGTAGACGTGATGGCAATGGTGGAAAAGTCGAAGCCCACCGCGTACATGCGGTAGACGGTATAGGTCACCAGCGAAAATGCGAACAGAACGTCGCCGAGAATGCGCGGCAGCGCCATGCGCGCGAACACTCCCTGGAACACGAACACCAGGAAAATGCGAATGAAGCCGAAAGCGGCCAGCAGCAGGCACACTTCGCGCAAGGCGACGCCGGCGGCCATCGCGGCGATGCTCGCGCCGAACTGATTGAGCGCCAACAGCCCGACAACGCCGATGACCAGCAATATGAGCATCTGCAACATGCCCTGACGCTGGTCGCGTTTCCATCGCATCATCACCAGCGCGAAAAACGCACCGGCGACGGTGAAGAGCAGCGCATCGTGCAGTGCGGGCGGCAGGTTCATGGGCGACGAGGTCGGCGCGGCAGAGCGGGAACGCTGGCGTGATTATAGGTGCATCCCGCCCGGGACGTGGCAATGGTAATAGTAATGGGCCTGCTAGAATGTCCCGCCAATGAGCGCGCTGCGCACCGGTGGCCAGATTCTGGTCGCCAATCTCCTCCGTCAGGGAGTCGACCTCGCCTTCTGCGTTCCGGGCGAGAGCTTTCTCGCCGTCCTCGACGCTCTCTATGACGCGCGCGAATCGCTGCGGCTGATCGTCTGCCGCCATGAGGGCGGCGCCGCCTACATGGCGGAAGCGTATGGCAAGCTGACCGGCCGCCCCGGCATCGCGTTCGTGACCCGCGGGCCCGGCGCGTCGAATGCCGCCGTTGGGATCCACACCGCGCAGCAGGACTCGACGCCGCTTATCGTCTTCGTCGGCCAGGTCGGCAGCGATTTTCACGATCGCGAAGCGTTTCAGGAGATCGACTATCGGCGCATGTATGGAAGCATCGCCAAATGGGCCGCGCAGATCGATTGCGCCGAGCGCATTCCGGAATACGTCGCGCGCGCGTTCCGGGTCGCGACCCAAGGGCGGCCCGGCCCCGTGGTGCTTGCGTTGCCCGAGGACATGCTCACTTCAATGGCGGAGGTCGACGATGCCGCGCGCGTCGAGCCTGTCGCTATCTATCCCGCCGCGGCGCAGATTGCAGAAATTCGCGAACGCCTCGCCGCTTCGAGGCAGCCCCTGGTCATCGTCGGCGGCAGCGGGTGGACTGCAGCGGCGTGCGCCGACATGCGCCGCTTCGCCGAGGCCAATACGCTTCCGGTCGCGTGCGCGTTTCGCACCCAGGATCTCTTCGACAACAACCACGAGCTCTATGCTGGCGACGTCGGCATCGCGATCAATCCCAAGCTCGCCGCGTGGGTGCGCGACGCCGACGTCCTTCTCGTCGCCGGAGAGCGCCTGGGCGAGATGACGACCGGCGCGTACACCTTGCTCAGCGTGCCGCAACCGAAGCAGACGCTGATCCACGTTCACCCCGGCAGCGAAGAGCTCGGGCGCGTGTTTCAACCGGCTCTTGCAATCCAGGCGTCGATGCCGGCGTTTGCCGCCGCGCTGGCGGGAATGGCGCCGATCGCGACCGGGGCCTGGCGCGCCAACGCCGGCCAGGTGCACCGCGACTATCTGCAGTGGCAGGAGCCGCGCCCGATGCCCGGAGAGCTCGATCTGTGGCAGGTGGTGGCGGCATTGCGCCAGCGTTTGCCGGAGGACGCGATTCTCGCCAATGGCGCAGGCAACTATACGGTCTGGTTGCACCGCCTCTATCGCCATCGCCGTTTCCGCAGCCAGCTTGCGCCGTACAGCGGCTCGATGGGTTACGGAGTCCCGGCGGCGATCGCCGCCAAGGCAACGCACCCCGACCGCGTAGTTGTGTCGTGGAACGGGGACGGATGCTTTCAGATGAACGGCCAGGAACTGGCTACCGCGGTTCAATACAAGCTGAATGTCATCTTTATGGTGATCGACAACGGCATGTACGGCACCATCCGCATGCACCAGGAACGCAATTACCCGGCGCGGGTGCACGGTACCGATATCGTCAATCCCGACTTCGTCAAATTGGCGCAGGCGTACGGCGTGAACGGCGAGACGGTGACCCGAACCGAGCAATTCGCTCCTGCGCTGGACCGTGCGCTCGCTGCGGATCGCCCGTCGCTCCTCTGGCTCAAGGTCGATCCGCAAGCGATCACCATGAGCGCGACCATCGATCAGATCCGTGCGCAGCACGCGGACAGATCGCGATGATCGCGAATTGAGCTCGCAATGAACACGTCGCCGCATAGCGCTGCAGCCGCGGCCGGAACCATGAGAGCGTCCGCGTCGCCGTTGCTCGAGGTCGATCATCTCTCGATCGAATTCCGCAGCTCGGAGCGCGTGGTCGCGGCGGTGCGCGACGTGTCATTTGTCGTCGGCCGTGGCGAGACCGTGGCGATCGTCGGCGAATCGGGCTCGGGCAAATCGGTCACCGCGCTATCGCTGATGCGCCTGGTCGAGCACGGCGGCGGCACGATCACCTCGGGCCGAATGGATTTCGCGCGAGATGACGGCGCGCGGACCGATCTGGCGCAAGCCGGAGCTTCGACCATGCGCTCCATTCGCGGCGCGGAAATGGCGATGATTTTTCAGGAGCCGATGACGTCGCTCAATCCGGTGTTCACGGTAGGCGAACAAATTGCGGAATCGATCCGCCTGCATCAGGGCGCGGATTTCGCCTCCGCCAATCGTGAAGCGCTGCACATGCTCGACCAGGTGCGAATTCCCGAGGCGGCGCAGGTGCTCGGCCGCTATCCCCACCAGTTGTCGGGCGGAATGCGGCAACGGGTCATGATCGCGATGGCGCTTTCCTGCAAGCCGCGGCTCCTTATCGCCGACGAGCCGACGACTGCGCTCGACGTCACCATCCAGGCGCAGATCCTGGCCTTGATCCGACTGCTGCAGGACGAGCTTCGCATGTCCGTGATTTTCATCACGCACGACATGGGCGTGGTTGCCGAAGTCGCGGATCGGGTCATCGTCATGTACCGCGGTGAGATGGTCGAACAAGGGTCCGCCGATCAGATCTTCCATGCGCCGCGGCACCCCTACACGCGTGCGCTGCTGGCCGCGGTGCCGCGGCTGGGGGCGATGCAAGGCAGCGACGCGCCGGCGCGCTTTCCGCTGCCGTCCGGGGCTGCCGCGTCGAACGCGTCCAGCGCGGCCGCCAATTCTTTGCCCGGGGTCGCGAGCGCAACCCGATCCAGTTCTCGCGCTTCCCGCCCGCCCCTTCCTGCCAGTGAACCGCTGCTCAAGGTTCGCGGACTGAAGACGCGGTTTCCGATTCGGTCCGGGTTATTCGGACGCGTGCGGCGGAGCGTGCATGCCGTCGAGCAAGTAAGCTTCGATCTTCGCGCCGGCGAAACGCTGGCGCTGGTCGGCGAATCCGGGTGCGGCAAGTCGACCACCGGGCGCTCGCTGCTGCGCCTGGTCGACATCGACGCCGGCAGCATCGAGCTCGACGGACGCGACATCGCGCGCCTGCCTTCCGATCAGGTGCGCTCGCTGCGGCGCGAGATCCAGATGGTGTTCCAGGATCCGTACGCGTCGCTCGATCCGCGCCTGACGGTAGGCTTCTCGGTCGCGGAGCCGCTCTACGTCCACGACGTCGCGCGGGGAAGCGCCGCCGAAGATCGCGTCGCCGAGTTGCTGGAGCACGTGGGACTCTCGCCCGACACCGCGAATCGCTATCCGCACGAATTTTCCGGCGGCCAGCGCCAGCGCGTTGCCATCGCCCGCGCGCTCGCGCTGCAGCCCAAGATCATCGTCGCCGACGAAGCCGTATCGGCGCTGGACGTCTCGATTCGTGCCCAGATCGTCAACCTGATGCTCGATCTGCAGAACGAGTTCGGCTTGTCTTACCTGTTCATTTCGCACGACATGGCGGTGGTCGAGCGAATCAGCCACCGCGTCGCGGTGATGTACCTCGGCCAGATCGTCGAGATAGGACCGCGGCGAGCGGTGTTCGAAGACCCACAGCATCCCTATACCCGCAAGCTGCTGGCCGCCGTGCCGGTCGCCGACCCGGCGCGACGCCACGGCAAAAGGGAGCTATCATCGGAGGAAATCCCGAGCCCGATCCGGGCGATCGGCGACGAGCCGGTTGTATTGCCGCTCGAGGAAGTCGCACCCGGACATTTCGTCGCCAGGCACAGGATCGCCGGCGCCTACTGATGGCACACCCTTCGACCAATTTTCGCCATACACCCTGGAATCCTGGAGAAAGATCATGAAATCATTCCCACGCTCGCTATTGGTCACCGCGCTCGCGCTCGGCGCGTTGTTCGCAGCGCCGGTGCATGCCGCCAAGGACGTCGTTTTTGCGGTGGCGTCGACCTTTACCACGACCGACCCCTACGACGCCAACGACACGCTGTCGCAGGCGATGGCGAAGTCGTTCTATGAGGGCCTGTACGGATTCGACAAGGACATGAAGATGATTCCCGTCCTCGCCGAAAGCTACGAGGTCACCAAGGACGGTCTCACCTATACCGTCAAGCTCAAGAAGGGCATCAAATTCCATGACGGCACGGATTTCAACGCCGCCGCGGTCAAGGCCAACTTCGATCGCGTCACCAATCCCGACAACAAGCTGAAGCGTTACGGGCTGTACAGCAATATCGCCAAGACCGAAGTTGTCGACGATTACACGGCGAAGATTACCCTCAAGACGGCATTTTCCGCATTCTTGAACAATCTCGCGCACCCGTCGGGTGTGATGATCAGCCCGGCAGCGATGGCCAAGTACGGCAAGGATATCTCGGCCAATCCAGTCGGAACCGGGCCCTTCAAATTTGTCGAATGGCAGCGCACGGATTATCTGAAGGTTGCCAAGTTCGACGGCTATTGGAAGAAGGGCTATCCCAAAGTGGACACGATTACCTGGAAACCGGTCGTCGACAACAACTCGCGTGCGGCGATGATGCAGACCGGCGAAGCGCAATTCACGTTTCCCGTCCCTTACGAGCAAGCCGATACGCTCAAGGCGAAACCCGAGCTCGAGGTGGTGGCAGGGCCATCGATCGTAATTCGATATCTGTCGATGAATACTCAGCAGAAGCCCTTCGACAATCCCAAAGTTCGCGAGGCGATCGCCTACGCGATCAACAAGGACGCGCTGGCGAAAGTCGCGTTCAGTGGCTATGCGTTTGCCGCCGAGGGCGTAGTCCCGCAGGGCGTCGAATACAGCGTCAAGCTCGGGCCGTGGCCGTACGACCTGGCCAAGGCCAAGAAACTGCTCGCGGAAGCCGGCTACCCGAACGGCTTCGAGACCGAGCTGTGGTCGGCGTACAACCACAGCACGGCGCAGAAGGTGACGCAGTTCCTGCAGCAGCAGCTCGGGCAGATCGGCATCAAGGCCAAGATCACGCTCCTCGAGGCGGGGCAGCGCGTCGAGAAAGTCGAGAGCTGGCCCGATCCTGCGACTGCGCCAGTGCGCCTCTATTACGTCGGCTGGTCGTCGTCGACGGGCGAAGCCGATTGGGCAATTCGGCCGCTGCTTGCATCCTCGTCGTTTCCACCGAGCCTGTTCAATACCGCGTATTACAAGAGCGACAAGGTCGACGGCGACATCAAGGCCGCGCTGGCGACGACCGACAAGACGGAAAAAGCGAAGTTCTACCGCGACGCTCAGGAGCAGATCTGGAAAGACGCGCCGTGGGCGCCGCTGGTCGTCGAAAAGCTGCTTTCGGCGCACAACAAGAAGCTGGCGGGCGTCTACACCATGCCCGATGCGTCGTTCAACTTTACCGAAGTCGACTTGAAGCCCTGAAGCGATTCGCGGCGGCGCTCGTCGGCCAGTATGCCGCCGCAGTTACTCTCCGCGTTTGAATCGATCAGCATTGTTGAAATGCGTGACCGTCAGATCCCCAATCGTCATTCCCGCGAAGGCGGGAATCCATTGGCGCTTGAAGGTCAAAATGGATCCCCGCTTTCGCGGGGATGACGGGAGCTTTTGGAAGCTGTCTCCCATTTAGCGAATCCTCGCTAGGCTGCGGCCCCGCGGAATCGATGCTCCAGTACATCGTCAAGCGTTTGCTCGGGCTGCTTCCCACGCTGCTGATCGTCGGCGTGCTGGTGTTCATGTTCGTGCATCTTCTGCCCGGCGATCCGGCACGCCTCGCGGCGGGACAGGACGCCACGCCAGAGACGGTCGCGCTGGTGCGCCAGGATCTGGGACTCGACCGCTCTCTGCCGGAACAATTCGTGCGATTCGCCACCGGCGTCCTGCGTGGCGACTTCGGGCGCTCCTTGCGCACCAAGCGCCCGGTCTCGACCGAAGTCGGCGAGCGCTTCATGCCCACTTTCTGGCTGACGCTGGCCGCAATGTCGTGGTCGGTGGTAATCGGCATGCTGATCGGCGTTGTTTCCGCAGTGTGGCGCAATCGCTGGCCCGACCGGCTGGGCATGACGCTGGCGGTGTCCGGCATTTCCTTCCCCGCCTTCGCGCTGGGCATGGTGCTGATGCAGATCTTCGCCGTGCAGCTCGGCTGGTTGCCCACGATCGGCGCAGCCACCTGGAAACACTACATTCTTCCATCGTTGACGCTGGGAGCCGCGGTGGCGGCTATCATGGCCCGCTTCACTAGGTCGTCGTTTGTCGACATCCTCCAGGAAGACTACGTTCGCACCGCGCGCGCCAAGGGCCTGTCCGAAACGACGGTCGTGATCAAGCACGGCTTGCGCAACGCGCTCATTCCGGTGGTCACCATGATGGGATTGCAGTTCGGTTTCCTGCTTGGCGGATCGATCGTGGTCGAAGTGGTCTTCAACTGGCCCGGCATGGGCCGCTTGCTGGTCGACGCGGTGGACATGCGCGATTACCCGATCATCCAGGCGGAAGTGCTCCTGTTTTCCCTCGAATTCATTCTCATCAACCTGATCGTCGACGTGCTGTATGCGGTGATCAATCCGACGATCCGGTATCGATAGTGGAATCCGAAACCATTTCCGCAAGCGTCGACGCAAATATGGACCCGATGCCGGCCATCGATGCGTTCATTGCACACGACGCTGCGTCGGTGCGCACACCGTGGAGCGAGTTCTGGCGCAAGTTCCGCAAGCAGCATGTCGCGGTCGGCGCAGGGGTATTCGTACTGCTGCTGGTCGCCGTCGCGGTAGTCGCTCCGTGGATCGTGCCGTACGACGCGGAGAATTTTTTCGACTACGACAGCCTCAACGCGCTGCCTTCCCTGACGCACTGGTTCGGCGTCGATCCTCTGGGGAGAGACATTCTCAGCCGCATTCTAATGGGCGCCCGCATCTCATTGACTGCCGGCTTCGTCTCGGTTGCAGTGGGTGCGCTCATCGGCACCGGACTGGGACTCGTCGCCGGCTACTATGAGGGCTGGTGGGACCGCATCATCATGCGTCTGTGCGACGTGTTGTTTGCCTTTCCGGGTATCCTGCTGGCGATCGGGATCGTTGCCATTCTCGGCGGTGGCATGGCCAACGTGATCATCGCCGTGTCGATATTCAGCATTCCGACGTTCGCGCGCCTGGTTCGCGGCAATACGCTTTCGCTCAAGCATCTCACCTTCATCGAGGCGGCGAGGAGCATCGGCGCGTCCGACTGGACGATCGTCATTCGCCACATATTCCCCGGTACGATCGCCGCGGTCGTGGTCTATTTTTCGCTGCGCATCGGCACTTCGATCATTACTGCCGCGAGTCTGTCGTTCATTGGCATGGGCGCGCAGCCGCCGACGCCGGAATGGGGGGCGATGCTCAACGAAGCGCGCGCCGACATGATGACCTCGCCGCACGTCGCCATCTTTCCGAGCCTGGCGATCTTTTTAACCGTGCTTGCGTTCAATCTCCTTGGCGACGGTCTGCGCGACGCGCTCGACCCGAAGATCGACCAGAAATGACCGTACCGGTCCGGCGTTTCCTACCTTCTGGTCAACACCGATAGGCGTGCGGCAATGGGAATCCAAACGGCGATGAGCTCCGTATATATAGACTCATTCATCGCCACGACTGCAACGCCATGTCTTCACGACATCCTTCGCGCCGCACGATGCGCGCCTTTATCCTCGGCGCGACAATCGGTCTCGCGCTCGTGCTCTTCCTGGGTGCGGCCATCGCCTAGCCTTCTGGCTCGGTGCAGCCAGTCCCGACGCACATCTGCAGGCGTTCATCAAGCGCGGCAACAACCGCTGGCGGAAGATGATCCGGAAGTCTGGAATCCGCTGAGCGCGCTGAGGCCAGACCGCTGAGGTTCGATCTCTTACCTCAAGGAATGGTTACACCGAGGGTCAGCAACAGGGAGGCACCGCCAACGAAGACCACCTCGGAACAGACCCTCGAAAAGCAATAGCCGATCGATGGAATGATGCCCGGCGCGAATCCCGAGTGATTGAACGGGATCTTGTCGCGCGCCTGGTCCTTGTAGCCGTGAACGATCCCTGCCGACAATTTTACATAAAATGGCTGCAGTTGCTCGAGGGGCCGATAACGCCAGCCGCCATAAACATATTGCGACGGTTGACCGAAGGAATTATCGAAGACCGAGGCGCCGACCAGCCAATGCTCGGTAACATTCCATTCGCCCAGAATCAAGTTCTGCTTGTTGTCGTGCGTCGGATCGAAGTGAAAATGATGTGTGTACAGGCTGGTTTCGAGATAGAAGCGATCGGTGCGCCATGGTTCATCGACGCTCGTGGCTTGCGCTTCCGGCTGGGCCGGAAGTGAGCTCGGGGCCGGTTGAGCCAATGCATTCGTCGCGAGCACATAAAGGAATGCGGCGACGAAGAGGCGCGGAAACGATCCTTGGAAAGTAGTGCCGTGCGCATGAATGGGTTGGTTCTGTGAAACCGCGGGACGTGAGGACACGCTCGGATCTCTCCTGAAAGAAGACGGCGGAAATTAACACGGCGCGCTGATTTTGTCCCATGCCGGAATGCTTCACCGGATGGGAACGCTACGATGTTGCGCATGCGATCGAAGGACCGAGCTTTTCCTTCGCGGCCGCAACGTTCGCGCCGGCAGGCAGCGAGACCCCGTTCTTGACTGCGGTGATCTCGGCAAGAATCGATACCGCAATTTCCGGTGGTGTACGGCTGCCGATGTACAAGCCTATAGGGCCGTGAAGCCGCGCGATCTCCTCCGGCGACAGATCGAATTCCAGCAGACGCTTGCGGCGCTTGGCATTGTTGGCACGCGAGCCGAGTGCGCCGACATAGAATGCCGGCGATTTCAGCGCTTCCATTAACGCGAGGTCGTCGAGCTTCGGATCGTGAGTCAGCGCGACCACCGCGCAACGCTCGTCGAGATTCATCGCAATCACGGTATCGTCAGGCATCGTCGTGACCAGCGTTATTCCTGCGACATCCCATGTCTCGGTGTATTCCTCGCGCGGATCGCAGACCGTCACCTGATAGTCGAGGCCGACGGCGATCTGAGCGAGATATTTCGAGAGCTGTCCGGCGCCGATGACCAGCAAACGATAACGCGGCCCATGCACGGTGGTCAGCGTCTGGCCGTCGAACGCGAGCGTGGCGGCGGCATCCGCCGCCGCAAGTGACACCATGGCCGTCTTGAGATCGAGCTTGCGCGCTACCAGCTTGCCTTGTTCGATCCACTCGAGCAGGTCGCCTATGCGGCTTTCAGGCGTGAGCGGCTCCAGCACCAACTGAATCGTACCGCCGCATGGCAGCCCGAATTTGCGGGCATCTTCCGCCGAGACGCCGTAGGTCACCGCCTGCGGCCGGGTGATATAGGGACCCTCGCGCCGCGAGCGTTCGACGATGTCATCCTCGATGCAGCCGCCCGATACGGATCCGACGACAATCCCGTCTTCGCGCACCGCGAGCAGCGCGCCTGGCGGGCGCGGCGAGCTGCCCCAGGTCTTGACCACCGTGACCAGGAGCACGCGCTTGCCGGAGGCCAACCACTCCGAGCTCTTGCGCAGGACTTCGAGATCGACGCCGTCCATGTCAGGAAATTAAAAGGAGCAAAGTCAATGCGGTCATTCTACGCCGGCCGCGTGAGCCAGTAGATCGCCATCGCGGCGATAATCACCGCCGCCAAGGCGAGTCGCACCGACATCGAGCGCAACGCGGCGCGTACTTGGCCATCCGGGGGCGCCCGAAGGGCGGCGGACACGGTCGTCGCATCGGCATCGTCAGCAGGCCGCGGTCCCGCAAGGCGGTCGACAAAGCGTGCAAAAAAATCATCCGCAACTTTAGCGGCCGCGCCGTCGACGAGGCGTGAGCCGATCTGCGCCAGCTTGCCCCCGACCTGCGCCTTCGTCTGATAATCGATACGCGTCCCCGGATGGTTGTCGCTGAGCGTGACACGCGCGTCGCCCTTGGCAAATCCAGCGGCTCCGCCCTGCCCCTCGAAGCTCAGCGTGTACGCCGTGGGCGCGACAATATCGGTCATGACGATGCGACCCGAGAAGCGGGCGCTGACCGGGCCCACTCGCACGGTCATCGCCACCTTGAATTCATGGTCCGACGCACGCTCGACCGATTCGCATCCGGCAATGCATGCCTTGAGCACCTCGGGATCGTTAAGTGCGCTCCAGGTCGTCTCGATGTCGGCCGGAACCGTCCGGCTGCCATTCATTTCCATGTCGTCGTCCGCATCCGTTCTCTCACGCCGCGAAACGTTGCGCATTCACACTGGCGCGTCTGGCGTGACGCGACAATGCTGCAGTGAGCTGGGTCAGGCTCTCGAGATTGTGCACCGGCAGAAATTCGTCGACGTACGGCAACATCGCCCGGATGCCTGCCGGCCGCGCCTCGAAATGCTCATAGCGAAGCAGCGGATTGAGCCAGATCAGCCGCCGGCAGGATTTGCCCAGTCGCTCCATTTCGAGCGAAAGACCGTCGCCGACATCGCTGTCGAGACCGTCGGTGATCAGCAGCACGATCGCACCCTGCCCGAGAAGGCGGCGCGACCAGCGGCGGTTGAACTCGGCGAGACACGCGCCGATGCGGGTGCCACCTGCCCAGTCCGACACCGCGCCACTGATGCGGGCAATCGCGACATCGACATCGCGTTGCTTCAGGTGCCGGGTGATATTGGTGAGGCGCGTGCCGAACAAGAGCGTATGCACGCGGTCGCGATCGTTGGTGATGGCGTGGAGAAAGAACAGCAGCATGCGTGCATAGCGGTCCATCGAGCCGGAGATATCGCACAACACGACCAAGGGAGGACGGCGCGTCTGGCGCCGCCGCCAGGCGAGCGGAACGACTGCGCCGCGCGCGGAAGCCATCGCGCGCAGCGTCGCGCGAAGGTCGACCTCGCTCCCGCGAACGGCCGGGCGGGTGCGCCGCGTCGGCAATTCCGGCAGCGGCAAGCGTAGCCGTGCGATCATCAGCTTGACCTGTGCCAACTCGGCCACGGTCATGGTCTCGAAGTCCTTGCTCTGCAGCACTTCGCGTGAGGAAAACGTAAATGTCGCGTCGAGATTGATCTCCTGTTCCTGTGCCTCGATCGATGGCATGCGCGGCGCGGCTGCCATCGCGTCGGCGAGACGTGACGGCAGAGGCGCTTCGGCCTCCGCGAGCGGAACGCGACCGTAGATTTTCGGCAACAGCAACTGCAGCATGCGTTCGAGCAGTTGCGGGTTGCGCCAGAAAAGCTCGAACGCCTGATCGAACAACACCTGCTGTTCGTGACGCTCGATCAACACCGACTCGAGCGCGGCGCGGAAGTCCTGCCGGTTGTCGACACCGACGGCCTCGACCGCTTGCAGTGCCGCGATCACCTTGGCCGGGCCGACCGGCAACCCCGCCTTGCGCAGCACCCGGACGAAATGCAGGATATTCTCAGCCAGGTGCGCGCGGCCGAAGAGACGTCGAGCGGTCATGTCAAACCCGGGCCTCGGCCGACTTGTCCGCCTCGCTGGATGCCTCCGCAACGAGCTGCGCGGCGATCTGCGGCGTGATGGCGCCGATATCGTCCTGGTACTTGAGCAAGGCGCCAAGCGTGTCGGCCACGGTCTCCGGGTCGAGGCTCATGCGGTCGAGCGCCACCAATGCCTCGGCCCAATCCAGCGTTTCGGCGATCCCCGGTGACTTGAACAGGTCCATCGCGCGCAGCCGCTGCGTGAATGCCACGACCTCGCGCGAAAGGCGCGCGTCCGCGCCCGGGACCTTGCGGCGCACGATCGCCAGTTCGCGCTCGGCATTGGGAAAGTCGACCCAGTGATACAGGCAACGCCGCTTGATCGCATCATGGATCTCGCGCGTCCGATTGGAGGTGATGATGACGATCGGTGGCGAGGCGGCCTTGATCGCACCCAGCTCGGGAATCGTTACCTGATATTCGGCCAGCACCTCGAGCAGATACGCTTCGAATGGCTCGTCGGATCGGTCGAGCTCGTCGATCAGCAGCACCGGAGCGACGCCGTCGTCCGGCTGCAGCGCCTGCAGAATCGGCCTGCGGATCAAAAACTGCTCGCTGAAAATATTGGCGGCCAGGGTCTCGCGATCGACCTTGCCCTCCGCCTCGGTCAGCCGAATTTCGATCATCTGCCGCGGATAATTCCACTCGTACACCGCCGACGCGGTATCGAGGCCCTCGTAGCACTGCAAGCGCACCAGGGAACGCGAAAGCGCATTAGAAAGCACTTTGGCGATCTCGGTCTTGCCGACGCCGGCCTCGCCTTCGAGGAAAAGCGGCCGTCGCATCTTGAGCGCCAGAAACACGCTGGTCGCGAGCCGCCGGTCCGCGAAGTAATCGTAACGCTCGAGGAGCGCGACGACGGCGTCGACACTATCGGGCAACAAAGAGGGAGGCATGATGCGATCAGGCGTCAGTCGGAGCCTGATTATACCGTCACGGATCCTCTCGCTGCCCTTTCACGAGCCGTGGCGTGGTCACGCGCCGGTCCCGGGACTTCGCTTACGCGTACGCTGGCGTCCGAACCACAGTAGAACGGTGACCAGCGCCATCGCGATCACCAACGGAGAGACGAGCAGCGCGGCAAGCCAGCTCCACGTGTCGTCCGGGTCAAGGATTTTGAAACAGAGATACACGACGATCGGCGCGCCTATCGTCGCCGCGAACGTCGCGCTCCTGATGGCGCGAAAGAGTACGTTCGACACGACGCCGATCAAAATCGGCAGAAGGACAAGAATCAGAAGCGGTTTCATGGGCGCTTTAATGCTGCGCGTATGCAGTCACAGTGCAGCGACGGCCTCCTGTCTCGCGCTCACCACCCACCGGCGTACCGCACACCGGTGGGTGGGTGGCTGCGCTTGGAGACCCACGCCGCGGGGTCTACTCCTGGAAATTCAGCGACGCGTCAGACGGCGCAGATGACGTCTAGGCGGCGGCAGCAACCGGCGCCTCTCCTGCTTTCGGATTCGGGCCATAGGCATTCTGCGCCGGCTGGCTATCGAGCACCATGAAGACCAGGAGAACAATCGCGCCGACCAGCGGCACCAGCACGATCAGCAGCCACCATCCGCTGCGGCCCGTGTCATGAAGCCTTCTGACCGATACCCCAATGCCAGGAAGCAGCACTGCCAGCGTGTAGATTCCCGTCAGTATTCCGACGCCGGCACTCGCATTGTACGTTCCGACAAACATATCGACCATTGAAAGAACAACGGAAATAATCACGTTGAACAAGACAAAAAACCAATACTCTTTGCGACGCGCCCTGCCACCGAAGTCCGCGTACTTTTTCAAGACCCCAAGGTACCAGTTCATTCATCTCTCCCCATGGCGTTAGTTGAAATGCCGCTGGCCGATGCAAGCTGTTGCGCCTGCCGGCACAGCGCTCCGCTGCCGAACCGGATACGAGGGAACTCCGCCCCCGTCTTCTCGAAACACGTTGCGCCAAGGCACGTTGCGCCGACATATCCGCGCCCAAGTATAGGACGTATTTCTTCTCGCATCCATCGTTCGGCGACCGGGCTCCTTTGTGACAATTTGAGTCTGCTTGCGGTGCCGCGCAATTTTCTGGCCCCTGCCGCTGTTCGACGGTGTGTCCACGACTTCGACATTTCCCTTCAGCAAATTCACCCGGTCAGCTTCGATCATCGCATTGAGTGCGAATGACGCGCCTGTTTCGCGCTGACACCAGTGGCAATGACAGCAGTGGACGAATATCGGCTTGCTCGTCATTCGATAACGTACCTCACCACAGGTGCAGCCGCCATCCAGTGGAAGAAATTCGGCGGCAGTCATCGAGGGCACTCGAGCGGTCGGTTACGGCTTGGCAACGTAAAAAAAGTACGTCGCCTGGTACGGAACGCGCGCTTCTTTGCCTGCTTGCGCCTGGCTACAACTTTCCCCAGGCGCCTTGCCGCCGACGGTCTGCACCCGCTGAATACTTTCCGTCCGGCTCAACAGGCCCGTTCCTGTGGTCGATTTTGCGCTCAGCAGCAACCATGGGATCGCGTTGGCGTCCGGTCCAGCATCGCTTGCCTTGAGTTCGCCGACCACCTTGCTTCCGTCATCGGCTTCCCAAGTCGGGCCCGCGTAGTGTTTGCCAACTTTCCTGCCGGCAGGGTCGAATAGTTCTGCCTCCGGCGCATTGAAAACCCACTCGAAATGTGTCGGATTGTCCTTGCCTGCCCTGCATTCGTAGATCTGAACCCCGGTGGCGCGTGTTTCTAGCGATAGCATCTGCGTCGGGGGAGCCTGCAGTCTGTCGGGGATCATCGGAAAAGTCCTTATCGAAGTCGCGCAGCTCGCAAGAAGCGCAACGAGCGAGCCTGTTGCAAATGCGGATATCTTTCCTTTTCTCGTCATTGAAACTCCTTCCGATCTCTCAGGAACGCTGCGCGAAACAGGACAACTTTCATCTTGCGGCAGCGCGGCGGTCGCAACCCGACACTCGCGTGTATCTCCACGTGCCGCTCTTGTTCAGTCGGATGATAATGAACTTCACGGTTGAGCAAAAGACACTTTCGGCGGGGATTTGCACGGTTCCGAAAGAATTCGAGAAGCCGGGTCGCTCAGCCAACCAGAGCTGGCAATGCGAAAACAAGGTCGCTTGTCGTTCTCTGGCCGCGCCGGCATTGCATTGCGGATGACGACCATGGACGAATTCATTGTAGGATGGCGTCTCTCCGCGAAGGGCAAGCCCATGCTCGAGCACGAACTATTGTTGCGTCCCTTGGTGGCGCTTCTGGCTGGCGCTCTCGTCGGCCTCGAGCGATCCTATCGCGGCCGGGCGGCGGGGCTGCGAACCTACGCGCTTGTATGTCTGGGTTCGGCAGTGCTCGTCGCTTTGGCGGAACAGCTCAATCGGGGACCGGCGGGCAGCGCCGGCGATTCGACGAGGGTCATTCAGGGAATCGTCACGGGGATCGGCTTCCTTGGGGCCGGTGTAATCGTCAAGGAAGGTTTCTCTGTCCGCGGTCTGACGACCGCCGCATCCATCTGGGTCATCTCCGCAGTCGGAGTCGTTATCGGCGCAGGATTTTATGTCCTCGGCGCCATTGCCACTGCGCTGACCCTGGCGCTGCTTTCGATACTTCGCACTGTCGAGGATCGGATGCCTTCACAATCCTTCGTCCATTGTAATGTCGCTTTCCGCCGCGACCATATCAGCGATGAAGGTTGGCTGCGCAAGCTTGTTGCCGATCACGGTTTTTCCATCACAGATCTTTCCTATCGGCTCGACAGCAAGACGGAAAGATTCGAATACAAGTTTGTGATGTGGTCTGCCGATCCCGATGCATGTCGAAATATCACCCGCACGCTTCTTGCGCTGCCAACAGTGGTGGACTTCAGGATCTCTCCCAGCCGCGATTAGCCAATGCAACGAGCTACGGCGATGTCGGCGTTGCGGGGCGACTTGCGGCGAAGAGCCACGGACCCGGCGCCGCCGTCCGCGTCACGTTCGAATGCGCCTAGCTCGCCGGCTGGCGGGTAACCGTCAATGCCGGCGGATGCGCCAGCGTTTGGTACACAACACAATACCTCTCGGTTAAGCGCAGAAGCGTTGCAAGCTGTTCCTCCGACGCATCGGTGTCGAGCGTGAACTGCAGGCGGATACTCTGAAATCCGACGGGAATTTCCTTTGACAGGCCCAGGGTTCCACGGAAGTCGAGATCACCTTCCGCCTGGAGCGAAGCCTCCCGCAGCTCGATGCCAAGTGCGGTGGCAACAGCGTTCAACGTCACCCCGGCGCAGGCAACCAAAGCTTCCAGCAGCATGTCGCCGGAGCAGGCGCTTTGCCCGCTTCCACCGGTGGCAGGATGCAGCCCTGCCACAACCAGCGCTTTGCCCGTCTCGATTTTGCAACTGACACCTTCACCGAGGCGGCCTTGTGCGCTCAGTGTGACTAGCGCTGCCTCCGGGGTCCCGCGATAGCGCTCTTTGAGAGGAGCCTGGACAGACCGCAGTTCTTCTGCGTTCATGATGATCCTTTCAGCGCCTTCTGGGAACGGCCGCAATCATGTAGCCAGCCACCGCCCACAGGAGGCCAATGCCGAATCGCTTCATTTTGTGCATTCCATTGCGAAATTCGGTTAATCGGGTAGCACTCCGCGACCCTCCGGATACTGCTTCTCCCACTCGCGGCCATTGAACGGCTTGATCAGCAGCTCCTCAACAGTTCCCGCGTCCAGACACCGGGCGTTGACGCTGTAACCGTCGGGGTGCGAGCGGGGAACATAGAAGGACTTGACGCCGCACACCGAGCAGAAGAAATGTTTCGCCACCTTTGTATTGAACGTATAGGTCGTAAGGAACTCTTCGCCCTGAAGCAATCGAAATCGCGATTTCGGTACGACGAGATGAAGATACCCTGACTTGGAGCATATCGAGCAGTTGCAATCGGCTACGGTAAGGCGAGCCGGCGCGATCACTTCGAATCGCACTCTGCCGCAGTGACAGCCGCCGCTATGAGGAACCACATTTCCTCCTATGCAAAACGAGAGGGGTTCGCCGGCGCGCACTGCCGGCCTCACAGGCTGCGCATGATTTCGGCGCACCGGCCCGCGTGCAATTCTCGCATATTCGCCCGTCCCACCAATGTGCGGTATCGTTCCAGTACGCCAATGTGAGCCTTCGAATTCCGACCCGGGATCGCAATGAAAGAGCTCTTCGACAAGGCACTCCATGCATTGCCAGCGTATGTGAGCGACGTCCTGGAGATTCTCTCCGGTCCGAAGGCTTTCATCGAGAGCAGGGATCTCGCGACGGCCGAATCGGCGCGAGAAGCCTACACGTTTCTCGCCATCACGGTGTTTTTGTCGCTTATCGCACAGGTTTCCATCCTCCCGGAACAAAAGGACTATCTCCTCTCGTTCGCCTCACTCGCGGTGATGTCGGCATTCGGCCTGATCCTGATGTCGGTCGTCCTCTATTTTTCATGGCGAATTGTCGGCGGCAAACTCAGTTTCAAAATATTTTTCATCGTGTCGTGCTACTTCGCCAGCGTATCGACGTTGCTTCTGACGGTCTTTACGTTGATCGCCGCCGGTTTTCTGAAGTACCTGGACCCTGACAACGCCACCCAGATACTCCACGGTGCCGTGCCCGTCGGGCCGCCGAGCAGTGGAACCGTGGGGTTCCTGCTCATCACTTGCATCGGGTTCCTTGCCGCTTACGTCTGGATCTTCGTCGCATGGGGTGCGTACCGGAGACTCAACAATTCCACCCGTGGGCGATCGGCGATTGCCCTCACCGTGTTCACGTTGCTGAGCCCTATCCCTTTGGCGATTCAAGTTCTGATGCAGCAGAATCTGATGTCGGAGCCGGACCATCGAGCCGCTGCCCGAGGCCGAATCCCGCTGGAAATGGTTGGATCGTGGAAAGCAACTTACCCAGCGACGGACTCGGCGGGTATTCCCTCAATCGAAACCGCCACCTACAAGTTCGGGCCCGGCGGTGACTATGACCGGATTCACCAGAAAAGCCTGAAACAGGGGACGTGCACGAATACGGCGGAAGAGAATGCCCATGGTCAGGCGAGTGTCGACGGTTCGACGCTTACGCTCGTGCCCCGAACGCATTTGGGGGCGAGGTATGGCAGTTGCTCCTCGGAGCGGTCGGTATCGACTTTGAATCTGGATAAGGAGATTTACTCCTTCGAGATTCAGCATCAAGCGACCGGTTGGTTACTCTGTTTGACCGATCGTTATGGTCAGCAATGCTTTTTGCCGGCGCCTTGATCGTCGTGGATATGACCGACTGAATCCGGTCAGATGTATCGTCAATGAAAGTCCCGCGACCGCGTCGTCAGCTTGCCGAGGAGCGCGCTCTGATCGCGCAATCGTCCCGCAATCAGATGCACCACTTCGCCGGCGCGCTCCAGCGTGCCGTAGACGGTGAGCAGGTTGGAGCGCAAGAGCTCCTTGCGCTGACGCTCGGCCAGGTCGCGCCAGACGATGACATTGATCATGCCGGTCTCGTCTTCGAGCGTGACGAAAGTGACGCCGCTGGCCGTGCCCGGACGCTGCCGGCCGGTGA
>JADGRP010000221.1 GCA_017880805.1 Burkholderiales bacterium
CGGAAGCGCTCGCCAGCAAGGCCGAAGCGCGGCTCAATCTCTGCGTCCCCGGCGGCAAGGAAACCGCCCGGATGCTGAAGACGCTGCACGAGGAGCTGGAGAAGGCGCCTGCCGCCTCGCCCGACCCGGCGCTCGCGTCCGCCGCCGCTTTGCCAGCCGTCGCCGCAGAGCCCGGGCGATCGCGCGACAATCCGGTCGCGGCGACGTTCCTGTCGCGCCGCCTCCTGAACAAGCCCGGATCGGAAAAGGAAACCTGGCACATCGATTTCGATCTCTCCGGTTGCGGCCTCGATTATGTCGTCGGGGACTCCTTCGGCATTTTTGCCCAAAACGATCTCGGCCACGTCGATCAGATCATCGCGCTGCTCGGCGCGTCGCATTTGACCGAAGTGAGAGGCAAGACGCTGCGCGAGGTGTTGACATCAGACGTGTCGCTGGCGCCCGCGCCGGATTCATTGTTCGAACTCATCTCCTTCATCACCGGCGGCGCGCAGCGCGACAAGGCGCGCACGCTGGCGCAGGGCGAGGATCCCGACGGCGATGCCGCCACGCTCGACGTGATGGCGGCTTTGCAGAAATTCTCCGGCGTGCGCCCGCATCCCGAAGCTTTTGTCGAGGCCCTGGAGCCGCTGCAGCCGCGGCTCTACTCGATCTCGTCGTCGCATAACGCCACGCCCGGTAAATTATCGCTGACGGTCGATTGCGTGCGCTACGTGGTGGGAAAGCGCAAGCGGCTGGGGCTGGCCTCGACCTTCCTGGCCGAGCGCATCAAGCCCGGCGATCAGCTCAAGGTCTATGTCCAGAAGGCGCACGGCTTCGCACTGCCGCAGGATGCGAAGGTGCCGATCATCATGATCGGACCTGGCACCGGCATCGCGCCGTTCCGCGCCTTCCTGCTCGACCGCAAGGCGACCGGCGCACCCGGCAAGAACTGGCTGTTCTTCGGACACCAGCGCAGCGATTGCGATTTCTTCTATGCCGACGAGCTGAACGCGCTGAAGACCTCGGGTCTGCTGACGCGGTTGTCGCTGGCGTGGTCGCGTGATGGCGACAAAAAATTCTACGTGCAGGACCGCATGCGCGAAGTCGGCCGCGAATTATGGAACTGGCTCGCCGAAGGCGCCACCATCTATGTCTGCGGCGATGCCAAGCGGATGGCAAAGGACGTCGAGCGCGCGCTGGTCGATATCGTCGCGCAATTCGGCGCGCGGACCACCGACGAGGCGGTGCTGTTTGTCGGGGAACTCAAGAAGAAGGGCCGGTTCCAGCTGGATGTCTATTGATCCGGTTCCAATTGGTTCAAATCGGGCCGAATAATATTCTCGTGTGAATCCGTTCCGGAGAATATTTGAGTCCGATTGGCCTCTCACGAAGCTTTCATATCGCTATTTGCAACGTTGGCTTGCGTCCGGCCGCCAAGCGTATTCCAATGTCAGCGATGGAGCGTTGGAGAGATGGAGCGTTGGAGATCAGCCATGCGCGAACTATCGGCGGAAGCCCGCCTGCATCTTTATGCGCGTTCCCTGTCCAAGCGAACCGGAAACGGGTTCCATGCGGCTGCGCTGTACGGCGCATTCGCGCTCATTGCGGCCGTGGTGTTCGGCTCGCTGTCGATTCACCCGTTCTGATCTCTCGCCACGCTAACTTGCTCTCTTGAACGGCGCCACGTCGATGCCAGCGTTCTTCAGGGACCGCCGAAGGTCGCGCGCGATATCGACCGCGCCGGGCGTGTCGCCGTGAATACACACGGTATCGGTGCGCATTTTGATCACCTTGCCCGTGACGGATACCACTGCGCTGTCCTGTACCATGCGCACGACGCGGTCCGCGATCTTTGTTGCATCGTGCAGCACCGCGCCTTGCTTGCGGCGCGACACCAGCGAGCCATCGTCTTCATAGGCGCGGTCGGCGAACACCTCGTGCACCATCGGCAGGTTGGCGGCTTCGCCGGCCTGCACCAGCTTCGAATTGGCGAGCACCACGAACACCAGATTGGGATCGACCGCCCTGATGGCGGACGCAATGGCCTTCGCGGTCATGTCGTCCTCGCAGGCGACGTTCGACAGCGCGCCGTGCGCCTTGACGTGGGTGACCTTGTGGCCGGCCGCGGTCGCGATCGCCTGCAGCGCGCCGATCTGGTAGGCGACGAGATTCTCGATTTCGGATGACTTCATGCCAGGAAACGGCCGGCGGCCGAACCCGTGCAGATCGCGGTAGCCGGGATGGGCGCCGATCGAGACGCCGCGCGCCTTCGCAAGCTCCACGGTCTTGCGCATGATATCGGCATCGCCGGCATGATAGCCGCAGGCGATGTTGACGGAGGTGGCGAGTTCGATCATGGCGGCGTCATTGCCCATTTCCCATGGCCCAAAACTTTCGCCGAGATCGCAATTGAGATCGATGGTGGTCATGTCTGTCCCCTTGCGTGCGTGGATCTTCCGTTGGTCGCTTCAGTCTCTCAGTTAGTCCTGCGCCAGCGCGTCCGCGGAAGGCGCCTGCCACGTCCTCGCGTCGATGGCGCTGACGGCGCTGCCGGCGACGTTAGCATCTCTGAGCGCCTCGATGTTGAGATCGAAATTCTCGATGGCGCGGAGCCGGTCGGGCAGGGTGCGCAGCAGCTTTGCAAACTTCCGCGCCTCGCCTTGCGCGTCCGCCATGCTCACGGCCTTGAAACGAAAAGCCTTGCCGGCCGGAGTCTGCGC
>JADGRP010000222.1 GCA_017880805.1 Burkholderiales bacterium
AGCTGGCGCATTGTCGCGCGGGCGACAAGGGCGACACGTCTATCCTTTCGCTCATCGCGTATCGGGCCGAGGATTATCCGTTGCTGGCCGAGCAGGTAACGGTCGAGGCTGTGGCAGCGCATCTCGAAGGCATCGTCCTGGGCAAAATCAGGCGATACGAACTGCCTGCGTTGTGGGCGCTGCAATTCGTCTGCGAGCATTCTCTCGGCGGCGGCGTGACCACGTCGCTCGCATTGGATGCTCACGGAAAGTCGCTGAGTTACGCGCTGTTGGAGATGGAGCTGCAGTCTTTCTAGCGAGGCAGCAGCGTGGCGAGCTCGCGCGCGGCGTGCAGGAGCGCCGGCAGAAACTTGGCTTCCATTTCGGCGACCGACACCCGCGCGGATTGGGTGCCGACGTTGATCGACGCGATGACCTTGCCGGACGGATCGGTCACCGGCACCGCGATCGAGCGCAAACCGATTTCCAGTTCCTGATCGACGATCGAAAACCCGTCGCGGCGGACTTCGTCGAGCGCGCGCTTCAACTCGGCCGCCGAAGCCACCGTGCGGTTGGTAAGTCGCGTGAGATTCACCCTCGAAAGAAAGGCGTCGAGCTCCGGCGCCGAGAGTGAAGCCAGCAGCACGCGTCCCATCGAGGAACAATACGCAGGCAGGCGGCTGCCGATGCCGAGATCGATCGACATCAAGCGCGTCGTCGTGGTCGAGCGCGCGATGTAGAGGATTTCATCGCTTTCCAGGACCGCCATCGAGCTCGACTCGTGCAGCGCGTCGCTGATGTGATCGAGCAGCGGCTGCACCATCGTCGCCAGCGGGGTCGATGACAGATAGGCGTGGCCGAGCGCCAGGATTCCAGGGCGCAGCGAGTAGCCGCGGGCCTCGTCGGCGACCACGTAGCCGAGTTTCGCCAGCGTGTAGAGGCAACGACGCACGGCCGCGCGCGGAATGGCCGTGCGCTGGCTCAATTGCGCGATGGTCAGGTGACGGCGCTGCTGCGTGAACGCGCGGATGACCGCCAGCCCGCGGGCAAGCGAGGTCATGAAGTTGGGATCGCCGGTCAAGCCGTCGATTTCCGACGCCGGCGTGACGAGGCGTGCTTTCGGCGCGACAACGTCCGCGTCCTTCTTGACCGGCGCGACGCGCGCGCCAGGTTTGGCTGGCGTGGCGGGTTTATTTGATGTTCGCGTCGTCGAAGATGGCATGGGGCGTATCCGCAGCACCGAATCGGCAATCTTATCCAGAGTTCGATAAACGCACAATATTTCGGTAACCGCCCGTTGACGCGGACAAGGCGGTGGATGTAAACTTTGTTCGTTCATCGCACGATTATCCGATAATCGCACAAAGGGGTCGCACAAAAGAAGCGCTTAAGCGGTCCATGGAAGGGCGCTCCGAAGCCCGTGCCGGAGGAGAAATGATCGACAAGACCGTTGCCTCGCCGAGCGCCGCCGTCGCGGACATTGCCGACGGCGCGACAGTCATGATCGGCGGTTTCGGCACTGCCGGCATGCCCTCCGAGCTGATCGATGCGCTGATCCGACAGGGTGCGCGCGACCTGACCATCGTGAACAACAATGCCGGCAATGGAGACATTGGTCTTGCGGCGCTGCTGAAGGCGAAGCGCGTGCGCAAGATCATCTGTTCCTTTCCGCGGCAGACCGATTCTTACGTTTTCGATGCGCTCTACCATGCGGGAGAGATCGAGCTCGAGCTTGTGCCGCAGGGTAATCTTGCCGAACGCATACGTGCGGCCGGCGCCGGAATCGGCGCATTCTTCACTCCCACCGCGTATGGAACACCGCTTGCCGAGGGCAAGGAAACCCGCATCATGAACGGCCGGGGCTACGTGCTCGAGTATCCGATCTCCGCGGATTTCGCGCTGATCAAAGCCGAACAGGGCGACCGCTGGGGCAATCTGGTCTACCGCAAGACCGCGCGCAATTTCGGCCCGATCATGGCCTCCGCCGCAAGATGCGCCATCGCGCAGGTGCGAAAGGTCGTGGCGCTGGGCGGGCTGGACCCGGAAGTGATCGTCACGCCGGGGATCTTCGTTCAACGCGTGGTCGAGATCAACGCCGCCGACCAATTCTCGTCGCCTCAGGCCGCGGCGTAGGATCCGCACATGAAACGCTTCACCCGAGATCAGATGGCCGCCCGCGTCGCGCGCGACATTCCCGAAGGCGCCTACGTCAATCTTGGCATCGGCCTGCCGACGATGGTCGCCAATCACCTGCCGAAAGAGCGGGAGATTATCCTGCATAGCGAAAACGGTCTGCTCGCAATGGGCCCGGCGCCGGCTCCCGGTCTCGAGGATCCCGATCTGATCAACGCCGGCAAGCAGCCGGTCACGCTGCTCACCGGCGGCGCGTATTTTCATCACGCCGACTCGTTTGCAATGATGCGCGGCGGCCATCTCGATTTTTGTGTCCTCGGCGCGTTCCAGGTATCCGCCTCCGGCGACCTCGCCAACTGGCACACGGGCGCGGAGAACGCGATCCCCGCCGTCGGAGGCGCGATGGATCTGGCGATCGGCGCCAAGCGTGTCTTCGTCATGATGGAGCATCAGACCAAGAGCGGCGAAAGCAAAATCGTCGCCAAGTGCAGTTACCCGCTGACGGGGATCGCTTGCGTCAATCGGATCTATACCGACCTTGCGGTGATCGACGTCACGCCTGAGGGCCTGATCGTGGTCGAAACCGTCGAGGATATCGCATTCGACGAACTCGCTCGTATCACCGGCGTGCCGCTTCGGCGAGCGTCCGGATCGCTCCGTGACAACGCGCAGCGGACTACCTAGGACATCCCATGCAGGACGCATTCATCTGTGACGCGGTACGCACGGCCATCGGACGTTACGGCGGCGCGCTTGCGAACGTTCGCACCGACGACCTCGGTGCGGTGCCGATCCGTGCGCTGATCGAGCGCAATGCGCGGGTCGATTGGGCAGCCATCGACGATGTCGTCTACGGGTGCGCCAATCAGGCTGGCGAAGATAACCGAAACGTCGCGCGCATGGCGCTGCTGCTCGCAGGATTGCCGGTCGAAGTGCCGGGGTCGACCGTGAATCGGCTGTGCGGCTCGAGCATGGATGCCATCGCCGTCGCCGCGCGCGCCATCAAGAGCGGAGAAGCTTCCGTGATGATCGCCGGCGGAGTCGAGAGCATGTCGCGCGCGCCGTTCGTAATGGGCAAGGCCGAGTCCGCGTTTTCGCGCTCGGCGCAGATCTACGACACGACCATCGGCTGGCGCTTCGTCAATCCGCTGATGAAGGCGAAGTACGGCATCGACTCGATGCCGGAGACGGCCGAGAACGTGGCTGTCGATTTCAGGATCTCGCGCACGGACCAGGACGCGTTCGCGCTGCGCAGTCAGCAGCGCGCGGCGGCAGCGATGAAAGACGGACGTCTGGCCGAAGAGATCGTTCCGGTCACCATCCCGCAGAAAAAAGGCAATGTGGTCGTGGTCGACGAGGACGAGCATCCACGCGCCGATACGACGATGGAGTCGCTGTCCAAGCTCAAGGGCATTGTCAAAGCCGATGGAACGATCACGGCAGGCAATGCCTCCGGCGTCAACGACGGCGCCTGCGCGGTGCTCGTCGCATCGGCGGTGGCGGCGAAGAGATTCGGATTGGAGCCGAAGGCGCGCGTGGTCGCGTCCGCGGTCGCCGGCGTCGCGCCGCGCATCATGGGCTTCGGGCCGGCGCCGGCGATGCGTAAAGTGCTTGCCAAGGCCGGATTGAAGTTGAGCGATATCGACGTCATCGAGCTCAATGAGGCGTTTGCGTCGCAGGCGCTGGCCGTTCTGCGCGACCATGGCATCGCCGACGACGCTTTGCACGTCAATCCCAATGGCGGCGCCATCGCACTCGGGCACCCTCTGGGGGCGAGCGGGGCAAGACTGGTGACGACAGCGCTGTATCAGTTGCGCCGCACAGGCGGGCGCTATGCGCTGTGTACGATGTGCATCGGTGTCGGGCAGGGCATCGCAATGATTATCGAGCGCATCTGACGTTTCGAAGGCGCATGCCCGATTTCGCCTGGACCGCGCGGGCGGATTAATCGATCGAAGGTCCGCATTTGTCGGCACGGCGGCGCTCTTGCAATGCGAGCCACCAACAGGAGGAGCAGGCGATGAGTAAGGTTCTAGGTTACCGGCGGCCGTATTTCGAGACCCAGCCCGCGCTCCGCTATCCCGGGTATCGCTCGACGATCAAGCGCGCCCCGTCGAAGACGCTCATCGCGTTGCCGCAGACCATTTCCGAAGTGACGGGGCCGATGTTCGGTCCCGCCGACCTTCGCGCCAACGACCATGATCTGACCGCGCAACACGAAGGCGCGCCGATCGGCGAGCGCATCGTCGTCTCCGGCCGCCTGCTGGACGAAAACAGCAAGCCGGTCGCGAATGCGCTGATCGAGTTGTGGCAAGCCAACTCGGCCGGACGCTACCGCCACGACATCGACGATCACGACGCACCGCTCGATCCCAACTTCACCGGCGCCGGCCGCGTCCTGACCGGTGCGGACGGCTCGTACCGTTTCATCACCATCAAGCCCGGAGCGTATCCGTGGCGTAATCACTACAACGCGTGGCGGCCCGCGCACCTGCATTTTTCGCTCTTCGGTCTGGGCCTGATGCAAAGGCTGGTGACACAAATGTATTTTCCGGGCGATCCGCTGCTGCCCTATGACCCGATGTACAACAGCATCCCGGACGAGAAGGCACGAGCGCGGCTGATTTCGCATTTCGACTGGGAGCGGACCATTCCCGATATCGCGCTCGCGTTCCGGTTCAATATGGTGCTGCGCGGACGTGAAGAAACGCCGATGGAAACCACTCGAAACTAGGAAATACGATGAGCCTGCTCACTACGCCTTCACAGACGGTCGGCCCCTATCTCAAGATCGGATTTCTGCCGCTGGTGATCGACGCCATCGCGCCCGCCGGGACGCCCGGAGAAGGCATCACCGTCCGGGGCCGCATGTCCGACGGTGACGGAAAGCCGATCAACGACGGCGTCGTGGAAATATGGCAGGCAGATTCGCAAGGGAAATACGCGCACCCCGAGGATGGTCGGAAAACAGTCGGGGAGAGCGCTTTTCGCGGCTTCGGACGCATCCTTACCGATGCCAGCGGAGCGTTTCAGTTCACCACGATCAAGCCGGGTCCGGTCGCAGGCTCTGATGGCAAGCGGCAGGCGCCGCATCTGGTCGTGACGGTGTTCATGCGTGGCATGCTGAGACACCTCATTACACGCATGTACTTTCCCGATGAACCGCTCAATGGGACCGATCCGGTGTTGCAGCTCGTGCCGGCCGATCGCCGCGCAACACTCGTCGCTGCCGTGGCCTCCGGAAAATCGATCCTCGAGTGGAACATCGTGTCTCAGGGACCGGCCGAAACGGTATTTTTCGATTTTTAGCCGGCACTGAAACGCGATTCGTCGGCTGCATCGGGCTGCGGCAGAACGATTGGCTGCGCAGGTGCTGACAGTTCTTGATCGTTGAGGAGTCATGCCATGGACGAGCGCGAGCGATACTCGAAGGGAATGGCCGTGCGTCGCGCAGTGCTGGGCGACGCGCACGTCGATCGCGCCCTGACGCGCGGCAACGCCTTCAACGAGGAATTCCAGGAATTGATCACGCGTTACGCCTGGGGCGAGATTTGGACCCGCCCGGGGCTGCCGCGGCATACGCGCAGCATGATCACGCTTGCGATGTTGGTGGCGCTGAACCGGTCCGATGAGTTCCGGTTGCATGTCCGCGCCGCGTTCAACAACGGCGTCACCCGCGACCAGATCAAGGAAGTGTTGCTGCAATCGGCGATTTACTGCGGCGTGCCGGCAGCCAACAGCGCATTCCATATGGCCGAAGAAGTGTTCGAGCAGATCGACAAGGCTGCGCCCTAACTGCGGCTGGCCAAGGTTGCAATGACCTCCATGCGCACCCAGGTCGGAATCGTCGGCGCCGGACCGGCTGGCTTGCTGCTCGCGCATATGTTGCAACGGCAGGGGATCGAATCGGTGGTGGTCGAGATTCGTGCGCGCGACCATGTCGAGCATCGCGTGCGTGCGGGCGTCCTGGAACAGGGCAGCGTCGATTTGCTCAACGAATCCGGCGTCGGGGTTCGGCTGCAGCGCGAGGGCCTGGTCCATCACGGAATCGAGCTTCGCTTCGGGGGTCTGGGCCATCGCATCGAACTGACGGCGCTGACCGGCGGACGCTCCATCACGGTGTACGGGCAGCAGGAGGTCGTGAAGGACCTGATCCGCGCGCGCATCGATGCGGGTGGCGAGATCATGTTCGAAGTCAGCGATGTCAGAGTTGCTGACATCGACTCGAGTTCGCCGAAGGTGATGTTCGTCCGTGATGGCGAGCGCATTGACCTCGTGTGCGACATCATCGCCGGCTGCGACGGTTTTCATGGCGTGTGCCGGCCGTCGATTCCCGCCGGCGTCCTTTCCACGTTCGAGCGCACCTATCCGTTCGCATGGCTCGGCATCCTTGCCGCCGCTCCACCCACGCATGACGAGCTCATCTACGCCTATCATCAACGCGGATTCGCCCTCTACAGCATGCGCTCGCCGGAAGTTACGCGGCTCTATCTTCAGGTTGCGCCGGAAGAGGATCTCGACAACTGGCCGGACGAACGGATCTGGGAGGATTTGCACATTCGGCTCGAAACCGGCGACGGCTGGAAGCTCTCTGAGGGCGCGATCATCGAAAAGGGCGTCACCGGTATGCGCAGCTTCGTGGCCGAGCCGATGCAATATGGACGGATGTTTCTGGCCGGCGACGCGGCGCATATCGTTCCCCCGACCGGCGCCAAAGGCATGAATCTCGCGCTGGCCGACGTGCGCGTTCTGGCGCAGGCGGCGACGGCGTTTTTCAAGACCGGAAAACGCGAGCTGCTCGACGCCTACTCGGGCACCTGCCTGAAGCGTGTCTGGCGCGCCGAGCATTTTTCGTGGTGGATGACTTCGATGCTGCACCGCTTTCCGAGCGATGACGTATTTCAGCAGCGCCTGCAGCGCTCGCAGCTCGAATACGTCGTCGGTTCTCGCGCCGCGGCGGCATCGCTGGCCGAGAATTATGTCGGCCTTCCGTTTTCCTAGCGTTGGCGTTCGCGCCGAAGCTTGGCCTTCGCGATCAGGTTAAGATGAGCTTTACCGCAAAAAAACAGTCGGACAATAGGAGGAACAACATGCAATTCCGGAACTGGATAAAACGCGCAATGGTCGGAACGGCGATGCTGGCCGCTGCCGGGACCCTGCAGGCGCAGGGCGTGGTGAAACTGGGTCTCGTCGGCGAATTCTCGGGACCGTTCGCGCAGTATGGGCAGCAAATGCTCGGCGGGATGAAGGCGTACATGAAGCAGAATGGCGATACGGTCGCCGGCAAGAAAATCGAGATCGTGCAAAAAGACACGACCGGGCCCGCGCCGGACGTCGCCAAGCGCCTTGCGCAGGAGCTGGTGACACGCGACAACGTCGACTTCCTCGTCGGCTTCGGCCTGACCCCGAATGCGCTCGCGGTCGCGCCTGTCGCAACCGAAGCGAAAAAGCCGATGATCATCATGAACGCGGCGACGTCGATCATCACCACGAAATCGCCGTATATCGTGCGCGTGTCGATGACGCTGCCGCAGATCGCGCAGCCGATGGCGCAGTGGGCGGCGAAGAACGGCGTCAAGAAGGTCTACACCGTGGTCGCCGACTACGGCCCCGGACTGGATGCCGAGTCGGCGTTTACCAAGGCGTTCCAGGCGGCCGGCGGCGAGATGGTCGGCAGCGTGCACACTCCATTGCAGAATCCCGACTTCGCGCCCTTCGTCCAGCGCGTCAAGGATGCCAAGCCCGAAGCCGTGTTCCTGTTCCTGCCCGCGGGCGAGCAGGCCATCGCGTTCATGAAGGCCTACAAGGAGCGCGGTCTCGCCGAGTCGGGCATCAAGTTGTTCGCCACCGGCGACATCACCGACGACGGTGTGCTGGAGGCGATGGGCGACCCGACGCTGGGTCTGGTCACCAGCTTTCACTACTCCGCATCGCACAACTCGCCTGAGAACGCGGCGTTCAAGAAAGCGTATGCCGAGGCCAACGGAACCAGCCTGCGCCCGAATTTCATGGCCGCGGCGGGCTATGACGGCATGGCGGCGATCTACGAAGCGCTGAAGAAAACGGGAGGCTCGACCGACGGCGACAAGATCATGGCGGCGCTCAAAGGCATGAAGATCGCCAGTCCGCGCGGCGCGATCATGATCGACCCGGAAACGCGGGATGTCGTGCAGACGGTCTATATCCGCAAAGTCGAGAAGACCAGCGGTGGCCTGTACAACATGGAGTTCGACAAATTTCCCGACCAGAAGGACCCTGGCAAATAGCCATGTGAGCTTGCTTCAGGGGCGCCGGCTTACGCGGCGCCCCATACTTCCTCCGCCGTCTCGATCACCAGGCGCAACTTTGCCGCCTGCGCTTCACGAGCGATCTCATTGCCATGCACGGTGCTCGAAAAGCCGCACTGCGGCGACAAACAGAGCTGGTCGAGCGGTATCACCCGCGCGGCCTGGTCGATTTTTCGCTTCAATGCGTCCTTGGATTCGAGTTCGCCGAGCTTGGTCGTGACCAGGCCGAGAACAACGGTCTTCCCCGCGGGCACGAAGCGCAGCGGCGCAAAATCGCCGGAGCGCGCATCGTCGTATTCGAGGAAATACCCGTCGACCTTGAGGTCGTTGAACAGGACCTCGGCCACCGGCTCGTATCCACCCTCGGCCACCCACGCGCTTTTGAAGTTGCCCCGGCACAGGTGAACGCAGATCGTCATGCCGGGCGGGCGATCCGCGATCGCGGCGTTGATAAGACGCGCATAGCGGCGCGGCAGCTCGTCCGGGTCGTCGCCGCGCTGCCGGGCACCTTCGCGCATCTTGGTATCGCAGAGATAGGCGAGATTGGTGTCGTCGAGTTGCAGGTAAGTGCAGCCGGCCTCGGCAAGCGCGCGGATCTCGGCGCGGTACGCGGTCGCGACATCGGCGAAAAACGCTTCCAGATCGGGATAGGCTTCGCGGCTGATCGCTTCGCGCCCACCACGGAAGTGCAGCATGGTCGGCGACGGGATGGTGACTTTCGGCGTTCGCTTGGTCACCGATCGCAGAAACGTGAAGTCGTCCACCTGAATCGGCTTGACGTGTCGCACCGGCCCGGTGATGCGCATCAC
>JADGRP010000223.1 GCA_017880805.1 Burkholderiales bacterium
CTCGCCGCCGAGCGGCTGCTTATCGCGTTCGATTGGCCGGCGGCAAAGCGCGAAATCGAGCGCGCATTGGAGCTCAATCCAAATCTCGCCATGACGTACACGCTGCAGGCGAATCTACTGCAGACCCAGGGCCGGATCGAAGAGTCCATTGTCACGCTAAGGCGCGCACTCGCCATCGAGCCGCTCTCGACGCTGGCCAACAGCAACCTCGCTTCCGCACTTTACTATGCCGGGCGCTTCGACGAGGCCATCTCGGTGTGGAACAAGACCCGCGAAATAGACCCTATGGCGAACGAGTTTATCGTGAATGTCCAGGCGCTCGAGCTCCAGGGGAAGCATCAAGCGGCGATAGACGAGGCCGTGCGCACGGTGACACTTATTGGACGCATGCCGTTCGTACTGTCGGCACTTGGACACAGTTTAGCCTCGGCAGGCAGACGCGAAGAAGCGCTTAAGATCGCGGATGAGCTCGAAGCAATGTGGAAACGACATTATTTTCCGCCCACGATGTTGGCATTGTTGTACACGGGTCTCGGCGACCGTGACCGGGCATTTGCGTGGTTGGATACTGCCTACGAGCAACGCGATGCCCAGCTTCTCTGGCTGGCTATCGAGCCCCAGTTCCGCCCCTTGCATGCGGACCCACGTTGGGCAAAGCACGTCGAAAGGCTCAAGGTGGTTGCGGCCAGGTAGTGGCGTTGATAGGGGCAGGCTTCGGTGAGAACGGCGTGGCGTGCGACGAAAGACGCTGGGTCCCGTTTTCGCGGGAACGACGGAGAAATTGTCGTCTATTGACGGTTCGATGGTCCACGCTCGACAAGGAAAAACGTTGCAGCAATGAAATGATTACATCGACAAAGCCAACGACAGGCTTCCGCACGATGCCCATGCTGCATCGGCTGGGACTGCCGCGTTCGCGGCTTTCGCTGCGGTGTCTGCAGTCGCCGCATTGCCGGATGCTTGCCTGCGCCTTCGGCGTGGCCGGCTTCGTGGCTGGCGATCCAGCGGCCGCCCGCTTCGATGCCTCGCGCGTTGCCGCCGAGTCTCCCGCGGTTGCCGCGCGTTTTCCCGAGCCGGACGTCGTCTATGACACACCCGGATTTCGCGCCGGTCGCGACGACTTCACATCGCAGGCTGAGCTGATGGCGTTTGTCTCGCAGTTGCAGGTTCGTACCGGCGGTTTCACCTTGCGAGTTCCCGGCACGTCGACGGAGGGTCGTCCGATTCCATTGCTGGTTTTCGCGTCGCAGGGGCTCGCGACGCCCGAGTCGATGTTGAGAAGCGGCAAGCCAACGGTGCTGATTGTCGCGCAGCAGCACGGCAACGAACCGGCCGGTGGCGAGGCCGCGCTGGTCGTCGCGGCGCGCCTCGCCGCAGGCGATCTCAAACTCTTGCTCGACCGTATCAACGTCCTTGTACTGCCTCGGGCCAATCCCGACGGCGCCGAGGCTTTCATGCGCGATACCAGCCTGCACATCGACATGAACCGCGATCACTTGCTGCTGCGGACGAACGAAGCCCGCGTCCTCGCGCTGATTGCCCGCGAGTACCAGCCGGATGTCGTGATCGATGCGCACGAGTTCACCGTCATGGATCGGTGGGTCACCAAATTCGGCGGCGTGATGTCGTACGACGCGCTCATTCAGTACGCGACCGTCGGAAACCTGCCTCCTGCTCTTTCCAGGGACGCCGAGTCACGCTTTCGACCGGCGATCCTTGCGGCGCTCGACGGCGCGGGCCTCAAGCCGCACTGGTACTTCACGACCGAAGCGGGCTCGAGCGACAAGACTGTCTCCATGGGCGGCGTGCAGCCCGATACTTGGCGAAACGTCGGCGGCTTGCGCAATGCGGTAAGTTTTCTGCTCGAGACACGCGGTGTCGACATCGGCCGTGCCCATTTCAAGCGGCGCGTGCGGACGCACGAGTTGACGATGGAAGCTCTATTGCGCACTACGGCGGCCTCTCCATCGGAAATCCTGGCGTTGACGCGCGGGGCCGCCAACGACGTCGATCGCCGCTCCGGCCGCGGCGCTTGAGGTCCATCAGCGCCGAAGCGGCTTTGACCGACGAAGTTACGTAAGGCAGTTCACGTCACTGGCAGTGTTCGCCTTACGCTTCGACAGGTCGCCGCCCAGTCTTGGCAGGCGTCCTTCGAAAGATCGATCGTGGTTGGGAGTACGCTTGGCTACGCCCACGTGGGTTTACGCCACGGCCCGCGAATGCGATCCTAGATACACCGTGGTGGAGGCGGGGGTCGGAATCGAACCGGCGTACACGGCTTTGCAGGCCGCTGCATGACCACTCTGCCACCCCGCCGGGTGGGTTCGCGCATCTGAGTACACTGCGCGACGGCACAAACCAAGAGGGAGAGCCTTGGCTCTCCCTCGCGATTCTGGAGCGGGAAAGGAGTCTCGAACTCCCGACCTCAACCTTGGCAAGGTTGCGCTCTACCAACTGAGCTATTCCCGCGCTGGACAGCCGTGAATTATAGCGTAACGAGCTGTGCTGTCAAAGCGCGGCGCTGCGCATGTCGTTGAAATTCATGGCTTAGACTTACTTTTTGGGTCGTTGCGCTGGACGCTGCGCGCGTCGCGACGACATCGTCACGATACTAACGCGGCACGCATTCTGGTCATCGCCTTTTCCAGATTGGCCATAGAGGTCGCGAACGAAATCCGGACGTAACCCTCGGTGCCGAATGCTGAACCAGGCACCACGGCGACCAGCGCCTTTTCCAGCAGATAGGCTGAGAAAGCGAGGTCGGTAGGCGAATCGATGAGCCCCTTCGCGTGCAATGCACGGATAGCGTCGCCCACGTATGGATACGCGTAAAACGCTCCCCCCGCACGCAGACACTTCACTCCCGGCATCGCGTTGAGCGCGCCAACGACGTAGTTGTGGCGCTCGCGAAAGGCCTTGACCATCGGCGCGATACAACTCTGATCGCCGTTGAGCGCGGCCTCAGCCGCGACCTGCGAGATCGATGTCGGATTGGACGTCGATTGAGACTGGACGTTTTCCATCGCGGTGATGATCGCCTGCGGGCCACCGCAGTAGCCGATCCGCCATCCAGTCATCGAATACGCCTTGGATACGCCATTGAGCACGATGGTGCGATCGTATAAATCGGGACATACATTCACGATGTTGACGAAATCGTAGTCGTCGAGCTTGATGTGCTCGTACATGTCGTCGGTGGCGATCAATACTTGCGGATGCCGGCGCAGCACTGCGCCTAGCGCCTTCAATTCGTTCCCCGAATAGACCGCGCCGGTGGGGTTACTCGGGCTGTTGATGATGAACAGCTTCGTGCGCGGGGTGATCGCCGCCTCGAGTTGCTGCGGCGTGATGCGAAAGCCCTGGTTCACCCCAGCCTCGATCGCAACCGGCTTGCCGGCGCAAATAAGCACGATGTCCGGATACGACACCCAGTACGGAGCGGTAATGATCACTTCGTCGCCGACATCAACGACTGCCTGACAGAGGTTGAAAATGCTCTGTTTGCCACCAACTGACACCAGGACCTGCGCGGCGTTGTAATCGAGCCCGTTGTCGCGCTTGAACTTGGCAATGACCGCAGCCTTGAGCGTCGGGATGCCGCCGACGTTGGTGTATTTGGTGAATCCGCGGTTGATGGCGGCGATCGCCGCGTCCTTGATGTGCTGCGGCGTATCGAAGTCGGGCTCGCCGGCGCCGAGGCTGACCACATCCTTGCCTTCCGCTTTGAGCTTGGCCGCCTGGGCGGTGACGGCGAGCGTCGGTGAGGGCTTGATCGCTTGAACGCGGGCAGTGAGAAGGCTCATCGGGTTCCGGGAGGGGTGGTGGGACGGAATAAGCCGCATTTTACCGCACGGCAGGCAGCCGCCCACCTGAGGTTCTTGCGACGAATGCAGGGGCTTGGCGAATCGCATACAGGTGCGAGGGGCGCCGGAATCTTTGACTGCGCTAAAATAGACGATTTCGATTGCACGGGATGCCCATGATCGTGACGTTTCCAAACAGTCCCTACGAGCTGCACCAGCCGTTTCTGCCGGCCGGCGACCAGCCGGAGGCGATCGACAAGCTGATCGAGGGCATCGAAGACGGGCTCGCTTATCAGACGCTCCTCGGCGTGACGGGCTCGGGCAAGACCTACACCATGGCCAACGTCATCGCGCGCACCGGTCGGCCCGCGATCGTCCTCGCGCCGAACAAGACGCTCGCGGCGCAGCTCTATTCCGAGTTCCGCGAATTCTTTCCCAAGAATTCGATCGAGTATTTCGTTTCCTATTACGACTATTACCAGCCCGAAGCGTATGTGCCTTCGCGCGATTTGTACATTGAGAAGGATTCGTCGATCAACGAACACATCGAGCAAATGCGCCTTTCGGCGACCAAGTCGATTTTGGAGCGGCAGGATTGCATCGTTGTCGCCACGGTGTCGGCGATTTACGGCATCGGCGATCCATCCGAATACCACAGCATGATCCTTCACCTTCATCAGGGCGATCGGCTGACGCAACGCGACGCGATCAAGCGGCTGACGGAAATGCAGTATCAGAGAAACGAGATGGATTTCCGCCGCGGAACCTTTCGTGTCCACGGCGACGTTCTCGACATCTACCCGGCCGAGCACGCCGACAACGCCATCCGGCTATCGCTGTTCGATGACGAGGTCGAGTCGCTGCAGCTGTTCGATCCACTGACGGGGCATATCCGCCAGAAGCTCGCGCGCTTCACCGTATTTCCGTCGAGCCACTATGTGACCGGACGCCACAAGGTGCTCGACGCGGTCGAAAAGGTCAAGGTCGAGCTTGCGCAGCAGAAGGAGTTTTTTGTCGGACAGATGAAGCTGATCGAGGCGCAGCGGATCGAGCAGCGGACGCGCTTCGATATCGAGATGATGATCGAGATCGGCTTTTGCAAAGGGATCGAAAACTATTCGCGCCACTTGTCCGGACGCGCGCCCGGCGAGCCGCCACCGACGCTGATCGACTACCTGCCACGAAACGCGTTGGCTTTCATCGACGAATCCCATGTCACCATCCCGCAGGTCGGCGGCATGTTTCGCGGCGATCGGGCGCGCAAGGAAAATCTCGTCAACTACGGCTTCCGGCTTCCTTCGGCGCTGGACAACAGACCGCTGCGCTTCGATGAATTCGAGAAGCTGTTGCCGCAGGCGATTTTCGTCTCGGCAACCCCCGCCGACTATGAGAAGACTCACGCAGGGCAGGTGGTCGAGCAAGTGGTGCGGCCGACGGGTTTGGTCGATCCGGTGCTGGATGTCCGGCCCGCACAGACCCAGGTCGACGACCTGCTATCCGAAATCAGCCTCCGGGTCGCCAAGAACGAACGCGTGCTTGTGACCACGCTCACCAAGCGGATGGCCGAGGACCTTACCGACTATCTGAACGAGCACGGAGTCAAGGTTCGGTACCTGCATTCCGATATCGACACGGTGGAGCGCGTGGAGATCATCCGCGATCTACGGCTCGGCGAATTCGACGTGCTGGTAGGCATCAATTTGCTGCGCGAAGGGCTGGACTTGCCGGAGGTGTCGCTGGTCGCGATCCTCGACGCCGACAAGGAAGGGTTCCTGCGCGCCGAACGCTCGCTGATTCAGACCATCGGTCGCGCGTCGCGGCATATCAACGGCATGGCGATTCTTTACGCTGACAAGATGACCGACTCGATGAAGGCGGCGATCGACGAGACGACGCGGCGCAGAAACAAGCAGCTCGCCTGGAACGAAAAGATGGGCATTACGCCGGTCGGGGTGACCAAACGCATCAAGGACATCATCGACGGTGTCTACGATATCGACGAAGAGCGCAAGCAACTCAAGGCTGCCCAGGCGCACGCCAAATACGAAGCCATGCCTGAGAAGGACCTGGAAAAAGAGCTCAAGCGCATCGAAAAGGAAATGCTGGATGCGGCCAGGAATCTGGAGTTCGAGCGGGCGGCCGAGCTGCGCGATCAGCTCTACCAGCTCAAGGAAAAACTCTTCGGCGTTTCACTTGCCAACTGAGTTATCCGCTATAACGGTCGCACCCGCGAAAGTCCGAGACCATGAACGATAGCGAATACGCCGCTCGGTGGCGAACCCTTGCTGCGCAATTGCGTGAACTCGAACGGACCGCTGGCATCGGCGATGCCGCAAGCAATTTGCGCGACAATACACCTTTGCGCTCTGATTCGGCGCACGAGTTCAGAGGCGATGGAACCAGCGGCGAGGATCCCGCAGATTCGTCTCCGTTTCCGCTTGACGCGGCACTACGACGCGAGCTTCGCGCGTTGTATTTCAGCGTGTCGCATTTGGCGCTGCGCAAAACCCTCATTGCCAAGCAGCGCGAGCTCGAGCTCTTCGAGCGCACGGGGAGGCGTATCCGCCTCGAGGACACCAGACGACATCTCGAATCGATCAGGCGTCGGCCGTCCGAAGGGTGGTGGATCGCGGCGATCGTCGGCGCGACGCTGGTGATCGTCGGCTATTGGCTATTTGCCGTGGCGGGCGCCATCGCGGCCTGCGTTGCAGCGCTATTCGTCGGTAACGGCATCGAACAAGCTGCGCGCCGCCGCTTCGAACAGGCGGTCGCATTCGCTGAAGAAGACTCGAGCGCTGCGGCGGTTGCTGCCGCCACCGCGGACGAATCTCGTGACTTGTTCAGCGAGCGCGAGAGCGCGACCGGCCAAGCGGATCGCGTGTTGGAAGGCGCCGATGACCTTAGCGCGAGGATCCTTTGAAGCGGACGCCTAACGCAATCGATGGCGAAGACCTGCGTGGATAAGCGGTCTACGGCGAACGTTCTGTTTGTTTGCACAGGCAACATCTGTCGTTCGCCGACCGCAGAAGGAGTGTTTCGCACGTTGGTCGAACGTGAACGACTCTCTGGCCGCATCACGATCGACTCTGCCGGAACGCACGACCATCAACTTGGCGAACGGCCCGACGCGCGCGCCATACGCGCCGCGCTGCAGCGAGGCTACGATCTGTCGAACCAGCGGGCGCGACTCTTCGACGCCGAAGATTTCAAGCGATTCGAGTGGATCGTGGCGATGGACAACCAGAATCTGCGTTTTCTGACTTCGATGCGGCCCGCGGGTCATCTCGGCCATCTCGGACTGTTCCTCGCCTTTGCCCCGGAACTCGGATTGCGGGACGTTCCGGATCCATACTACGGCAAGCAGGAAGACTTCGAGCGCGTGCTCGATCTGGTCGAGCGAGCCGCGACGCGACTGCTCGCGGCCATCCAAAGTTCCCTCGACGGGGGAAGCTCACGTTAGGTAGCGCCGGTAAGGTCCCGAAAAAAAGCGGGCACGCGGCCCGCTTCGAAATTGCTTCCCGGACAGCGATGTGTCATCCGCCCGGTGGTGTGGGTTCCTTATGCGCGGTCTCGACCAGCTGAAGCGGACCCTCGGCGACTTCGACCCGCGGCGGACGCACCCGACGCGGGCGCGGCGTCTCCGGCTCTGCGGACATCGGCGCCTGAGCCTCATGATGGACCGTTTCGACCAGCACCAGGCCGGAGTCCGGCGGTAGCTCGAGCGAGATCTTTGGCAGCGCAGGCGCAAGGTGCATCACCGCAGCCACAACCGCCGGCGTCGGAGCCGGCGCTGGCGCAGACTCGACACGTGGTGTTGGAGCCGCCGGTGCCGGCGCAGACCCGCCGCGCGGAGGTATCGCCATGGCATAGTCTTTCGCCTCGTCAGGTTGCGCAGGACGTTCGGCCCCGATGGGCGCGATGGGCGGCAGCTTGATCTCGACGAAGTGGGTCGGGGGCGGCGAGTCGTCGTCTTCACCGTGATATGCGCTTGCGACTGGTCTCGGCGCGATCGGATGCGACGCGGTATCAAACCTTTCGCTCAGCGATCCCCGCTCAGCTTCCACGTCATTTATCACTGGATCCTGCGTGATCTCTGGCGCGGCGGTATCGAACCGTTCGCTCATCGAGTCCCGTTCAATTTCCGCGTCATAACTCATTGTTGCGGAAGTCGGCGTCGCTGATGACGGCAATATCATTTGCTCCGGCGGGGTGTCGGGGGCAGCTGCAGCGTCGGCAGCCGCAGGTCGACGATCGCCCCGCTCAGCGCGCGGTGCGCGTGGCTCGCCTTGCTCGGCCCTTTCTCCGCGGTCCCTGCCGCCACGACCGCGACGGCGACGGCGGCCACTTTCGCCGTGTTCGCCTTCCTTGACTGCGCCCGGCTGGGGTTGGGTAATGGCGGGCGCCTGGTCCGCTGTTGCCCGCGGTTCCTGCGCTGGCCTGGGTTCGCGCGGAGGACGCTGCTTTTGCGGCTCGCGCGGTCCCTCACGTGTGTCACTGCGTGCTTCGTTGCGCTGCCCTTCTCTGGATTCACGCTCTCGCCGTGCGGGTTGCGCTCCGGCTTGCGCGGGCCTTGCCTTCGAACCTTCGCGCTGCGGGTCCCGTTGCCCCTCACGCGGCTGCTCGCGACGCTCGTCGCGCTGATTTCCCCGCCGGTCACGGTCCTGGCGTCCGCGCCCACGAGCTTCACGCGCCGCATCGGTGCGAACCGGTGCAGCTTGCGGCGCCGGCTCTGATGCTTTGGGCCGGAACCATCCCAGCACTTTGGCGAGCCAGTTTTCCTGTGCTGGTGCTTCGACGCTGCGCGCGACCGGCATCGGGGCAGGGCGGCCCGGCGGGATGCCCTTGACCACCGCTTCCTGGCGCGGCTCCTTCGCTTCGTCCTTCCGTTGCTTGACGGGATCTTCTTCCTCGGGTCGCTCAACCATCGTGAACGAAGGCGGCAGCGGCTCGGCCTGATTCAAATCGTCGTGGCGCAAACGCTGTACTTTGTAGTTCGGTGTCTCGAGATAAGTATTCGGCACTAGCAACACGTTGACCTTGAATCGGGCTTCGATGGTGTGAATCTCGGCGCGCTTTTCGTTGAGCAGGAACGTCGCGACGTCGATCGGCACCTGGGCGACGACTTGTGCCGTGTTGTCCTTCATCGCCTCTTCCTGAAGGATGCGCAGGATGTGCAGCGCGGTCGACTCGGTGCCGCGGATGTGCCCGATGCCGTGGCAGCGCGGACAGGGGATATAGGCCGATTCGGCCAGTGCGGGCCGCAGGCGCTGGCGTGAAAGCTCCATCAGCCCGAAGCGGGAAATCTTGCCGAGCTGTACGCGGGCGCGATCGTAGCGGAGCGCCTCCTTCAATCGGTTCTCGACCTCGCGCTGGTTCTTGGTGCTTTCCATGTCGATGAAATCGATTACGATCAAGCCACCCAAGTCGCGCAGGCGCAACTGACGCGCAATTTCATCGGCGGCTTCGAGGTTAGTGTTGAACGCGGTCGTCTCGATGTCGCCCGCTTTGGTCGCTCGCGCCGAATTGACGTCGACCGACACCAGCGCTTCGGTATGGTCGATGACGATTGCGCCGCCCGCAGGCAGCGGGACCTGGCGCGCATACGCGGTTTCGATCTGATGCTCGATCTGGAAGCGCGAGAACAGAGGAACATCGTCCTTGTACAGTTTGACGACGTGCACATTGGCCGGCATGACGTGGCTCATGAACTGCTGCGCCTGCTCGAAAATCGACTCGGTGTCGATCAGGAGCTCGCCAATGTCGGGATGGAAGTAGTCGCGTATGGCGCGAATGACTAGGCTCGATTCCTGGTAGATCAGGAAGGCGCCGGATTGAGTCTTGGCGGCGCCGTCGATTGCCTGCCAGAGTTGCAGCAGGTAGTTCAGGTCCCACTGCAGCTCCTCGAGCGAACGGCCGATGCCCGCGGTCCGCGCGATCACGCTCATGCCGTTCGGCACTTCAAGCTGAGAGATCGTATCGCGCAGCTCGTTGCGGTCCTCGCCCTCGATCCGGCGCGACACGCCGCCGCCACGAGGATTGTTCGGCATCAGCACCAGGTAGCGGCCGGCGAGCGAGATGTAGGTGGTCAGCGCGGCGCCCTTGTTCCCGCGTTCGTCCTTGTCGACCTGAACGATCAGCTCCTGGCCGTCCTTGAGCTGGTCCTGGATGCGGGTCTTGCCGCCGTCGCCCTCGCGCAGATTGTCGCGGGAGATTTCCTTGAACGGCAGAAAGCCGTGGCGTTCGGCGCCGTAGTCGACAAAACAGGCTTCGAGGCTGGGCTCGACGCGGGTAATGACTGCCTTGTAGATATTGCTCTTGCGTTGTTCCTTGCTTGCGGACTCGATATCGAGGTCGATCAGTTTCTGGCCGTCGACGATCGCCACCCGGAGTTCCTCCGCCTGGGTGGCATTGAACAGCATGCGTTTCATTGTTATTTCCCCGGCGCGAATATCGGCAGGGGCCAGGCGGACGGTGAAGCGAAGGCGCCCGTCAGGGCGCCCGACTAGCAGGCGGTGGGCGTTGGCGAGAAAAACCACGCAGGCAGCGCAAGCTGCCTGGCTTCGAGGGGTCGGATGCGGAGATGATCGGGCATCGGTATCGGCGGCTCAATTGCCACTCAAGCCATCACCAAGTGGTGAGGGAGCGGAAAATAAGGGTTGCCTGTCTCGGGAGTATGGTTCGTTTTCTTCGCGTTGTCGCTCAAACGGTCTGGCGGCTGCGTCGCTGTCGGTCATCAAAGACCGGGTCCTGCAGCCAAGTACAGAATTCGTTGCGCTACGAAAGTGGCGCGCCGCAAGTCCTAGCCGCTTGTCGTCCGGCCATAAGCCGGTGCGGAGACTGCGCTGTTCCATTAACATCGTTACTTTTCCGGGCCGCAGAATCCGGACGGTGAACCGATATAACCAAGTTGCCCTATTTTCGGGCCAACAGGCGGTTGCCCTAGTTGGCTCACCCATTTGGAGGGTTGCCGCGCGGTCGGGAAGCGGGGTCGATGACCGTCGCCTCGGAACTCACGCACTAGCTATCGCACGTTGCTGCTGCCCACAATTATAAAGAAATGAATGATTTAAGCAAGGATGCTGTGAACCGCCTTGCAGTCGACGAGGCAGGGGCCGGCCAGCGCGTCGATAATTTTCTGCTCCGGGTCCTAAAAGGCGTCCCGAAGAGCCACATCTATCGGATCCTGCGCAGCGGCGAAGTCCGCGTCAATCGGCTGCGGGTGAAGCCGGACGCCCGGCTGGTGCTCGGCGATGTGCTTCGGATTCCTCCGATCCGGACTGGGGTCCCGAGTGCGGGAACGCGCAAGTCGCCGCCGCTTTCCGCGTCGATTCCGATCCTGTACGAGGATGACGCATTGATCGCCGTCGACAAACCCGCCGGCCTCGCGGTGCACGGTGGGAGCGGCGTGGCCTTCGGCCTGATAGAGCAAATGCGCGCGACGCGGCCGACGGCGAAGTTTCTGGAGCTTGTGCACCGTCTGGACCGGGACACTTCGGGTGTCATCCTGATCGCCAAGAAGCGCGCCGCGCTGGTCGGACTTCACGCTGCGCTTCGCGAAGGCCGCATCGACAAGCGCTACCAGATACTGGTCAAGGGC
>JADGRP010000224.1 GCA_017880805.1 Burkholderiales bacterium
CCGTCGCGAAAGGGAAATCCGGTGCCGATCAGGCAATCTTTCAAATGCTGGCGGCGCGAAACCCGCATGCGATGATCGTTCAAGAAGGCGCCGCGGCCTCGTGTCGCGGTGAAGAGGTCGTTGTGCACCGGGTCGTAGATCACGCCTTGCGTGATCTGTCCTTTGTGCTGCAGGGCGATCGAAACGCAGTACTGCGGCAAGCCGTGCAGGAAATTGGTGGTGCCGTCGAGCGGATCGATGATCCATAGATATTCGGCGTCGGCGTTGGCGCCTTTGGCGGTGCCTTCCTCTGCTAAAATCGCGTGGTCCGGATAGGTTGCGAACAAGGTCTCGACGATCGCCGCCTCGGCGGCGCGATCGACTTCGCTGACAAAGTCTTTCGGTCCCTTGGTCGTGATCGTGAGACGATCGAGATCGCGGGCGCCGCGATTGATGATGCTGCCAGCGCGCCGCGCGGCCTTGACCGCAGTTGAGAGCATGGGGTGCATGATGGCGTGCGCCGCCCGACACGTCCGCAAGACGGCGCAAGAAGAAGATCAGAGCCGCGCATTCTACCCGCATTCGATCCGCATTCGACCTGCACCTGTGTCCCATGCCTTCGCCGCTTGACCCGATTCGCGTCGTACTGTGCGCGACCAGTCATCCTGGAAATATCGGCGCGAGCGCGCGCGCCATGCAGACAATGGGCTTATCGCGGCTCGTGCTGGTGACTCCACTGCGCTTTCCTGACGCCGACGCCGATGCGATGGCCGCGGGCGCAGACGCGATCCTGAATGCGGCACGCGTCGCCGCTTCGCTCGACGAAGCGCTCGCAGGCGCGACACTGGCGATCGGTTTCTCCGCGCGGGCGCGCGAGTTTGCGGGCACTGTCCTGCCGGTTCGTGCCGCGATGCAGGAAGCGCTGCGATACGCGGCCTCCGGAGACGTTGCGCTGGTGTTCGGAACGGAAATGTCCGGTCTGTCGAATGCCGAGCTGTCGCGCTGCCAGATTGTCGCGACCATTCCCGCGGTGTCCGATTTCGGGTCGCTCAATCTTGCGGCGGCGGTGCAGGTCGCGGCCTACGAGTTGCGCGTCGCCGCGCATGGAGACAGGGTATGGACGGCGCCGGCGTTCGAACCGGCGACGCAGGAAGAGATCGAGCTGCTCTTCGAACAAGGCGAGCGGGCATTGATCGCCATCGATTTCCTGCGCCCGGCGCACCCGAAGCGATTGCTGCCCCGACTGCGCAGGCTTTTCTCGCGCGCACGCCTGGAAAAAGAAGAGGTCAACATCCTTCGCGGCATCCTCGCGCGCATCGAGGAGAGAGTGCAAAACGGGTGGCGGAAGTGAGTTACCAAGGATTGCGCAAACGAGTAACGGGTCCCATAAGACGCTCGTCATCCCCGCGAAGGCGGGGATCCATCTGGCGACCGTCAACAACCAATGGATTCCCGCTCAGTTACCAAAATGAGCGGGAATGACGAATTGAGGCATCGCGGTGTTCGGCTCCGTCGGCAATCCGGCTCGGTTCATAATACTTGAGTGAATCGGTCGGAAATGTCAGAATACGAGCATGTTTGCCCGCCTACGCGAAGATATTGCGGTCGTGTTCGAGCGCGACCCGGCAGCGCGCACGACCTGGGAGGTCCTGACCTGTTACCCGGGGCTGCACGCGCTCGTTTGGCACCGCGCCGTGACCCACCCGCTGTGGACGGGCGGGGCTCGATGGCTCGGCCGCTGGCTGTCGCACTGGGGGCGCTTTCTGACGGGGATCGAGATCCATCCTGGCGCGACCATCGGCCGCCGGGTGTTCATCGACCACGGCATGGGGGTGGTGATCGGGGAAACGGCCGAGATCGGCGATGACTGCACCCTCTACCATGGCGTCACGCTGGGCGGCACCTCGTGGAACGCCGGTAAACGCCACCCTACGCTTGGACAGGGCGTGGTGCTGGGCGCCGGCGCCAAGGTGCTTGGGCCGATCCTGATCGGCGATCACGCCAAGGTCGGCTCGAATGCGGTCGTGGTAAGAAATGTGCCCGCAGGCGCGACGGCGGTCGGTATCCCGGCGCGCATCGTGACGGGCGAGGATGCGGCACGGCGCGAGGCCCAAGCGACGAAAATCGGGTTTTCGGCGTATGCGATCAGTGCCGATATGAACGACCCGGTCGTTCAAGCCATCCATTCACTGCTCGACCATGCCGCCTCGACCGACGGCAGGCTGCAAATGCTGATCGAACGGCTTCAGACCGAAGGTGTCGATTGCAGCGATGCCAAGGCAACGGCAGAAGGTTTCGACCCCACCCAACTCAACAAAATGCTTGAGTGAACTCCTTGGGCATTTAGTTGACTAAAACACTAGGGAATTATAGAATTCAGGCCATGCGCATCGAGCATCAGCTAACTAGCCAGGAACGCGGCCGGACATCATGAGACTGACGACCAAAGGGCGCTTTGCGGTGACGGCGATGATCGACGTCGCCATGCACGCGACCAACGCTCCGGTGACACTCGCCGGCGTCTCCGATCGGCAAAAGATATCGCTGTCGTATCTCGAACAGTTGTTCGGCAAGCTGCGCCGGCACGGGCTCGTGGCCAGCGTTCGTGGGCCGGGGGGCGGGTACAGGCTCGCGCGTCCCGCCGGAGCGGTTTCGGTGGCCGACGTGATCCTTGCCGTCGATGAACCGATCGATGCCACGCAGTGCGGCGGCAAGGAGAACTGTCTCGACGACAGGCGGTGCATGACGCACGAGTTGTGGGCGGGACTGAATGCCCACATCTTTGCATTTCTGCGCTCGGTGACGCTCGAAGAGCTGGTACGCCAGCAGGAGCGGCCGGAAGTCAACGTCCTGCACGTCCACCGTTCGTTGCCGGGCAAGAAGCGCGAGTCCGCCACCGTGGCCTAGAGCCTCACAAATCGATGAAAAAACCCATTTACCTCGACTATTCGGCAACGACGCCGGTCGACCCTCGCGTTGCGGCAAAAATGATTCCGTATCTGACGGAACATTTCGGCAACCCTGCGTCGCGCTCGCATTCGTTCGGATGGGAAACGGAACACGCGGTCGAAGAGGCGCGCGAGGAAGTCGCGAAACTGGTCAACTGCGACCCCAAGGAAATCGTCTGGACGTCCGGTGCGACCGAATCGATCAACCTCGCCGTGAAGGGCGCGGCGCACTTCTACAAGGACAAGGGCAAGCACCTGGTGACCGTCAGGACCGAGCACAAGGCGACGCTCGACACCATGCGCGAGCTCGAGCGCGAGGGCTTCGAAGTCACCTACCTCGATGTCGAACCCGATGGCTTGCTCGACCTCGAGAAGCTCAAAGCGGTGTTGAGACCCGACACGATCCTGGTCTCGGTGATGTACGTCAACAACGAAATCGGCGTGATTCAGGACATTCCGGCGATCGGCGAACTTTGCCGCAGTCGCGGGATCATCTTTCACGTGGACGCGGCCCAGGCGACCGGCAAGCTGCCGGTGGACCTGTCAAAGCTTAAGGTTGACCTGATGTCGTTCTCGGCCCACAAGACCTACGGACCGAAGGGTATCGGCGCGCTCTTCGTGAGGCGTAAGCCGCGAGTGCGTATCGAAGCGCAAATGCACGGCGGCGGACATGAGCGCGGGATGCGCTCGGGCACGCTGGCGACACACCAGATCGTTGGCATGGGCGAAGCATTCCGTCTGGCCCGGCTGGAGATGGCGACCGACAACGAGCGAATACGCATGCTACGCGACAAGCTGCTGAAGGGCTTGTCCGAGATCGAGGAGTTGTACGTCAACGGCGACATGGAACACCGTGTCCCGCACAACCTCAACGCCAGCTTCAATTATGTCGAAGGCGAGAGCCTGATCATGGCGATCAAGGACATCGCCGTGTCGTCGGGATCGGCGTGCACGTCGGCATCGCTCGAGCCTTCGTACGTGCTGCGCGCATTGGGCCGCAGCGATGAGCTGGCGCATAGCTCCATTCGCTTCACCGTCGGACGCTTTACGACCGAAGAAGAGATTGACTACACGATTGGATTGATGAAAGGCAAGATCGCCAAGCTGCGCGAGCTTTCGCCGCTCTGGGAAATGTATCAGGACGGCGTCGACCTGAATTCGATCGAGTGGGCAGCGCATTAGAGACATCAACGTAGGCAACATCAAGAGGTTCACCATGGCATACAGCGAAAAAGTGCTCGATCACTACGAAAATCCCCGCAATGTCGGGTCGTTCGCCAAGGACGCCCAGGACATCGGTACCGGTATGGTCGGCGCGCCCGCCTGTGGCGACGTGATGAAGCTGCAGATTCGCGTGGGCGCCGACGGGCGCATCGAGGACGCCAAGTTCAAGACCTATGGCTGCGGCTCCGCGATCGCGTCGTCGTCGCTGGTGACCGAATGGGTCAAGGGCAAGACGCTCGATCAGGCGCTGACGATCAAGAACACGCACATTGCCGAGGAGCTCGCGCTTCCGCCCGTGAAAATTCACTGCTCGATTCTCGCCGAGGACGCGATCAAGGCGGCGGTCGCCGATTACAAGAAGAAGCACGGCGAAAGCGCCGCGCCGGCGATCGAGACACAGACCGCGCCAGCCGCAGTTGCCTGATACGACGATGGCGATTTCGCTCACCGAGACCGCGGCAAGCCACGTCGCGAAGTTCCTGACCAAGCGCGGGAAGGGTGTGGGTCTGCGCCTGGGCGTGCGCACGACAGGCTGCTCCGGCCTCGCGTACAAGCTCGAATACGCCGATGACGTCCGACCCGAGGACCATCAGTTCCAAAGCCACGGCGTCACCGTGATCGTCGATCCGAAGAGCATGCCCTACCTTGACGGGACCGAGCTTGATTTCACGCGCGAGGGTTTGAACGAAGGTTTCAAATTCAACAATCCGAATGTGAAAGACGAGTGCGGCTGCGGAGAAAGCTTCAACGTATAAACCGCCTGTTCCCCGATGGGGCAATGAACGGCCCCTGCCGCTCCAATCCCCGCCTCCATCCTTCCCGCAAGAGGGGAGGACGAAGACCATGATCGATTTTTCCCAAGACTACTTCGCGCTGTTCGGCTTGCCCGCGCGCTATCGGTTCGACCCTGCCGAGCTCGACGCCGCATACCGCAAGCTGCAGACCGAGGTGCACCCGGACAGGTTCGCGTCGGCCGGAGACGACGAGCGCCGGCTCGCGCTTCAATCGTCGTCGCGTGTCAACGAGGCCTATCGCGCGCTCAGGAGTCCGGTCGAGCGTGCGAACTACCTGCTGCTCTTGCGCGGCGTCGATGCGCTGGCGGAGACAGACACCGCGCTTCCCCCGGAATTTCTCGAGCAGCAACTGGAGTGTCGAGAGTCGATGGCCGAGGCGATCGTCTCGCGCGACGCGGGGGCACTCACTGCGCTGCAGAAAAGCGTCGAGGGCGCGGCGGCCGAGCTGGAAAGAACACTTGCCGAGCAGCTCGACCTACCGGAGACAACGGAAGACGCGCGGGCAAACCTTCGCAAGCTCAAGTTCCTCTCCAAGGTCGCCGCGGACATCGCGACGGCGATCGCCGAGATCGACGACTGATGACGCTGCTTCAGATCGCCGAGCCAGGCGAAGCGCCTGCCCCCCATCAGCATCGACTGGCGGTCGGGATCGACCTCGGCACGACCAATTCGCTGGTGGCAACGGTTCGCAGCGGGATTCCGATGGTGCTGCCCGACGAGGACGGCCGGCCGCTGCTGCCCTCGGTCGTGCGCTATGGCGACGACGGAGTCACGGTGGGTTACCCCGCACAGAATGCGCAGGCAAAGGATCCTCAGAACACGATTGTGTCGGTGAAGCGGTTCATGGGTCGCGCTCTGTCCGATCTGTCCGACGTGCGGCGCTTTCCGTATCACTACACTGACCTGCCGGGCATGGTGCAGATCGAGACCCGCGCAGGACGCAAGAGTCCGGTCGAGATCTCCGCGGAAATATTGAAGGCCTTGCGCATTCGCGCCGAGTCGAACCTCGCTGGAGAGCTCGAAGGCGCCGTGGTCACCGTACCGGCGTATTTCGACGATGCGCAACGACAGGCGACGCGCGACGCGGCGCGACTCGCCGGCCTGAATGTCTTGCGACTTCTCAACGAGCCGACCGCCGCAGCGATCGCATACGGCCTCGACAACGCGTCCGAAGGCATCTACGCCGTCTACGATCTGGGCGGCGGAACATTCGATCTGTCGATTCTGAAGCTCTCCCGCGGAGTATTCGAAGTGCTTGCCACCGCCGGCGACACTGCGTTGGGCGGCGACGATTTCGATCACCGCGTCTATTGCTGGGCGCTGGAGACCCAAGGCATCGGCCCGGTGTCGCCGTCGGATACCCGACTGCTGATGATGAAAGCGCGGGAAGCGAAGGAGAATCTGACCCTCCACGGGTCGTCGACGCTGATGGCCACGTTGTTCTCCGGCGAAACGATTACGGCGACGCTGACCGCCGAAACATTCACGGCGATTACTCAGACCCTGGTCGGCAAGACGCTGGCGCCGATCAAGAAGGCGCTGCGCGACGCGAAGCTTGCGACAACCGACATCAAAGGCGTGGTCATGGTCGGCGGCGCCACGCGCATGCCGCAGGTGCAAAGGGCGGTCGCGGAATTTTTCGGCCAGCCTCCGCTCAACAATCTCGACCCTGATCAGGTCGTCGCGCTCGGCGCGGCGATTCAGGCCAACGTCCTTGCCGGTAACCGCGCGCCAGGAGAAGACTGGCTCCTGCTAGACGTGATTCCGCTGTCGCTCGGCCTGGAAACGATGGGCGGCCTGACCGAGAAGATCATTTCGCGCAACTCCACCATCCCCATTGCTCGTGCGCAGTCGTTCACGACCTTCAAGGACGGCCAGACGGCGATGGCGATCCACGTGGTTCAGGGGGAGCGGGAGCGCGTCGACGATTGCCGCTCGCTGGCGCGGTTCGAATTGCACGGCATCCCGCCAATGGTCGCCGGCGCGGCCCGGATACTCGTCACGTTTCAGGTAGATGCCGACGGCCTGCTATCGGTCACCGCGCGCGAGGAGACTACTAGGGTCGAGGCCGCGATCACGGTCAAGCCATCGTATGGATTGTCCGACGCGGAAATCGCGCGAATGCTGGAAGAATCGCATGCCAACGCGGCTGCCGACATGACCACGCGCGCGCTTCTCGAAGCGCGCGTCGACGCAGAACGGATCATCGACGCGACCGAGAGCGCGCTGGCGGCGGACGCCGAGCTGCTCGCCGCGGATGAGCGAGCCACGCTCGACGAGGCGGTGGCGCGATTGAGGCATTTGGTGAATGAGGCCGGCGCCGATCGTCGTGCACTGGTCGAGGCGACCGAGGCGCTGAATCGGGCAAGCGAAGCGTTCGCCGGTCGCCGCATGGACCGGAGCGTGGCGCAGGCACTGACGGGTCTCAGCATCGATACCTTGCGCTGACGTCATGCCGGAAATCGTCGTCCTGCCCCACGCCGAGCTTTGCCCCGAAGGGAAGACCTTCGAAGCCCGAACCGGCGAATCGATCTGCGACAGCCTGCTCGACCGCGGCATTGAAATCGAGCACGCATGTGAAAAATCCTGCGCATGCACGACTTGTCACGTCATCGTGCGCGAGGGCTTCAATTCGCTCTCGCCATCGTCCGAAGATGAGGACGATTTGCTCGACCGCGCCTGGGGCCTGACGCCGCTGTCGCGCCTTTCCTGTCAGGCAAAGATCGGCGAGCAAAAGCTGGTGATCGAGATTCCGAAGTACACGATCAACTACGCCAAAGAGGCCACCAAATGAAGTGGACCGATACGCGCGATATCGCGATTGCGCTCGCCGAGACGCATCCCGACGCGGATCCCAGAAGCGTGCTTTTTACCGACCTCAGGCGGTGGGTGCTGGAGTTGCCCGATTTCGACGACGACCCGAAGCATAGCGGCGAGAAGATCCTCGAAGCGATTCAGATGGCGTGGATCGACGAGGGGGATTTCGACGATTGATGAGTACATGAAAGTGTGACGCCGCGATCGCAATAGTCGTCATTCCCGCGAAAGCGGGAATCCCTTTACTGTTGAAAGAGCCAGA
>JADGRP010000225.1 GCA_017880805.1 Burkholderiales bacterium
CCGCCATGGCCACTGCTTCGCGGATCTCCTGATCCGTGGCGCCGTTGAGCTTGGCGGCCGCGGTGTGGAAATAAACGCAGTAGTGACACGGGATCTGTGCCGAGACCGCGAGGCCGATCAGTTCCTTGGTCTTGCCGTCAAGCTTAGTCTTGGGATTGAGCTGCACCGCCTTGAATTCCGCCCAAGCCCCAGCGATGCCGACTTCGGGGAACAGCTTGAAGAACGTCGGCACCGATCCGAGCGTCTGTTCGATGTCGCGATAGGCCGCCTGGGCGCTCGCGTCTTGCGCCGACGCAGACGCGATCAGACCAACGCTTGCGGCGAATCCGGTTGCGGTCGTGAGCGCCACAACGAGGGCTGTCATCTTGCGCATGGGAACCTCCATTTCCTGCACCGAAGTGCCCAACCATTTCGATAGGGCCCAGTGGCTGGAGGGAATTGTTATTGGTTGGAGCGGCCCGCCGCTTCGCCCGAATGGCCCATCGGTGGGATGGCCCGATCGGGCCAGTCACAGCGAGCGTTAGGCGGGCGTTTGACGGCCGATGAGCACGGCGGCCGCGGCGCGCGTGGGGAGATCAAGCTTGAGCAGGATGTTGGCGACGTGGCGTTTGATGGTGTGATCGCTGAGTCGCAGGCGCTGCGCGATCGCCGCGTTGCTGAGTCCGTCGGCGACGAGATCGAGGACTTCGCGTTCACGGCTGCTGAGTACGTCGAGGCTCGGCGTCTTGGCCGTGCGCGGCGCGGGTTCCAAGTGCTGTTCGATCATGACGGAGAGCAGGCGCATCGGACCCTCCACTCCTTCGATTTGCTGGCTTCCGCGCTCGACAAAATGCAATCCGGAACCCGCGACAAGGTCATTGACGATTGCCGAGACCAGCACCTCGCCGGGCCCCGCCAGCGACGCGATGCGCTCGGTCACGTGCAGCGCGACGCCGGCAACCGAAGCCTCGTGAACGGAAATCTCGCCGACATGCACGCCCGCTGCCACGGAAAGGCCGATGGCATCCACGGCTTCGCGCAGCGCGAGCGCGCAACGCACGGCCCGCGCTGGCCCATCGAACCGGGCGCTGATCCTCTCGTTCCCAATAGCGATCGGCTGGCCTCGATGCCGCGCGATAACCTTCTTTGCGGCCTCGCGCATACTGTCGAGGCGCTCACCCCAATGGCGATCACCGCGTTTTACGACATACCGTACCGCGAGAATTGTCGCGAGCACGCGATTGTAATCCGGCTCCGGCCGCGTACCGGTCACGAATTCCTCGATTTCGTCGACGATGCGATCGACGTCGCCGGTCCAGATCGGATGATCGCGGCCAGGAACCTCTACGAATTTAGCACCCCGGATATGCTGCGCGAGATAGCGCCCACCTGCGAACTTGATGCGGGCGTCGTCGGTGCGGTGGATCACCAACGTGGGCACACGAATCGACGGAACGATCGACCGGACGTCGATCGCGGCGTTCATGCGTGCGAGCGCGACCGCAGCTGACGGGCTTGCCGCTAGGCGCTCACAGCGGGCCCACCAGTTGCGGTAGCGCTTGTCCTTCGCTGCCTCCGGCGCGAAACTCGGGGCGCTTGCTCCCGTGCCCCACCCCTTTTCCATGCCCTGGATGAATTGCTCCAGCGCTTCTTTGTTCAAGACCCAAGTATGGAAGTGGGCGTACGAGCCGTATAGCACGAGTGCGCGCGTGCGCTCTGGATACGTGGCGGCGAACAGGATCGACATCGGACCGCCCTCGGATGCGCCAAGCAGCACCGCGCGCTGGCTTCCGGCCGCGTCCATCACCGCACGGACGTCGTCCATGCGCGTCTCGAGACTTGGCAAATGATTTGTGTCGACGCGATCGCTTAGTCCAGTGCCCCGTTTGTCGAACTGAATGACGCGCGCGAACGTTCCAAGTCGTTGCAGAAGATGGGCATAACCCGGGTCTTCCCAATGAATCTCCAAGTTGGAGATGAAGCCGGGTACGAACACGAGGTCGACCGGACCATGGCCAACGACCTGATAGGCCACGCGGACCTCGCCGCTCTTCGCGTATCGCGTCGTCGGCGTCTGCACCGTTGCGCTCCCTCTGGAAGCGACCCAGTGTAGCGCGAGACGCAGCTGAGTACAGCGGTGCCAATGGCGGCTTTTGGCACGAAACTGCCATGTCAGCCCTTCTGACGCATGTCCGTTATCGTGGGCAAAGCAGCCGTGACACCGGCACTACATTAGACCAGTCCATCACGCTCAGGTCGCGGAGCAACTCATTAAGAAATCCGCCTTTCTTAATGAGACGAAAGCTTCATCCGCGGAATTCCTGAAGATCGACTTCAGGCTGCCTTGCATGGCTTCGCGCCGGGCGAAGCCGCTAAACGCAAACAGCGCTCGAGTTGGTGAGAGACGGTGAGCGGCGTCGAAGGGCTAGAAACAAACGAACGGGCGGAGTTACTTTTTACCGATGCGGGGCAACAGCCAGCTCATAATCTGCCGGTACGGGTCGCCACTGGATGGGATTTGCTCCATCGCTTTCTTAGCAAATTGATACAAGATGATCGAAAATCACACAGGCCGAGCATAGCTGGGCGGGGTCGCGGGGTCGCGGGGGCGCTTGGGGGGCTTAGGCATTTGCCTTCCAGAAGTCCCTGATCAGGAGATAGA
>JADGRP010000031.1 GCA_017880805.1 Burkholderiales bacterium
GAAATTTCGACTGTCGGATTATCGCGGCCGTTGGCTGTTCGTCGCGGCCGATGCGGGCCCGTGCGAAGACGCATGTCAGCGCATGCTGTACGCGACGCGGCAGGCGCGCACGATCCAGGGACGCGAACAGGACCGCGTGGTGCGTATCTGGCTGCAGGCGACGGGTGCGTTCACGCTGGAACCGCAGCTTCTTGCGCAGCACCCGGGGCTGGTCGTCGTTTGGATCGATCCGGATCAGTGGGCGGCATTGCCTAGCGTCACCGGGTCGCCGCAGAACATCTATCTGATCGATCCGCTGGGCAACATCGTGCTTCGCTATCCCGCGAATCCCGACATCAAGCGGATGGCCAAAGATCTCGAACGATTGCTGCGGGCATCGAGAATCGGCTGAGGCGGCGCCAATGGTAAAATTACGCTCGCGCGCTCGTATCGCCCGCGCGCCGTTCCCATGAACACACTCGCCCTCGACCAAAATCGGCTGCGTCAGTTCCTCTCGCTGACCAAGCCGCGCGTGGTGTCGCTCATCGTATTCACCGCGGTGATCGGAATGTTTCTCGCGGTGCCCGGTTTGCCGCCGCTTAAGCCGATGCTGTTCGGCACGCTCGGCATCGCGCTAGTCGCCGCGGCGGCCGCGGCGATCAATTGCCTCGTCGAGCAAAAGATCGACGCCAAAATGGCACGCACCCGCGCCAGACCGCTGCCGCGCGGAGAACTCTCGACACAACAGACGCTGATGTTTGCGTCGGTCATCGGTGGCGCCGGCCTGGGGCTTCTTTACGTGCAGGTCAATGGACTGACCATGGGGCTGACGCTTGCGACCTTTGTCGGCTACGCGGTCATCTACACCGTACTGCTCAAGCCGGCGACGCCACAGAATATCGTGATCGGCGGCGCGTCCGGCGCGATGCCGCCGGTTCTCGGTTGGGCCGCGGTGACCGACGACGTGGCGCCGCAGGCGCTTATCCTGTTCCTGATCATCTTCGTTTGGACGCCGCCGCATTTCTGGGCGCTCGCGCTCTATCGTGCGAAGGAATACGCGAATGCGGGGTTGCCCATGCTGCCGGTGACTCATGGTCCCGCGTACACGCGGCTGCAGATCGTTCTCTACACGATTGCCTTGTTCGCCGTCTCGCTGCTTCCGTTCGCCATTCGCATGAGCGGTTGGATGTACCTGATCGCCGCGATGATCCTGGGCGGTGTTTTCATCGGCTACGCCGTTGCGTTGCAGCGCCGCTACAGCGACCGGCTGTCACGGCAGACGTTCAGGTATTCCATCGTCTACCTGGCAGCGTTGTTTTCAGCGCTGCTACTCGACCACTACTGGAAGTGAAGCGAACCTTCGGCATGGTCGCCGCGGCGCTGTTGGCGCTGGTCGTGACTGCATGCGGGCCGGAGAGCCCTCGGTTCCAGGCATCGGATGTCACCGGAGTAGCCTTTGGTCACGATTTCAAGCTCACCGATCACAACGGCAAGCCGCGCACGCTCGCCGACTTTCGCGGCAAGGCGGTCGTAATGTTCTTCGGCTACACGCAGTGCCCCGACGTGTGCCCCACCACGCTCTCGGACCTCGCCGCCGCGCTGCAAAAGCTGGGCACGGATGCCAACCGGGTGCAGGTGCTGTTCGTGACCATCGACCCGGAACGCGACACGCCCGAATTGCTGTCGCAATACGTTCCGGCATTCAACCCGACGTTCCTCGGCTTGTACGGAGACGCCGCGGCCACCGCCGCGACCGCGCGCGAGTTCAAGGTCCTGTATCAGAAGCAACCCGGATCGACGCCAGGCAGCTATTCCATGGACCACTCCGCGGGAACCTTTATCTTCGACCCGCAGGGGCGGCTGCGCTTGTACGTGACCCATGGCCAGGGCCCGGATGTCTACGCACACGACATACGTGAGTTGCTGCGCGCAACCTCGTAGTCGGCGATGCGAAGAGCGCGACGCGCGGATACTCAAATCGCCATTCCCGCTCATTTTGGTAACTGAGCGGGAATCCATTTTCGTCTGAAAGTCAAAAATGGGTCCCCGCTTGGCCGTTCCTCGAAACTTCGCCCTTCGGGCTCGTTTTCGCGGGGACGACGTAGTATTGCGTTATCTCTCGATCAGCTCGATCTTGTAACCGTCCGGATCCTGCACGAATGCAATCACCGTAGTGCCGCCTTTGACCGGCCCCGCCTCGCGGGTGACGGCCCCGCCTTTTTCGCGCACCGCGCTGCACGCCGCCGCTGCGTCAGGAACCTCGATGGCGATGTGTCCGTAAGCGGTGCCGAGATCGTAGCGATCGACGCCGTAATTGTAGGTCAGCTCGAGGACTGCGTGCTTCGACTCGTCGCCGTAGCCGACGAACGCCAGCGTGTATTTCTGTTCCGGACGGTCGGTCGTCCGCAGCACCTTCATGCCGAGGACGCCGGTGTAAAAGCCGATCGAGCGTTGCAGGTCGCCTACACGCAGCATGGTATGAAGAATGCGCATCCTTCCTCCGACAGTTTGTTAGAACTCCACCAATTCGTAGTCTTCTTTGCGCGCGCCGCAGTCAGGGCACGTCCAGTTCGGCGGAACATCTTCCCATTTGGTGCCGGGTGCGATGCCGGTGTCGGCGTCGCCGAAGGCTTCATCGTAGATGTGGCCGCAGATCAGGCACATGTATTTTTTCATTGGACGCGAAAGCGATTGGAGTAAACTCGCAGTTTACCTGCACTTAACTGAGTCCATCCGGGCCGGTGGCAGTTCGGGTGCATCTCGGATGCCGCTCGAAGGCCGCGCCACAATGTCCCCACCGAACGATCAGGACCCTGATTTTCCGCCCCTCGTAATGACGTTTGCCGCTTCCGATCCGTCCGGAGGCGCAGGCATTCAAGCCGACATCCTGACGCTGGCAAGCATGGGCTGTCATCCGCTGTCGGTGCTGACTGCGATTACTGTTCAGGACACGATGGGCGTCGAGGCGGTGCAGGCGATCGACTCCGATTGGGTCGCTGACCAGGCGCGCTGTCTGCTCGAGGACATGCCCATCGACGCGTTCAAAATCGGTGCGCTAGGCAGCGTCGAGAATATCGCGGCGATTGCCGAAATCCTTTCCGATTATCCGGATGTGCCGCTGGTGCTCGACCCGGTCCTGGCGTCCGGCAGGGGCGACGAGCTCGCCAGCGATGAGATGCTGCACGCGATGCGCGAGCTGCTGCTCCCGCAGACGACAATCCTGACACCCAACAGCCTCGAAGCGAGACGGCTCGCCGATATCGACGATGAAGACGAACCGCTGCTCTCGGTTTGCGCGCAGCGGCTGATCGAGATCGGCTGCGAATTCGTTCTGATCACCGGCACCCACGAGCCCACGCCGCAGGTGATAAACACGCTTTACGCAAAAAGCGGCGTGGTGAGAACGGACAACTGGCAGCGCCTTCCGGGCAGCTATCATGGCTCGGGGTGCACGCTCGCGTCGGCCATCGCGGCCATGCTTGCCAACGGGCTCGATCTCCCGGAGGCGGTGCGCGAAGCACAGGATTACACGTGGCACACGCTGCAGAAGGCGTATCGCCCCGGCATGGGCCAGATGCTGCCGGACCGGCTGTTCTGGGCGCGTGAGGACGAGGAGGAGCCGCGCGTCGAAGACGCCGTGCCGCCGCCATCGTCCAACCTGCACCGTCACTGACCCCAAGCCATGGTCGGGGCTATTCAGGCGAGCGCGCCGCCGTCGATCGCAGGTTTGTACGCGCTGACGCCGGATCGCTGCGACACCGATTCGATGACCGACTTCGTCGGCGCGGCGCTGGAAGGCGGCGCGGCAACGATCCAGTATAGAAACAAGACCGCTGCGCCGGAGTTGCGGCTGCGGCAGGCGCGCGCATTGCATGATCTCTGCGCCGCGCACGGCGCGATATTCATCATCAACGACGATATCGATCTTGCATCCGCGATCGATGCCGACGGCGTGCATCTCGGCCGCGGCGACGCGACGATTGCGCTGGCGCGCGCGCGCCTTCGCGCCACGGCGCTCATCGGCGCGTCGTGCTACGACTCGCTGGAGCTGGCGGAAGCGGCCGTCGCCGCAGGGGCCGATTACATCGCGTTTGGAAGTTTCTTTCCGTCGAATACCAAGCCGGATGCAGTGCGCGCCGGATTGTCGCTGCTAACCACAGCGAAGACGCGCTGGAGCGTCCCGGTGGTCGCCATCGGCGGCATCACTCCAGACAACGCGGAATTGCTGATCGAGGCCGGCGCCGACGCCGTCGCGGTGATTTCCGCGCTGTTCGACGCCGCCGATGTCGCTGCCGCGGCGCGATCGTTCGTTGCGCTGTTCAACAAGCGATGATGCACGTGGGGAACGCGCGCGTGCGACGCTTCGGAAAGCCGCGGCGCGTACTCCTATGACCATGCTCATTGCACTCTTTGGATGTCGACCATGACTCGCAACGAAGAGCTTTTTGCACGCGCGCAGCGCACCATACCTGCGGGCGTCAATTCCCCGGTACGCGCATTCCGTTCGGTGGGGGGTACGCCGCGCTTCTTCACCCGCGGCGAGGGGCCGTATCTCTGGGACGCCGACGGCAAGCGCTATATCGACTACGTCGGCTCGTGGGGGCCGGCGATTCTCGGGCACGCGCACCCGGAGACCGTGCGTGCGGTGCAGGAAACGGCGCGCCACGGCCTGTCGTTCGGCGCTCCGACCGAGCTCGAGATTACGATGGCGGAAACGCTTTGCCGGCTGCTGCCGTCGATGGAAATGGTGCGGCTGGTTTCTTCGGGCACCGAGGCGACGATGACTGCGATCAGGCTCGCGCGCGGCTTCACCGGCCGGACAAAGATCGTTAAATTCGAAGGCTGCTATCACGGGCACGGCGACAGCCTGCTGGTCAAGGCGGGCTCGGGCGCGCTTACCTTCGGGCAACCCTCATCGGCAGGCGTTCCCGCCGCGATTGCCGGCGAAACCATCGTGCTGTCGTACAACGATCTCGACCAGGTCGCGGCCGCGTTCGACGCGCATCCGGGCGAGATTGCGGGGATCATCGTCGAGCCCGTCGCGGGCAACATGAATCTGATCGCTCCGACCGGCGATTTTCTTCCGGGTCTGCGCCGCCTCGCCGATCGCCACGGCGCGGTTCTCATCTTCGACGAAGTCATGACCGGCTTTCGACTGCATTTGCGCGGCGCCCAGGGTTTGTACGGCGTTGCGCCCGATCTCACCACACTCGGGAAGGTAATTGGTGGTGGCATGCCGGTCGGCGCTTTCGGCGGCCGGCGCGAAATCATGGAAAAGATCGCGCCGCTCGGACCGGTCTATCAGGCTGGAACCTTGTCCGGCAATCCGGTCGCTGTTGCCGCGGGGCTCGCGACCTTGCGCGCCATCCAGGCACCCGCGTTTTACGAGCGCCTGTCAGAGCGCACACGCACTTTGACCGACGGGCTCGCCAGCGCAGCCGCGGATGCCGGTATCGCATTTTCTGCGCAATCCATCGGTGGCATGTTCGGCATCTATTTCGCGAAATCCGTTCCCGATTCTTTCGCGACCGTGATGGGTTGCGACAAGGAGTGCTTCAACCGCTTCTTTCATTCGATGCTGGACGCCGGCGTCTACCTGGCGCCGTCGGCGTTCGAGGCGGGATTTGTCTCCTCGGCGCATGCCGCTGCCGACATCGACGAAACCGTGCGGGTTGCCGTGGACGCGTTTCGCCGGCTCGCGTAGCTTCGGATTATTGAGCGTTGCGAAAGTTCGTCACGCACTTTCGTAGCGCTCAATCTGACGAGTCATTCGAGCGCGCAGCGACTCTTTGATCGTAGCGACGATTCCAGCATGAGGCGGGTGAGCAATCAGCGTGATTGTAATCAAGACGTCGACAAAGCGTCGGGCGACGGCGACATTTTGAAACACGACGTCGCCCGACGGCGACAGTTTTGATCGAACCGTCGGCCGCAAAGCCTTGTTACATGCGGCTCGGCAGCGAATCGATGACATTCGCTATGCTATTATCGCTCGATCAAATTTTGCGCAGCGAATGACTTGGACGCACCGGTACACAAACGAATCGGCGAGATACTGATCGAGCGCGGCAAACTCGACGCCGCCGGATTGGAGCGCGCGCTGCGATTGCAACAGGAGTCGGGCGACAAGCTCGGCGCTTTGCTCGTATCGCTGGGGGTCGTGTCGCAACGCGATGTTTCCGAGGCGCTCGCGCTCCAACTGGGCCTGCCGCTGATCGAAGCTGCCGGCTATCCGGAGATGCCGATTCTCGAGGAGCGCGTGTCCGCCCGCTTTCTGCGAGACGCGCGCGCGCTGCCGCTGACCGAGGACGAGAACGAACTTGCGTTGGCGATGGCCGACCCGACTGACACGTACACCATGAACGCGTTCGAAATGGTCACCGGCCGAAAAGTGAGGCCGCTGGTGGCGATTCCGAGCGAGCTCGACGCGGCACTGGAGAGGCTCTACGGCGCGGGCAAGTCCGCGCTCGGACAGATTCTCGGCGACGTGGAGCAGCGCGACGATATCGGATTCGACGCCGACATCCAGCAGCTCAAGGACCTGGCTTCGGAAGCGCCGGTGATCCGCCTGGTGTCGCTGATCATCACCAACGCGCTGGAAATGCGCGCCTCCGATATCCACTTCGAGCCGTTCGAAAACAGGCTCATCGTGCGCTATCGCATCGACGGCGTGCTGCATGAAGTCGAATCGCCGCCGCGCAGATTGTCGGCGGCAGTGATCTCACGGATCAAGATCATGGCCATGCTCGATATCGCCGAGCGCAGGCTGCCGCAGGATGGCCGCATCCGGTTGCGCGTGCAGGGCAAGGATATCGACCTGCGCGTGTCGACGGTGCCGACGATGCACGGCGAATCGGTGGTGATGCGGATTCTCGACAAAGGCGGCGTCGCGCTCGATTTCAAGCGTCTCGGCTTCGAGGACGACACCCTCAAGGGATTCCTCGACGTGCTGATGGAGCCGCACGGCATTCTTCTCGTCACCGGCCCGACCGGCAGCGGCAAGACGACCACGCTGTACACCGCGCTCGACCGGCTGAACAAGCCCGACGTCAAGATACTCACCGTCGAGGATCCGGTCGAGTACCAGATGCCGGGCATCAACCAGATCCAGGTCAAGCCGCAGATCGACTTGACCTTCGCCAACGCGCTGCGTTCCATCGTCCGCCAGGACCCGGACGTGATCATGATCGGTGAGATTCGCGATCTCGAGACCGCGCAGATCGCCGTCCAGTCGGCGCTCACCGGTCACCTCGTGCTGTCGACCGTGCACACCAACGATGCCGCCAGCACCGTCAACCGGCTGCTGGACATGGGCGTGGAAGATTACCTGCTCACGTCGACGGTGATCGGTATCCTCGCGCAACGATTGGTGCGCACGCTGTGTCCCGCGTGCAAGGAGGCGTACACCGCGCTGCCGGAAGTCGTCGATGAGCTTGGCTTGCGCAAATTCGCGACGAAAGCCGACGTGACTCTCTACCACGCCAAAGGCTGCAAGGAGTGCGGGCAGACAGGCTATATCGGACGCATAAGCATCATGGAAATGCTCCCGATGAGCGATCACTTGCGCACCCACGTCATGCGTCACGCGACGTCGACCGAGCTTCGCTCCGAGGCGATCAAGGAAGGCATGGTGACGATGTACGAAGACGGAATGCGCAAGGCGATGAACGGGGTCACCACTTTCGAGGAAGTTCTTCGCGTCACGCGCGAGAACTAGAACTGGCGCGTAGATGGCGCTTTTCCGATACCGCGCGGTGAACGCCGCGGGCGACGTCGCCGCGGGTGAGCTCGAGGCGGCGAACGAAGCCGAGATCGTCGATCGCCTGCGCGATCAGGGCCTGATGCCGATGAAGGTCGAGGCGGCGCTTGCCGGCAAGACGGTGAGCGCCACGGGGCCGGCCCCGCGGCGCTCACGTTGGTTCGAGTCGCGCACCGTCACTCGCGACCAGGTGCTGGGGGTAACGCGCGAGTTGGCAACGCTTCTTCGTGCCGGGCTTCCCCTCGATCGCGCCCTGGAAATTCTGATCGGACTTGCGCCGACGCTGCCGGTCGCGCACCTCCTGCAGACCATTCGCGACGATGTGCGAGGCGGCAAATCCTTATCGCAGGCAATCGACATGCACCGCACAGTGTTCTCGCGCTTTTACGTGAACATCGTTCGTGCCGGCGAGGCGGGCGGCGCGCTGGGCGTGGTGCTGACGCGCCTCGCCGACACGATGGAGCGCAACAAGGAGTTGCGCGAGAGCGTCAAGTCGGCGCTGATCTATCCGACCATCCTCGTCGGCGTCGCGTTGACGTCGGTGATGGTCATCCTGATCTTTGTCGTTCCGAAGTTCCAGCAGACCTTCGCGCAGGCCGGCAAGGCGCTGCCGCTGCCAACCGAGATCGTGATCTTTCTCGGAACGGGCTTGCGCAACTATTGGTGGCTGATGCTGATTATCATCCTTTCGTTAGTGTGGATCGCACGCCGGCGCTTGCGCTCGCCTGAGGTGCGGTTTCGCTGGGACGGCCGCATGCTGCGCGCGCCGCTGCTCGGCGACTTGCTGGCCAAGGTCGAAGTCGCGCGCTTTGCGCGTACGCTCGCAACCTTGCTTGGAAACGGCGTGACGCTGCTCGCCGGTCTATCGATCGTCAAGGAAACGATGACCAACTCGGTGCTCGCGCGGGCGCTCGATGGCGTCGTCACGCGCCTGCGGGAAGGCAAGGGCTTCGGCACGCCGCTGGCCGAAACAGGGGTCTACCCGAGACTGGCGACTCAGATGATTCTGGTCGGCGAAGAATCCGGCCGGCTCGAGGAGATGCTCAACCGCGTTGCCGAGGTCTACGACCGCGAAGTGCAGGTCGCGGTGAAGCGCTTTCTCGCGGTGCTCGAGCCGGTGTTGATACTCGGACTCGCGGTGCTTATCGGCGGAATCGTGCTCTCAATTCTGCTTGGCGTCGTGGGAATGAGCGAACTTGCCGTCTGATGAGCCATCTAAACGATCTGGTCTTCGATGGCTGGAGAGAGAGTGATCATGGAAAAGAAATTGCAGCTTGAGCCGCCGGGGCTCGTCGCGCGACGAGCCGTTCCCGCCCGTATTGCCCGGATTCGCGGCATGACCCTGATCGAAATTCTGGTCGTTCTGACCTTGATCGGCATCGTCATGGGCATCGTCGGCGGCAATTACCTGGGTCAGGGAGAGAAGGCCAAGGCAAAGGCGGCCAGGATCGAGATCGAGCAGATCGGTCAGACGCTGGATCTGTTCAAACTCGAAATCGGGCGCTATCCAACCACGCAGGAAGGATTGCAGGCGCTGATCACGGCACCCAGCGGCGTGCCCAACTGGAACGGTCCTTACTGGAAAAAGAACACGTTGCCCAAGGACCCATGGACCAACGACTACATGTACGCCTCGCCTGGCCAGCACGGCGCGTACGACCTTTGGTCCTACGGCGCCGACGGCAAGGAAGGCGGCGACGCGACGAACAAGGACATCACGAGCTGGGAATGATGCCGCTGCGAGCGGTGCCTGGCCGGCATCGTGGCGTCACGCTGCTCGAGCTTCTGATCGTGCTCATCTTGATGGCCCTGATCGCGGCAATGGTGCTGCCGATGTTCAGCGGCGGGGTTTCCGGTACCGACCTGAAAACCGCGGCGCGCGATGTCGCTTCCGGGTTGCGCCTGGCGCGGGATCGGGCCATATCGCAGCGTTCCGAATCGCTGCTCGAGCTCAATCTGGAAACGCGTACATTTCGCGTGTCGCCGGATGAACGCTCGCATCGCCTGCCCGAGAAGATCGAGCTCAAGCTCTACACCGCGCAGCGCGACCTCCTGAACGATAAAGTCGGTGCCATCCGGTTCTTCCCCGATGGCGGCTCGAATGGCGGGCGCATTACGCTCGCTGCGGGCGATCGCAAATACGACGTCGACGTCGACTGGCTGACCGGCCGCGTCGCGATCCTCGAATGAGCATGAAGGAACGCGGGTTCTCATTGCTGGAAGTGCTGGCGGCATTCGTCATTCTTGCGCTCGTCGGCACGGCGCTGTTCCGGTTGTTCTCGGGCGCGTTGGGCAATGCAACGCTGGCCGACGAATACAGCCGCGCAACCCTTTATGCGGAAAGCAGGCTCGCCGCGGTCAGCGTCGAAGCGCCGTTGAAGGAGGGCACGGTCCAAGGCAACTCCGACGATGGACGCTACGCGTGGACTGCGGTGATCGCGCCGTACGCACCCCCGGGCTCGACGCCCGATCTCGACAGTGCGGCGACCGCCATGCCCGTACGCCTGTGGAAGCTTGGCGTGACCGTAAGCTGGCCGAGCACGCCTGGCAACGAACGTTCGGTCGCGCTATCCACCGTGCGTATCGCGATGAAGGAATAGGCGTGACACTCGACGCTGCAAGCGTTTCGCCTCGGATCGCGACCTTGAGGACCGCCACGTCGGGGTTTACGCTTCTCGAGCTCCTGATCGCGCTAGCGCTGCTCGGCCTCATATCCGCGCTCCTCTACGGTTCGTTGTCGCTGTCGGCCAATAGCTGGGATCGCGGCGAACAGAAAACGGAGCAGGCGACCGACATGCGGCTGACCGAGGAAATGCTCCGCCAGACGCTGTCGGCGCAGCATCCCTTGCGATTTCACAAGGTGATCGATCAGCCGCTGTATTTCGCCGGCGGTACCGATTCGCTTTCATTTGCGGCAGCGCTGCCCGGCCGTGCCGGCGGCGGCATGTTCTACTTTCGTGTTGCGGTCGCGCCCGCGGGCGAAAAATCGCGGCTGACGCTTGCCCGCGTCATTCCGGACTACGGCGCGAATGCGCTTCCCGATTTCCGCGACGCGGAAAGCTCGGTGCTCGCCGAGGACATCGCCGAGGTACGGTTCGGTTATTTCGGGCGCGATCCGGACTCCAACGACGCCGGCGACCCGACGTGGCGGGACCGCTGGGACGATCCGCAGGTCCTGCCGCAGTTGATTCGCATCGACGTCAAGCCAACGAAGAGCCAGGCGTGGCCGACGATGATCGTCGAACCGCGGCTGGCACCGGAAGCGGGTTGTCGCGCCTGGGACCCCAATCGCAACCGTTGTCTCGTCACCTGAGTGCGCGGACGTGAGTGCCGACCCGGTCTTTCGAAAACGCATTGCGCGCGGCGCACGATACGCCGGCCGCGACCGGCAGCGCGGCATCGCGCTGATACTCGTGTTGTGGCTCACCATCCTGTTGACAGTAATAGGCGGCAGCTTCGCCTATGGCATGCGCAACGAAGCGCTGGCTGCGCGCAATACCTTGTCGCTGGCGCAGGCGCGAGCGCTCGCCGACGGGGCGGTCTACAGAACGGTGTTCGAGCTGATGCGGCCAAGGGGGCTTGCCGACGTCTGGGCCACGGACGGAATCGTCCACGCGTGGGACGAAGACGGCAGCCGTATTTCGGTCAACGCACTCGACGAGTCTGGTAAAATCGATCTGAATACCGCGCCGGATGCACTGATCAAGGGATTGTTGCAAACGGCGGGAGCGCTGGACACCGACGCCGCCGGGCAACTGGTCGATGTCATCGGCGATTGGAAAGACGTCGACGAATTGCGGCGGCCCAACGGCGCGGAGGCGCCGGACTATCAGGCGGCAGGCCTGAATTACAAGCCCGCCAACGCGCCGTTCGAGGCAGTTGCGGAACTGCAGCGCGTGCTGGGCATGACTCCGGCGATCTATGGCCGAATCGCGGACAGTCTCACCGTCTTCAGCCGGATGACGGGCATCAACCCCGCATACGCTTCGCGCACGGTGCTGCTGGCCGTTCCCGGCGCGACGCCCGAAATCGTCGATGCCTACATTGCCCAGCGTAGCGCCGCGTTGGCGGCCAAACAGCCTGCGCCTGCGTTTCCGGTTGCGGGGGTCATTGGTGGCGCGCTGAATCTCTGGCGAATTCGCGCGGAGGTCACGACGGCGGATGGCGTGACGTTTGCGCGGGAAGCGGTCGTACGCCCCGGCGCGGAGCGGCGGCGCATCGTCAATATTCTGGAGTGGCGGGAAGGCGATCGCCGCCTTATTGCAGCAGCCGATAAAGATAGCAACGACAAAGTCAATGGGACACGCACTCAATAGCCTGCGGCAATCTTCGCGCAACGCGGCGCATCGCGTCGGTTTGCCGCGCTTTTGGCGTTGGTGGAGCGCCGAGCTCGCACCGCTGATCCCTGCTGCGTCGCGCGGAGCAATGCGGCGCCGCATGACGCGTCCGGTGGTCGAATTCGGCGATGCCGGGGCGATCTTCTGGCGGCCGCAAGTGGTCGACACCGAACTCAGACTGATCGAGGTCGCGAGGGTGGCGCTCTCCAGTGATGCGGGCGAGGTGGCAGCCACCGGCCGCGCCGCGATGAATGCGCTGGTCACTGCAACGGGCAGCCAGACGGCGGCGGCACCCAAGGTCGTGATCGCCTTGCCGCCGAAGCAGGTGATGCGCAAGACGCTCGTTTTGCCTGCGGCTGTCGAAGAAAATCTTGCGCAGGCGCTGAGCTACGATCTCGACCGTCACACGCCGTTTCGCCCGGAGCAGCTTTATTTCGATGCCGCGGTGATCGATCGCAATCCGGCGGCCAAAACGATCGGCGTCGATTGGGTCGCGGCATTGAAGACCGCCGTCGACAGCGCGCGGCGCCAGGTCGAGGATTGGGGAGGCATCGTGGTCGCGGTGGTGCCTGGCCCGGTACGGACCCGAGCCACCCGACTCAATCTGATCCCGAATGAGGCGCGACCGCACTCCGCGTTATGGCGCCGTTGGCAACTGTGGGCGCCTGCTGCGATCCTGGCCGTGGGCGTATTGGCGGTGCTGCTGGTGCCGCTCCTTCAGAAGCGCGAGTTCGCCATCGCGCTCAACAAGCAGACGGAAAGCGCACGCGAGCAGGCCGAGGCATCCGACGCCTTGCGCACGCAACTCGAACGTCAGCAGGGCGACTACAACTACGCCTTGGCAAGAAAATATGCCTACCCCGGCACAATCCAGATCATCGACGACATCACCCGGCTCCTGCCCGACGACACCTGGATCACCCAGATGGAAATCAGGTCCACGATTCGCGGCAAGGACAACGTGCGCGAGCTCTCACTGCGCGGCGAGTCGGCCAATGCTGGCGCGCTCATCAGCACGCTCGAGGACTCCAGGCTGGTCGAGCAGGCAGCGCTCCAGTCGCCGACCACCAAGTTGCAGCCGGGCCCGGGCGAGGTGTTCGTTCTGGGGTCTCGCTTGCGCACCGGCACGCCGCCGGATCCCGTGCCTGTGCCGGTAATTGCTGCGGCGGCAACGCCGGAACCCGTCGCGCCGCCCACTGTACCCTCACCGGAAGCGGCACCTGCGCCGGTCCCTGAGGCCGCACCCGCAGCGGCACATGCGCCTGCGCCGGCACCCGTACCTGCGGCTCCCGCGGCCTCAGCCGCAACGGCTCCCGTCCCGACGTCCAACGTGCCGCCCGCGGCTCCGCCGACGGTGGCCACGCCGCCGAGCGCCGTGCCGGGCGTTCCTGCTGTGACGACGGACGTTCCTGCGGCTTCGCCGCAGAAGCCATTCACGCCCCGCTTCGGGCCTTCGCCTGGGGGGGCCGCGCCTCCATCCGGTCGCAGCGGTCGTTCCTGATGGCGACTTTGTCGATGACGCTCAGGCCGGCCCAAAGCCGGACGCTTGCCATCGCGCTGCTGATCGTTGCGGTGGCGCTGGGACTCGCGCTGCTCATCGCTCCGTGGCTCGTGTTCCATCGCCACTACGATGCCGCGATCGACTCGATGACGGATCGACTCGAACGCTATCGCCGGGTCGCCGCCCAAGGACCGGAGTATCGCAAAGCGCTCGACGCTTTGCGGGCCAAGGATGGCAGACGCTTCTTTCTCAAGAACACCGCGCCCAACCTCGCCGGGGCGGAACTGCAGGATATGGTCAAGGCGGCGATTGAGAACAACGCGGGCCGCCTCACCACCGTCTCGATTACCACTCCCAGAGACGATGGGCGCTTTCGCGTGATCGGCGTCAACCTGCAGCTTTTTGCGACGACGGCGAACCTGCAAAAAATTCTTTACGCCCTCGAGACCCAACAGCCGTATCTGGTGGTGGAGAACCTGCGGATCTCGCCACTCAATGGATTTCGTGGCTTCAAACCCGCGCCGGGCGCCGAGCCTGAGGTAAGCGTGCTACTCGATGTGGTTGGTTTTGCCTACGCCGAGGCTGACAAGAAATGAGTCCTGCGATGCACCGTTTGCGCTCCCGTCTTTGGTGGCTTGTTCCCGTGCTTGCGCTCGGGGTTTTGCTTGGTATCGAGCTTGGCTGGGGGCGCCAGGTTCACCGCTTGCCGGAGCCGGGTGCTGCGGTCGAGGCGCGGCCGGTCACGCCCGCGCTCCTGCCCGAGTACAAGATTGAAGGCGGCTTGGCAGGTCGCGCCGAGACCGTCAGCCGCACCTTGTTCAATCCGACGCGCAGACCTGCGCCGGTCGCGGTGGCAGACGCCGGCCGCACGCAGATACCGCGCGGGCAATTTATATTGACCGGGACTTCGCTCGCGGGCGACCGCAGCATCGCGTTCCTGAAAGAAGTCGCCGGCGGCAAATTTCGCACGGTCCGCCAGGGCGAGCAGATCAACGGCATGCTCGTGGCAGAGGTTAAGTCCGATCGCGTGCGGTTCACCCTGGGCGGTGACTCCGAGGAGTTGATGCTCAAAATGGCCACCGGTCCTAAAACGACCGTCAATCCGACACCTCCGGTCGCGGTTCCTCAGGGCACGGCCGGCGCGCCGCCAGGCCAGCAGCTTGGAGTCCCTTCTACTCAAGCCGAAGCGGTGCAACTCATGGAACAGCGTCGGAGAGCCGCGCAAGCGGCGACTGCGGCTGAAGTGGCACCGCCGGTTGCGCCGGTGCCGAGCCGCAGCGCGCTTATCCCCGGGATGCCGCCGGCCGCAGCAGGTCAGGCAGCGCCGGCTTCCGCCGATCCGGCCTGGAACGATGTCATCGAGCGTATGCGTTCGCGCGGGCAGCCATCCAAGTGATGCCTTTTGTCGGCTTCCGCTGCGATAATCACCGACCGCGTCTTGTCAGAGCGCCCAGGAAATCAACAATGTCCATTCGAAACATCTCGCCGCCGGCTTTTCTGGCGGTCACCCTGCTGATCGTCGGCTGTGCCACGCCGACCACGGACAGGGATAGCGCGGTGGCGCCCATGCGGGCGCGACCGATGCTCGGCTCGGTCCTTATCACGCCTCCGGCGGACGCTCGCGACGCGCCGGAAGCGTCCAAGGTCTTCAAGGGCACCGGGCAGCTGGTCAAGGGGCAACTGGTTGGCGGTGCATTGCCGGCCGGATCGCCCGGTGCGGTCGCCTCCGGACCGGCGGTGACCTTGAATTTCGAGGGCGCTGACCTGCGCGAAGTGGTACGCAACATTCTCAGCGACATTCTCGGCGAGTCGTACACCATCGACGCGGCGGTCGGCGGTACCGTCACGATCCGTACGACAGCAGGCATCCCGCGCGAGGCGCTGCCCGCCACGCTCGAGATGCTGTTGCGCAGCAACGGCGCGGCGATGATCAAGGAAGGCGGGATCTGGAAGGTCATTCCGGCGGCGACCGTGCTCAAGGGCAACGTGACGCCGCAGCTCGGCAATTCCACCCGCGCGCTTCCGCCCGGATACAGCGTGCAGCTCGTTCCGCTGCGCTACATAGGCGCACGGCAGATGGCGACGGTGCTCGAGCCGTTCCTGCGCGACGCGACCAGTGTCCGCGTGGATGACCTGCGCAACA
>JADGRP010000032.1 GCA_017880805.1 Burkholderiales bacterium
CAGCATCCACGATTACGGCGATCGGCGTTGCCTGCGGTATGACCGCTATGCTCGGAGCCGGCTTCGGAACTGCAATGCTCATTGTCTGAAATCTTGATCAGGGGCCGGTCATTCGCGCGATGACGCTATCATTTATCTTGCTTGGCAAGCATGTCATCGGTGCCGTTGCCCCCGATTGACGCATATCAACGATACGGCGTCCCGTACACATGGACAATTCAAAAGGGCAGGCGACCGGGAGCTAGTACTCGTCAGCACCGGGAATAGGTGCGTCTGCCGGGCGCGGATGATACGCTTGTTGTGGCGAACTTTTTTCGTGAGCGGAGCGGGGAGGAGTAGGGCACGCCGCTACGGCGCCCGTTGAACCACTCGTGGTCAGATTTTTCCCCTTCGAGTTTCACGCGCCAAATCGAGACTTGGCCGCGTTCGACCAACGTTTGCATTGCCCGTAACACAGCTACCCGGTGCTTCTTTTCAACTTTGGTGATCCGATAGACCCGCTTGGGGGTCAAAATTGGACGCCGATACGGGGTCAAATTTGAACGCCGATTGACACCTTATACCTTTGAATAGGGGCGGTGGCGTCCACGTTTTTGCCGGCGACCTTTGAGCTGGGTCAATACATGAGCTCCCTTTTCCGCGTATGCTCGTCAATCATGACTTGGCACGGGCGCCTATAGCTGGGAGCCGCGAGTGATCAAACTGCAAATTGCCGGGGCGATCGGAGCAGCCATCTTTGCGATGGTCATGTCGTCGCATCCTGCTTGGTCGCAACAACGAATAGCCCTGATTGTCGGCAATTCGGCCTACCAGAACGCGCCGCAGCTTCCCAACCCCGCAAGGGACGCGAGCTCGATCGCAAAGATGTTCAAGGATGCGGGGTTTGATACAGTCGACCTGCAGGTCAATCTGGGCAGTATCGAGTTCAAGCGTGCGATCCGCAAGTTCGAGGCCGGCGCCGATCAGGCCGACGTCGCCGTGCTCTATTATGCCGGCCATGGCATCGAGATCGGCGGAACGAACTATCTTGTTCCGGTCGATGCACGGCTTGCCAGCGATCGGGATACTGAGGACGAGGCGATCTCGCTGGAGCGGCTGGTATCTTCGGCCGAAGGCGCCAAGCGGTTGAGGCTAATCATTCTCGACGCCTGTCGCGACAATCCCTTCGCAACGACCATGAAGAGGGAACGCAAGGGCGCCAACCGGGCGATCTCTGCGGGTCTGGGCCGCGTCGAGCCGACCTCGACCGATACGCTGATTGCCTACGCCGCGAAGGCGGGTTCGACGGCCGAGGATGGCTCAGGTGACCACAGCCCCTTCGCTACAGCGATTCTAAAAGACCTGCCGGTTCCCGGTCTCGATATTCGACTCGCCTTTGGACGGGTTCGGGACGACGTGCTGAAGGCCACGAACAAAAGACAGGAGCCGTTCGTTTACGGCTCACTCGGGGGTGGTAATGTCTCGGTGGTTGCTGCACCATCCGCGCCTCAAGAAGCTTCCGGTGACGGCGTATCCGGTGACGGCGTAAGGGCCGACTACGAGCTGGTGCAGAAGATTGGCACCAAGCGCGGCTGGGAAGTGTTTCTGGGCACGCATTCGACCGGCTTTTACGCGGATCTGGCCCACGCGCAGATCGATGCGTTGAACAAGCAGGGTCCGAACACACAGCTGGCGGCACTGCCGCCGCAACAGCCGCCCCCCGCGCGTGAGCCGTCGAAGGAGGCGCTCGAATGGGACAGAGTGAAGGACTCGACCAATGCCGCGTCCCTGCAGAAGTTCATCAACCGCTTTCCCGATTCGCCGCTTGCGCTCAATGCCCAACGGCGGATCGACGCCTTGACCAGAGCGGCCAAGGAACGCGAGGAAGCAGCCGAGAAGACCAAGGCGGCTGTCGCTGCAGCTGCGGCGCAGAAGAAGCGGGAAGAGGATGAGCGTCGTGCCGCCGCGGCCGAAGCGGAGCGGCAAGCCAAGGAGACCGCTGCCCGCAAGGCGGAAGAGGCGAGGCAGAAGGCCCCGCAGGGTGAGCGGGAAAAGGCGGCTGTAGAGGCCGCTGCCGCGCGCGCCGCTGCTGACAAGCAGGAGCAGGCTGCCGAAGCCGCACGCAAGCAGGCCGACGCTGGCGCCGCTGGTGAGGCCGCTTGCAAGGATCAACAGACCACGCTCGATGCCATGCTCGCCAAGGGCAGCGAAGGCGCCGGCCTCGACGATCTCAAGAGCTTCTCCAGGACCTTGACTTGCGACCGGCTGCGGCCGGTGGTCGTCGCGGCGCTCGATCGCTTCAACGAGGAGGCAGCCGAGCGCACGGCGACACCGTCCAATTCGCGCGAACTGGTTCGTGCGGCGCAAAACGAGCTGATTCGGCTGGGCTGCTTCACTGGCAAGCCGGACGGCACGCTGGCCTCGACGCAGACTGCGCTCGGCCGCTATCTGGCGATCGAAGGCCTGCCGACCAATAATCCAACCGTGACGCAGGATCTGGTCACCGAGCTCACCAAGCACACGACGCGTGTCTGCCCACTCGAATGCAAGAGCGGGGAGATCCTGAAAGGCGAGAGCTGTGTCGCCGAAACGAAGCCGACCGAAGCTCCGTCGCGCAAGGGCCGCCGACAGGAGCAGGAGGAGGCACGCCGCGAGAAGCCAGCTCCGGCGAAGCCCCAGGCCCGTCAACAAGCGCAGGCGCGGCCGAGCATCGTCAGCGGCGGCCACGGAGGAATGATTGGGGTTGGTTTCTGATGTCGCAACCGGGAAGCGGACCAGTCGTTTACAAAGTCCTGTCGCGCGCATGGATCGTGAGGTAACAACGGCCAGGAGAGAAGGATGCCGTTCAGAGCCGCAGCATCGAAACTCGATTGAATAAGCTAGAGTTCCGGAGGTGTCCGCGCGGTCGGACCTGAGCGATGCAGACCTCGACATGAAGGCTGTTAGCGCCTGGCCGAGTTGACGCCCACCCTAAATTGCGCCGCCGTCTGCGGCAGGACAAGCCAGCCTTATCGACTGACCACGCGCTCGCGAAGATCCATCGAATGAGAGTTGCCCATCCATGCTGGCCTCCTTCCCAGCCAGCTTGTTACGACTTGGGCAGGCAAGGATCGAACGGTTGCTCGATGAAGCTGCTTCGCTGCGGCGAGCGATCGATATCCGCGCCTATGTTGATGCTGTAAGAGCCGCTGTCGCCAACGAAAATTCTTCAATCTCGGCGGAGGAATTGCTGCAGTGGCCGAAATGGGCGCTGGCCGAAGCAGATCGCATCGATCCCGTAAGAAGTTCCCGTTTTATAAGGACTTTTGAAACTTTACGGTGACACCAATTAAATGTGGGTCGAAATGTGGGCCGCCAAAACTAAAGTCTGAATTATTTAACAATAACAGAAACTTACAATCATAATTGGCGGAAGGGGTGGGATTCGAACCCACGGTACCCTTGCAGGCACGCCGGTTTTCAAGACCGGTGCCTTAAACCACTCGGCCACCCTTCC
>JADGRP010000226.1 GCA_017880805.1 Burkholderiales bacterium
ACGACAATGCCTGTCGCGACATTGGGCGCTCCACAGACAATCGACAAAGGATCGCCGGAGCCCACGTCGACGCGACACACGGTGAGCCGATCGGCGTTCGGATGGCGCTCGACGCCGAGCACACGTGCAGCCACCACACCGCTGAACGGCGGTGCGGACCTCGCACTCTCTTCGACTTCCAGGCCAGCCATGGTCAGCGCATGGGCGAGCGAGTCGCTGTCGATCGGCGGATCGACCAAAGTGCGCAGCCAGTGTTCGGAAAACTTCATTTCACTATCTGTAGTCCGATGCGTTGAACTTGTACTGAATTGCCGACCCGCTCGCTGGCGCTTACGCGAACTGCCTGAGGAATCTCAAGTCGTTTTCGAAAAACAGGCGCAGATCGTTGACGCCGTAGCGCAGCATCGCGAGTCGGTCGGGTCCCATGCCGAAGGCGAAGCCCTGATAGCGCTCGGGATCGATTCCGACCGCGCGCAGCACATTGGGATGAACCTGGCCCGCGCCGGAGATTTCAAGCCAGCCTTCGCCGAAGCCAACGTCGATTTCCGCTGACGGCTCCGTGAAGGGAAAGAAAGACGGCCTGAAGCGAACTTTCAAATCGTCGCGCTCGAAGAAACGGCGAAGAAACTCGGTAAACACTCCCTTGAGATCGGCGAAGGTGACGTTCTCGTCGATCCAGAGCCCTTCGACCTGATGAAACATCGGCGAATGTGTCGCATCGCTGTCCACGCGGTATACACGTCCCGGGGCGATGATCTTGATCGGCGGAGCGTGCGTTTCCATGTATCGCACCTGAACCGGCGAAGTGTGCGTGCGCAGCACCATGCCGCCTTCGACATAGAACGTGTCGTGCATCGAGCGGGCAGGGTGGTCTTCCGGCGTGTTGAGCGCGGTGAAGTTGTGAAAGTCGTCCTCGATTTCCGGGCCCTCGGCAACGGTGAAGCCGAGCGAGTGGAACAGCGCCTCGATGCGTTCGATCGTGCGGGTGATCGGATGAAGCCCGCCGACCGCCGCGCCGCGCCCAGGAAGCGAAACGTCGAGCGATTCCGCCGCAAGCTGGTGGCTGAGCTTCGCGTCGGCGAGCTCTTCGCGGCGGCGACCGAGCGCCGCTTCGAGCTCGGACTTGGCCTGATTGATGCGCGCGCCAGTCGCAGGTCGCTCGGCAGCGGACAGTTTCCCCAGCGCCTTCAGCGACTCGGTCAGTTGCCCGCTCTTGCCGAGAAATTTCGCTTTGCAGTTTTCGAGCGCCGCCGGATCCTTGCACGCCGCGAACTCGGCGAGGGCAGACGCAACAATGTGCTCGAGCTGGTCCATGGCCGGGAGAGGATGAGATAGACAGGGACAAAAAAAGGGAGGCGCTTTCGCCTCCCTTTTTGATGTCCGCCTTTTAGGCCAGAGAGGCTTTGGCTTGCTCCGCGATCTTTCCAAAAGCCGCTCGGTCGTGAACGGCCAGATCCGCCAATACCTTGCGGTCGATGTCGATCGATGCTCTTTTCAGGCCGTTCATGAACACGCTGTAGCTCATGCCCAATTCGCGCACCGCAGCGTTGATGCGGGCAATCCACAACGCCCGGAACTCACGCTTTTTCTGACGCCGGTCACGATATTGATACTGCCCCGCCTTCATCACCGCTTCTTTGGCGATGCGATAGACGTTGCTGCGACGGCCGCGATAACCCTTGGATTTGTCCAGAACCTTCTTGTGCCGCGCTTTCGCGGTGACTCCACGCTTTACTCTAGGCATGGTCCGTCTCCGCTAACCGTAAGGCAGCATGGCTCTGACCGAGTCCGCGTTGGTGCTGTGGACGCTGGTTGAGCCGCGAAGCTGCCGCTTGTTCTTGGTCGACTTCTTGGTAAGGATGTGGCGCTTGAACGCCTGCGCGCGCTTGACGCTGCCGCTTCCCCGCACGCGGAAGCGCTTCTTCGCGCCGCTCTTGGTTTTCATTTTTGGCATGACACTACCTTTTCACTTTCCTATTTGCTGCCCACAGCGGTGCTCTCCGGAGGAGCGGCTTTTTGGCTTTCGCCTTTACCGGCCTCGGGCTTGTTCGGGTGATGCTTCGGTACGGCTACTTTTTTCGGGGCCAGCAGCATCACCATTTGCCGTCCCTCGAGCCTCGGAAACTGTTCCACGATGCTATGCGGCTCCAAGTCGCCGCGAATACGCTCCAGCAACCGTATGCCGAATTCCTGATGCGCCATTTCCCGCCCGCGAAAGCGCAGCGTGACCTTGGCTTTGTCGCCTTCGCCGAGGAATCGGATCAGATTCCGCAGCTTGATCTTGTAATCGCCCTCGTCGGTGCCGGGCCGGAATTTGACTTCCTTGACCTGGATCTGCTTGAGCTTGAGCCTTGCCTCGTGCTGACGCTTGGCTTCGCGATACTTGAACTTGCCGAAATCCATAATCCGGCACACCGGTGGCTCGGCCAGAGGGGCAATCTCCACCAGATCGAGTTCCGCGGCTTCAGCCTGCGCGATCGCGTCCGCAATCGCCACAATGCCAAGTTGTTCACCTTCCACGCCTACCAAGCGAATTTCGGGAGCATTGATCTCACCGTTGATCCGCTGCGCTCTGTCCTGGGCTATCGCGTATTCTCCATAAAGACAAAAGTTCGGCCGTGCCGCCCACCGCCCATCGTGCGTCCGCCGCTCTACGGGCGAGACAGAGCCTCGGTTTCGAGGCGATCGATGAAGGCATCCAGAGGCATTGCCCCCAGATCCTCGCCGGCGCGGGTCCGCACGGCCACCTGTTCCGCGTGCAACTCCTTGTCGCCCAGGATCACCTGGTACGGCAGCTTTTGCAGGCTATGTTCTCGAATTTTATAGGTAATTTTCTCATTACGCAAATCGGCAAATGCCCGGAAGCCGGCGCTCCTGAGGCGTTCGGTGACGACCCGGGCGTAGTCGGCCTGTCGGTCGGTAATCGTCAGGACGACCACCTGGCGCGGCGCAAGCCATAGCGGCATCGCGCCGGCGTAGTGCTCGATCAGGATGGCGATGAACCGCTCGAGCGAGCCAACGATTGCCCGGTGCAGCATCACAGGCACCTTGCGGGTGTTGTCCTCGGCGACATATTCGGCGGAGAGCAGGGCCGGCATGGAGTAATCGACCTGCATCGTGCCGCATTGCCACGAGCGCCCGAGCGAGTCCTTGAGGTGGTACTCGATCTTCGGGCCGTAGAACGCGCCTTCTCCGGGCAGCTCGACCCACTCTACCGAGCAGGCCTTTAGCGCTTCACGCAATGCATTCTCGGCGCGATCCCAGGTTTCGTCCGAGCCGAGCCGCTGCTCCGGACGCAACGCGAGCTTGATCGCGATGTCGTCGAAGCCAAAGTCCTGATAGACCGCGAGCGCGAGACGGTTGAACGCCGTGACCTCCGACTGGATCTGATCCTCGCTGCAAAAGATATGGCCGTCGTCCTGCGTGAACGCGCGCACGCGCATGACGCCGTGCAGCGCTCCGGACGGCTCGTTGCGATGACAGGAACCGAATTCGCCATAGCGCAGCGGCAGATCGCGGTAGCTCCGCATATCGGAGTTGAACACCTGGACATGGCCCGGGCAGTTCATGGGCTTGATCGCGAATTCGCGTTTCTCCGACTCGGTGGTAAACATGTTTTCTTTGTAATTCACCCAGTGGCCGGACTTCTCCCACAGCGAGCGATCCAGGATCATCGGGCATTTGATTTCCTGGTAACCGTTGTTCTGATACACGCGGCGCATGGTCTGCTCGACCTGTTGCCATATCGTCCATCCGTTCGGATGCCAGAACACCATGCCGGGGGCTTCGTCCTGCAGATGGAACAGATCGAGCGTGCGGCCGAGCTTGCGGTGATCTCGCTTCTCGGCCTCTTCGATGCGATGCAGGTACAGGTCGAGATCGTCTTTTTTCGCCCACGCGGTGCCGTAGATCCTCTGCAGCATTTCGTTGCGCGAATCGCCGCGCCAATACGCTCCCGCCAGCTTGGTGAGCTTGAACACCTTGAGTTTGCCGGTTGACGGCACGTGCGGGCCGCGGCAAAGGTCAATGAATTTGCCTTCGCTGTAGAGCGAGATGTCTTCATCCGACGGGATCGAAGCGATAATCTCGGCTTTGTAATGCTCGCCCTGTGCTTCGAAAAACTTGGCCGCTTCGTCGCGCGGCATGAGCGTTCGCGTGACTGGCTCATCCTTTTTCGCGAGCTCGGTCATGCGCTGTTCGATCGCCACGAGGTCTTCCGGCGTGAACGGCCGCTTATAGGAAAAATCGTAGTAGAAACCGTCTTCGATCACTGGGCCGATAGTCACCTGCGCGTCCGGAAAAAGCTCCTTGACCGCATAGGCAAGTAGGTGCGCCGTCGAATGGCGCAGCACGTCGAGGCCTTCCGGATCCTTATCTGTGACGATGGCCAGGCTCGCGTCGCGGTCGATCACGAACGACGTGTCGACAAGCTTGCCGTCGATCCTTCCGGCCAGCGCGGCCTTGGCAAGGCCTGGGCCGATCGATGCGGCGACCTGTGCCACCGTGACCGGCGCGTCGAAGTGTTTGACGGCGCCGTCGGGTAATCGGACATCAGGCATGGTGCGTACTCCCCTTGGGAATGGTGCGAATCCCATTGCAAAAAAAAGTGCGGACGAGCCGCACTTTTTCTGCATTTTTCGCAGGACAGCGTGCGAACTCGAGGATCGTCAGTCGGTCTCCAAACGCGTTCGCGGTGTCATAACCATGTCTTTCTTTAGCAACAATGCGCTTTCGCAAGCCAGTGTAAGGTGGTAGGCGCGATTGGACTCGAACCAACGACCCCCACCATGTCAAGGTGGTGCTCTAACCAGCTGAGCTACGCGCCTAAGACTTCGAATTATACCGGAGGTGTTGCTGCGGCGCCACGCGCTTGGGAGCGGATCCGCGACGCTCAGCCGTGAACCACGCGCAGCATCCCGATCATGATTGGCTGGTGAACCATGTACACGAGCAGGCTGTGCCGTCCTAGCCAGGTCAGCCACTGTGGAGAGGCGCGCGAAATCCGATGCAAGACGTGCCGGCGACGTTCCAACAGCCACCCGCCGGCACTAATTCCAATGAGCACGACGCCGAACCAAGGTAGTACCGGCACGTAATCTTCGGTCGCCGGACGGTGGGTCATCAAGCCGACCCAATTGAGCCATGGCAGATCGAAGAGCGCGACACCATTGAGCCATGGCGGATCGAACAGCGCGACGCCAATCGCAGCACCAGCGACGATCACGACGATTCCGACCAGCAACGCGGCGCGTGGAAATCGCACCAACGGCCAGCCGAGGATCGATGAGACGACGATGCAGTGCAGGATACCGAAGGTAATGAAGGTCTTCGGAAACGCGGCGTAACTGCCAACCGTGACCAGCAGCGCACACGCACCGACAAGCGCGATACGGCGCCAGAACCGCCTCGGCGAAATGCCCGCGCGTGCGGCCAACACGAGACTGACACCGACCATCAGGAGGAAGCTGCTGACGATCAGGTCGCGAAAGCCAAGCCAGAAAGGGTGGTGGTTGAAGTCGGCGCTGATGATCTGAAACCAGTTCAGATCGAACGCCGCATGGTAGACGATCATCATGCAGATCGCCGCGCCACGCAGCGCGTCCACGGCACCGATGCGCTCCGGCGGTTTGCTTTCAATGCTCGCGGTGGTCGCTATGGTCGCGGTGACGGGACGACCGGCTTTGTTGCCCGCGTGGCTCGCTCCGGACCGACTGCGGTTTTTTGATCGCCGGCTCATCGTCCAGGCGCCTGCCAGACCACACGGAAGCCGCCGGAATCGTCCGCCGATCCAATCATCGACAATGCGGCCGTGATCGCTTTCGAACGTTCTGCGTCGACGCCTGCCCGAGGCTTAAGTCGGGCTTCCACGCGCGCAGCGCCGGTGGCCGCCATGATTAGCGAGCCGGTGATCTCGATATCGCCTCCGACGTTGGACAGCGCGCCCTTGATCTCGCCGCCGTTGCCTACTCCTTCGAGGCGAACGTCGCCGAGCGCCACCCGGACCTCAGGCCGTGGACCGGGCAGGCTTGCGCCCTGCCAGCGGGCGATGAACCCGCCCTCGAACCCGCCCCGGCGCATCGCGAATGCGTCCGCGCGGAGATCCACGGTGCCGCCGGCGGCGCTGATAACAGCGGGCGCATCGGTTGCGCGCAACAACGCTTCCGCGGGCAACGCCATGGCGAAACCGCGCACCGCGAAATCATCGGAGCCCAGGTCGAACGTGGCCTGCGGCGATTCCGTTGGGTCGCGGCCGAGTGTTCCGCTTAAACGTGAGCGCAGAAGCGGTAGCGCGTCGATGTGCCACAACACGGGCACTCGCGCGGCGTACGGCAACACGATCAACGTGCCCGAGCCGTTCCAGATCGTTCCCATCGCCTCGGCAACACGCAATCGTCCATGGGTGAGCGCGTCAAGCTGCCGGTCGACCAAAGTCGCCGGTGCTTCGACCGCGACGGCTGCCGCCAGCAGGCACGCGGCGGCCGCGACCACGAGCAACGGCCGCATGGTCAGCGCGGCAACGCGAAAGTCATTTCGGCGCGCACTTGGCCCGGCTCGACCCGCGCCGCGGCGGTGAGGTCCACCACGCTCAACCGGGCGTCGCGTTGCAGGCCATCGAGCAAGGTCGCCAAAACGTCGAACGACACCCCGTCGAGCGTGACTCGCAATCGCTGATCGTCGCCGCGTTCGATGGCGGAGGCTTTGAGACCTTGCCGCGCCAGTGCCAACTCGACATCGGCGCGCGCATCGCGCGGTGTTGGCTCGACCGTGTTGCGTGCGAGCGCGGCAATCTCGTCGGCTTGGCGCCGCGCTATAGCAACGCTTGCGCGCTGCTCGACAAGACGTCGTTCGAGCCGTTCCGTGTCGCGCGTCAGTGGTTGCCAAACCAGCACCCAGGCGACCAAGCCGAGCACGACACCGCCGGCAACGAGCAAGATGGAACGTTCGGCCGGAGATCTAAGCTGCCACCACTGCCGCCATTGAATCAGGCGTGTTTCAGTCGCGGGCCGGAGGGTCGTTGCCATCAGTCGAGCCCGATCCGCAGTCGCGCGCCGTTCGCTACTGGCACCGCGATCGCGACCAATCCCTGGCGTTGCAAATCGCGTTGTAGGAGCGTCGTCTGCGCCGGGTCGAGCTTTTGCAGCTCGAACACCACGTGGCCGTCCGCGTAGTGGAGCGATCGGATAGCACTGCCGGGAAGAGCCGACATCGCGGATGCGGCGCGCGCCAGCAGTGGAAGCAGATCATTGCCGGCGGCGAGTCCCGCGCGATGGCGAAGCTCGCCATCGCGGCGCGCGATGGCCGAGGCGGGCGCGATGGGGTCCCCGGAGTTGGCAACTGAGCCTCCCAATGAAACTTGCGCAAGCGCCGACAACTCCCGGTCGATCGTGTGCAGCTGCCACTGCAGCGAAAGCCACTCGCCCGCACCTGCGAGCACATGAATCGCCAACGCTGCGCCAGCGATCCACAGCGCCGGCCGAAACAGGCGCGCGGCGTCCAGTCGAGGCACTGCGCTTGCAGTGTCGAACGAGCCCACCTGAAGGTCGATCGCGGAGTCGAACGCCGCGGCCTCGGCGCCGGACCAGTGCCACGGAGCTCCGGCGGTAAATTCGACACCGGTTTGTGTTCGCGCACGCTCGAGCAGCGCCTGATCGACGCCGGATACGTCGGCTCGAACGAGGCGTGGCCGGTGTCCGCTTCCGGCAAGTGCAAGCGCGAGCTCGTCCGGCAGGCCTGCCGCATGCGATGGTCCGACCGAGATGCTCGATCCGCCGTCGGTTAGCACGAAGCCTGCGTGCTCGGGCGACTCGGCACACCAGCACCAGCCGCCTGCGGGCGGTCGTGCGAGATCGCTTTCTAGCAACACACGCTGCCAGCGAATGGCACTACGCTTCGACGCTGCTTGAAACACGCGCATCCACGCCGCGCTTACGATGGCGACACGCAGGGAACCGTCGGCCGATTGCCGCCCCGTCGCGACGTGGCTGTCCTCGGGCGCGCCGGCAAGTTGTTCTTCAAGCGCGAAGCTGGCCGCGGATTGCACGCGCGGCGGCGGAAGCGGCGGCAGCTTGACGGTAGCCAGACGCCCGTGTGCCGCGGCGATGACCGCCTCACGGCTGTCTGCAGACGGCCAGCCCGCAATGGGCGCGCGGCCCCGGCGAACCAGACGATTCGCGTCGTCGAACAGCGCCCACTCAATATGAGGCGCCGGATCGGGCGGGAATTCGAGATAGACGCGCAGTGTGGTCATGACGGAAGTGACAATTCGAACGGGCCAAGAGGGACCCATGCGAGCCGGTGTTGGACGCGAGCCACGGCAATTGTACGCGACCCTCGACTGCTCTTTCGCTGCTTACTCTACCGTCTGCCAAATAACCATCGGCCATTCGCCCGGCGTGGAAGAGCGCTTGAGCAAAGCGCGGGCGCGAGCCAGTGTGTCTCCTTGTCGCGCTTCGATCGAAACTTCGAACCAGTTGCTTCTTACGTCCAACGACGTCTCGTCGATCGTCAGGTCGGGGCGCGGTAGTCGCGCCTTGAAATCGGCGACGCTCGCGAACGGTGTTTTTTCACGCGACGCGACAAGCATCGCGGCCGCCGCGGCGTCGAGACCGCCAACGCTTGCCGCAAGCACCTCCGCCGGTGCCGTGTTGACGTTGACCGCGGTGGGCGCATCGAGCGCCGCGACAAAGGGCCGCGCCCGGGCCAGCGTCGCCGGGCTGACATCGCGCACCAGGAGCAATTCGCCGCCGCGACGGACCGGTCCGTTGGCGGCGAGACCCGGTGTCGCCTGCGCGAGGTACCACGCATCCTCGGCGCCGCCGGGATCGCTGGCCGTATCGTCGGTATCGATCCAGTCGCCAAGCGCGTTGATCAGCGTTGCCGGGAGCGCGAGCGCGGCGAACAGCCGTTGCAGGCCGGCGCGCGTCGATGCGGCCGCCGTCGAATTAGTCGACAGATTGTTGACGTTGAAGCGCCCCTGAGCGTCAACGATGTAGCCACTGATCGAGCCGTTTTCGATCGGCATGGCCGGCAGCCGCAATGCCCAAGGCTGGCCCAGTTGCACGATGTTGCCCGCCGGAGCGTTCTCGAACACGATCTGCCGTGTCCATTGCACGCCGGCCATTGCCAGGGCCTGCGCCTGGACCTGATCGCGGCGATGCTGGTGCTCTCCAATCCAGCGTTGCTGTTGCCAGAGCAGCGTCGCGGCAATGGTGGCGGCAAGCGCCGCGAGCAGCATCGCCATGACCACGGCGGCGCCATGCGATCTCGAATTGCAGCAGGCGTTGGAGAAAACGATCATTGGCGCAGCGCCAGCCATCGTTCGATCGTTTCGCCGGAAGACAGCGTCAGTTGCACGCGAACCGCACGCGGCAAGTCGGCATCGCCGGCGACGGGCCAACTGTCGACCCAAGCGTTGTCGCGCGCAAGATAGATCAGCCGGAAACGCGCGACATCGCCCAGTAACGCGTAGCTCGTTGGCTGCGCGTCCTGCGGGCGGTCGTAACTCGTCCAATACAGCACTTCGACGTTGCCATTACGCAAGCGATAGCCGAGTCGCTGGCCTGCGCTGCCGGGTTCGAGATCGAATTCCGGGCCCGCTCGCGAAAATGCGAGCGCACTATCGCCGCTATCGTTGCCGTCTCCGGGAGCGGCAATCAGGCCCAACCACGGCGCTTCGCGCGTTGACCCCGATCGCGCCGAGCGTGGTACGGCCTGACGCATATCCCCTTCGAGCCGCGCGAAAAACAGGTCCAGAGTGCGCCATCGAGTAGCCTCGCCAGCGAGGCGCGTCTCGGCATCGGAAAGCGCGGCCAGCGCGCGGTAGCCGAGGAGCGCGATCACAGCGACGATCGCCACCGCAATGAGAACCTCGAGCAGGGTGAATCCGCGCCGTTGTGGGTACAAGGGCATTATCGCTGCGCCGACTGACCGACGTAGCCCACCAAATGCGCCAGGACATAATCCGGCGTGGACGGATCCGCCACGTTGATCTCGATTTTTCGGAACGCGGGATTGGGCGTACCGGATACCGATTCGCGCCATGAAAACACAGTGCCCGCCTGGGCATCGGTACCGCTGCGCTCGCCGACCGCGGGCGCGGGCTGCTCCAGCTGTGCCGCGGCGAGCCGGTTTTGCGCGACCCAAAGCGCGAGCGTCCGCGCCTTCAGCGCCGTCGCGCTGTCGGCACTCTGCGCGACGCTTCGAAAACCAGCAGCCAGCGCCACAGCGAGGATCGCAAGTGCGACCAGGACCTCGACCAGCGTGAATCCACGGCGGCGAACTAGCGAGGCGATGGCGGAGACACCGTGACCCGATTGATCGGATCGGAGGAAAGCAGGACGCGCCATTCCGCCGTCGCAAGGTCGATGACAAAGGGTTCGTTTCGGCCACTGGCGCGCAAGGGGACGATGGCGTCGGCCGCGACCGGTTGAGTGGCGTAGGTGCGCACGGCGGCGGCAAGCGAGGCCGGCAACGCATGCGCTGCCAGCACATCATCGCCTGAAAGAGCGCTCCAGTCGTCGCCGTTATTCACGCCGCGCCGCCAGAAACGATAACTGCCGCCGATGGCAGAGACGCCAAGCGTTTCGTTCTGCCATTGCGCGAGCAGCGCGGCGTGCTCGATCGCCGCGCCTAGGCGTTGGCCTTCACGCTCGAGCTCACTGCGCGGATCGCTGTCGAAGCGCGCGTAGACGAGTGCCGAGGCAAGGCCGATCACGATCAGCACCACCAGCACTTCGGCCAGGGTGAAACCCGCGACCTGGGCGGGCGCAAGCAGGCGCTTGACGCTCATGTCGCGCGGAAACCTAGTTTGCGTATCGTCTAGAGGTCCCACGAGCCGACGTCGGCATCGATGCCGGTGCCGCCGGGCGCGCCGTCGGCGCCGAAACTGAAGACATCGATTTCGCCCCGCAGGCCGGGGCTTAAGTACTGGTACGGATTGCCCCAGGGATCCTTGGGCAAGCGCTCGACGTATCCATTCGGTTTCCAGTTCGGCGGCAGCGGCACTTGTGTAGGTTTGCTCACCAGCGCGGAGAGCCCCTGCTCGCTGGTCGGATAGCGCCCGTTGTCGAGCCGATAGAGTTTGAGTGCCTGCGAAATCGCCGCGATATCGTTCTTGGCCGCGATCACTCTGGCCTCGTCGGGTCTCTCCAGCACCCGTGGCACAACCAGCGCCGCGAGAATCCCGAGAATGACGATGACCACCAGGATTTCAACGAGCGTGAATCCGCGTGCGTCTGGTCGCGGATTGAATCGCAAGACGGAATCCGGCAAGAAGCGGCGTGGCAAGTAGAACGGCAGGCGCATACACCCATTATAATCGCTCGCTTATCGGTCGCTTGCGCCGGATTCGTCGCGGCGGATTTTTTGCTCCTTAGGTGCGGGTCGAATGCGTCGCTTGGCGTGGTGTCTTGTCTTGCTGCTCATCGCTGCGGCATCTGCCTATGGCTGGATCGTCGCGGCACCGCTTGCGATGCCGCAGCCCGCATACGCGTTCACGGTCAAGCCTGGCGCCAGCCTGCGCTCGGTTGCCCGCGAGCTCGCCGCATCGGGCGTGATTCCCGCCGACTGGATTCTGGTCGGCTGGGCGCGGATCAAGGGCCGCGACCGGACGATCAAGGCCGGAAATTACGAGGTCGTCGCGGGGACGACGCTTGCTGGCCTGCTTGACAAGCTGACGCAGGGCGATGTCACTCAAACGGCGTTCACCATCATCGAAGGATGGAGCTTTCGCGAGCTCCGATCCGCGCTGAGAAACCATACCGGCATCGCGCCTGCCGTCGCCGACTTGCCCGACGCCGAATTGATGCAAAAAATCGGCGCCGCTGAGAGCGGGCCCGAGGGCATGTTTTTTCCGGACACGTATTATTTTGTGGCCGGGGCGACCGACACGTCGATCCTCGTTCGTGCATATCGGACGATGCAGCAGCGCCTCGCGGCGGCGTGGGCGGCACGGGCTCCCGAATTGCCGCTGGCGACGCCCTACGAGGCACTTACGCTTGCCTCGATCGTCGAAAAGGAGACGGGCCGTCCCGCCGATCGTCCTCTCATTGCCGCAGTTTTCATCAACCGCTTGCGTCAGGGCATGCGCCTCCAGACCGATCCCACGGTCATCTACGGCATGGGCGAGCAATTGAACGGCAATCTCAAGCGGCGCGATCTCGACACCGATCATGCCTTCAATACCTACACGCGCGACGGCCTGCCGCCGACGCCGATCGCGTTGCCGAGCCAGGCCTCGATCGACGCCGTCCTTCATCCGCCGGCGACGCCGTTTTTTTATTTCGTCGCCCGCGGCGACGGATCGAGTGAATTTTCGACCAACCTCGCGGACCACAACCGCGCCGTGGCAAAATATCAGCGCAATGGCCGTTGAT
>JADGRP010000227.1 GCA_017880805.1 Burkholderiales bacterium
ACGAAGTACACCCGGTCCTTATTGCCCGATTCGCCGAACACGCCCGGCGTGACCCGCGTCAAATCGTCCCGCGCGTCGAGGTGCGACTGGTACTGCTCGCCCATCTGCGCCGCCCACGGCGAGATGACCAGCGAGAGCACGGCAATCAACGCCACCAGCGGGCCGGCGAACATCAGCACCGGCCGAACCCATGCCGTCAGCGAAATGCCGGCGCTGAACCAGACCACCATCTCCGAATCGCGGTAGCTGCGCGCCAGCGTGAGCAGTACGGTGATGAACACGGTGAGCGCGAGCAGCACCGGCAGCACGTGAATTGCAAAAAAGCCGACGAAGGCGAACACCGCGTCCGAAGGGATCTTGCCGCCAGCGGCCTGTCCGAGCATGCGGATGAGGCGCGTGGTGAGCGCGATCGCGAACAGCGTCAGGAACACCGCGCCCGCGAGGTGGGCGAATTCTCGGAGCAGCGTGCGGTGGAAGATCATGATTTCGCGCGGCGCAAAATCATGCGAAGATTGGCGCCGCCATCAAGGGAGGGAGATCGCGGTGGAATTTAGCATAAAAGCACTGGCGCCGGCGAAGCATGCGACCGGTTGCCTGGTGCTCGCAGCATTCGGAAAGGACGTCCTGCTGCGTGCGGGCGAACAGGCCGACCGCGCGGCGAGCGGCGCGCTCAAGCGCGCGCTTGCGCGCGGAGACCTGCCGGCCCGTGCCGGCGCAACGCTGCTGCTGCATTCGGTTCCAGGTGTCGCCGCGCAACGCGTGCTGCTGGTGAGCTTCGGCGAGCGCAAGGAACTCGGCGCAGGCGCGTTCCGCGATGCGCTGCGTGGTGCCGCGAACGCGCTGAAGGACCTCGCCTGCGCCGACGCCACGCTTGCGTTGCTCGATGTGCACGTGCCGGGGCGCGATGCCGCGTGGCACGTGCGCCAGACGGTGCTCGCGGTGCGCGAAGCGTTTTACCGTTTCGACCAGCTGAAGACACGCAAGAAGGCGCCGGTGCCGGCGCTCGTCGCAGTGACACTGGCGCAGGCCGCGGCCCCGGTAACGCTCGAAGCGCAGCGTGCACTGAAGGAGGCGAGCGCCACCGCCGAAGGCGTCGCGCTCGCGCGTACGCTCGGCAACCTGCCCGCCAATATCTGCACGCCAACCTACCTCGCCGAGCAGGCGCGCCAGCTGGCCCGGCGGTACAAGCTCGAAATCGAGGTGCTCGAGCGACGCGACATGGACAAGCTCGGCATGGGCGCGCTGGTTTCGGTCACCCGCGGCTCGCGCGAATCGCCCAAGCTGATCGTGCTCAAGTACCGCGGTGCAGGTGCCAAGGCGAAGCCGATCGTGTTCGTCGGCAAGGGCGTCACCTTCGATACCGGTGGCATTTCGCTCAAACCGGCGGGCGAGATGGACGAAATGAAATTCGACATGTCCGGAGCTGGCAGCGTGCTGGGCGCGCTGCGCGCTCTGGCCGGCATGCGAGCGCCCCTGAATGCGATCGGAGTGATTCCGGCGTGCGAGAACATGCCCGGCGGCAATGCAAGCAAGCCGGGCGACGTCGTCACCACGCTTTCGGGCCAGACAGTGGAAGTGTTGAACACCGACGCCGAAGGCCGGCTGATCCTGTGCGACGCGCTCACCTACGCCGGGCGGTTCGCGCCGGAAGTGATGGTGGACATCGCCACGCTCACGGGCGCGTGCGTGATCGCGCTCGGCCATGTCGCCACCGGCCTGTTCGCCAATGACCAGAAGCTCGCCGACGAACTGCTTGCCGCGGGCGAGGACGCCTGGGACCGCTGCTGGCAGATGCCGTTGTGGGAAGACTATCAGGAGCAACTGCGCTCGAATTTCGCCGACATGGCGAACATCGGCGGCCGCCCGGCGGGCAGCGTCACCGCAGCCTCCTTCCTCGCGCGCTTCACGCGCAAGCAGCGCTGGGCGCACCTGGACATCGCCGGCACGGCATGGAAGAGCGGGCGCGACAAGGGCTCGACCGGCCGCCCGGTGTCCCTGCTGGTGCGCTTTGCGCTGCGGCATGCAAAGCTGCGCTGACCAAGATCGCCGGCGATGACGACCATCGATTTCTACTTCAACGCCGAAGACCGGCTGCAGCTCGCCTGCCGCCTGGCCGGCAAGGCCGTCGCGCAGGGCAAGCGGCTGCTGGTGTGGGCGCCGCAGGACGGCAGCGCGCAGAAACTCGACCGCATGATGTGGACCACGCCCGCGATCGGCTTCGTGCCGCATTGCATGGCCGAGGACGCGCTCGCGCGGGAGACGCCGGTGCTGATCAGCGCCGGAGAAACAGAACCGCAAGGCTGCGGGATCCTGCTCAACCTCGGCGAAGAATGCCCGCCTTCGTTCGAGCGCTTCGACCGGCTGCTCGAGGTGGTCTCGCGCTCCGACGAAGAGCGCCAGCTCGCGCGCAAGCGCTACCGCTTTTATCGCGACCGCGGCTACACCATCACCGACCACGATCTCGCTGCAGGCTCATGACCGAGCACAACCCGCTGGTGGCTCGCGTCGACGCGCTGCTCGCCCGCCATCGCGAGATCGAAGACGAGGTGCCGGTGCTGACCGAAACCGTCGAGCCGGCCGCGCCCGGGCTCGAAGCGGCGCACATGGAGGCGCTGGCGGCAAAGGTCGAGCGCGCGGTGCTCGAGCGTCTGCTTGCCGAACTCGACCCCGTGCTCGAGCAGCGGCTGGCCCCGACGCTTGCGGATCTGCTCGAGCAGGCGCTGCGCGGGCTGCGCAACGAGCTCACCACCAACGTGCATGAGCTGGTGCGCGCGGCGGTGGCCGATGCCGTGCAACGCGAGCTTGCGCTGCGGCGCAAGCACGAAGACGCGACAGAGCCGCAGCGCGACTGAAAGCGGACTCAAGCGTGTCGCTGGACAAGAGCTTCGACCCGCAGGCGATCGAGCGCCGTACCTACGAGCGCTGGGAAGCGGCCGGGTATTTCGCCGCCGGCAACGCCGCGGGCAGGCCTGCATACTGCATCCAGCTGCCGCCGCCCAACGTCACCGGCACGCTGCACATGGGGCACGCGTTTCAACAGACGTTGATGGACGCCCTGGTTCGTTATCACCGCATGCGCGGCTTCAACACCAACTGGGTGGTCGGCACCGACCATGCCGGCATCGCCACCCAGATCGTCGTTGAACGGCAATTGCAGGAGGAAGCCAGAACGCGGCACGAGCTCGGGCGCGAGAAGTTCGTCGAACGCGTCTGGCAGTGGAAGCAGCAATCGGGCTCGATCATCACGCGCCAGATGCGCCGCCTCGGCGCGTCCGCCAACTGGACATTTGCCGATACAGAGGGCCAGAAAGCCGGTTACTTCACGATGGACGCGAGGATGTCGCGCGCCGTCGTCGAGGCGTTCGTCCGGCTGCATGAGGAAGGCCTCGTCTATCGCGGCAAGCGGCTGGTGAACTGGGATCCAGTGCTCGGCACCGCGGTATCCGACCTGGAGGTCGACAGCGAGGAAGAGGACGGAAAGATCTGGGAGATCCGCTATCCGCTGGCAGAAGGTGAAGGTTCGGTCGTGGTGGCAACCACGCGTCCCGAGACGATGCTCGGCGACGTCGCGGTGGC
>JADGRP010000033.1 GCA_017880805.1 Burkholderiales bacterium
CTCCGGCGGAACCGGCACTACAGGAATCCATTGAACTCTACCGAAAGGGCAAGCTGGCCGACGCCATTGCGGGGCTGGAGAACGTCCGGGAAGGGTCGCTCAATTCCCGGTTCTTGGTCTACCGTGCCGGGCTCCTCCTCCTGGTGGGGCGCCTCGATGAAGCAAAACCGGATATCCAGCGCGCCTTGGCGCTCGACTCTCGGAACAGTGACGCGTATTCACTCCAGGCAATCATTTCGGTCGTGGAGAACGACAAGGATTTGGCGCTAAGCCTCGCCGATAAAGCGGTCGAATTTGATCCGACCTCGCCTACGGCCAGGATAGCGCTCTCTTACGCACAACAGGCTCAGTTCAAGGTCGAGCAAGCTCTGGCGACCGTCCAGAAAGCCGTTGATCTGGATCCCCAAAATGCGCTTGCCTGGGCGAGATTGGCCGAGATGGAAATGTCGACTGGCAACCTGGAGCGTGCTTTGGACGCCGCAAAGCACGCCGCCGGATTGAACCCGGAGTTGGCGAAGACTCAGACCGTGCTGGGATTTGCGTACCTGACGCGATTTGATCCGCAAGCGGCTAGAACGTCCTTTGAGAAGGCGATCGAGCTCGACGAAGCCGACCCCCTGCCGCGACTGGGTTTGGGCTTGGCGAAGATTCGCGACGGAGATCTTGACGGAGGACGGGAGCAAATCGAAATCGCGGTCAGCCTGGATCCCGGAAATTCACTAATCCGCAGTTACATGGGCAAGACGTATTACGAGGAAAAACGCCACACCCTCGCCGGAGTGCAATTCGAATTGGCCAAGGAGCTCGACCCCTTGGACCCCACGTCCTATTTTTACGATGCCGTCCGCAAGCAATCAGAAAATCGACCTGTCGACGCGTTGCAGGACGTGCAGAAATCCATAGATGTCAACGATAACCGAGCCGTCTACCGGTCTCGATTATTACTCGATCAAGACCTGGCGGCGCGGAGCGCGAGTTTAGCAAGAATATACAGCGATCTAGGGTTTGATCAACTAGCATTAATCGAAGCTTACAAGTCGGTCAATACGGATCCAGGTGATTACTCCGCGCACCGGTTTCTTGCTGACGCCTACGTTGACCTACCGCGCCACGAAATCGCACAGGTCAGCGAGTTACTCCAGTCGCAGCTACGGCAGCCTTTGAACATCACTCCATTGCAGCCGCAGTTGGGAGACAGCAGGTCTTTCATCCTAAGTGGCGCCGGTCCGGCCAAGCCCGGATTTAACGAATTCAATTCTCTCTTCAATCGCAACCAGTCTGTCCTTCAGTTTAGTGGCGTAGCTGGTGGGAACCACACTACAGGTGATCAGTTAGTCGCGTCCGGAATTAGCGACAACGTTTCTTTCAGTGTCGGGCAGTTTCATTTTGAAACGGACGGCTTTCGAGAAAACAATGACTTGAAAAAGGACATATACAACTTATTCGTGCAATCCGAGGTAACGAGTGACGCGGGTCTTCAGATGGAGCTTCGTCAAACTGAAGTGACCAACGGTGACCTGGCATTGCGCTTTGATCCAGATAATTTCAGCCCCACGAGTCGAACCCATGAGCGAATCAATAGCGTGCGGTTTGGGGCCCATTATGTTTTCAGTCCGAATTCCGACATTATTGCATCTCCAATCTTTCAAGAATCAAGTACATCGTTCGATTTGGCCGATCCCACCTCGCCATTTGTCCTCGAACAGAAGGAGAGAAGCGCCGCCTTCGAAATCCAGCATCTGTATCGATCTGAAGGGTTCAATCTCACCACGGGCGCAGGACGCTATCAAATTAACAGGAATCTTCAAATTAACGGTTCGGAGATTCCCGGTTCGAATGGATCGGATTCCAATCTCTATAGCTACGCGCAATTCAAATTGCTGCCATACGATGTCACAATCGACGTCGGATTGAGTTACGACCGGCTGAGTGACTTGGAAGTATATCGAAGCCAAATCAATCCGAAGCTTGGAATAGTCTGGAGCCCGCAGCCCACAACTGTTGTGCGCGCGGCTGCTTTCAGATCGGTCAAGAGAGCGTTTATCGCCGATCAGACGCTGGAACCGACCCAGGTAGCGGGATTCAATCAGTTTTTTGACGATCTGGACGGCACGGTTTCACGGCGCGTTGGCGTTGCGGTCGATCAAAGGTTCTCGGCAAATCTGTACGGGGGACTAGAGTTGTCTACTCGTAACCTGAGCAGAGTGCCGTTCACTACTGTCGGGGAATTCGACTGGAAGGAGCAGGAGCGCAGAGGCTACCTCTACTGGACGTCTGGTCGGTCGCTTGCGCTGACGGCGACATACCAGTATGAGCATTTCGAAAGGCCGGTGGACTTTACGGGTGACGAAAACATAATCGAGCTCAAGACGCACCGTGTACCTCTCGGCATAAGCGTTTTCTCTCCTAGTGGTTTGTCCGCCCGAGTCAGCCTTACCTTTATTGATCAAAATGGGCAGTTCCTCGACGCGATCGGTAATCCATTTGCCGGCAGCGACCATTTCTGGTTGACGGACGCCGCTGTTAGCTATCGTCTTCCCAGACGTCTGGGCTTGATAACAATAGAGGGGAGGAATTTGTTCGATAAAACATTTCGCTTTCAGGAAACCGACGCAGCAACGCCAACCGTTGCTACGCGACGGCTAATCTTCGCGAGATGGACGCTGGCACTATGAACGCAAACTGGTACCGCATACACAGTTGAGCATTCTTGCAAAAGGGAGAAGAGAATGGAACCAGCACTTAGCACGATGCCGAGCGAAGCCGTAATGGCAGTTTATCTGGACGCCCGTGGAAAGGCTTTGCTAGTTGAGAATGTAAAGGATGTATCGAGGCAGATTCGTCAGGTAGACATGTTGTCGGAGCGCCCATCTTCCGCCGCAGGTACAGTAGTGACGTTCCCGGGAGGCGGGGGCTTTGTCCCTTTTAGAATATGCTGTATACCCGGAAGATGCTGGCCATGTAGCATCTTCCAGTATTTTTTTCTTAAAATGATTGAGTTTTTCACGGGTAAGTGATCTATCCACTGTAACGCGCGTAGTTTGCCATTGCGTACGCCGAACTTCACGCGGGTGCGATTACCGAGCATTAGTTGCCGCTCGCGATTGTCCTAGCGACAAACGGAGACCCAAGCAAACGAATCGCGAGAACTTCTATGGACTGGGCGTTTGGTTTGGGCGACGTGATCCGCGAGATTGTTAGCGTTATGAGCTGGCGTCCGATATTCAGCTCGCTGCCTTTTTTCTCCGCGTGGTCGCCGGTGCGGATGCCGGGTACTGCACCATCTTCGCGGCCTGGCGCTCGAAAGGGTCGCGCCGCGCGAGCAGGCGCTCCTGTCGGGGTGTGACGAGCGGGTAGTGGCGCGCGCTCGCCAGGCGGTCGTTTGTTTCCAGACAGGCGCGCTTGTTGGTCACCCAAAGCTCGGGGTTGACGCGCCGCAGATCGAACGCCGCGGAATAGCTTCGCAGGGTCTTGCGCCCGTGCCTGTCGGAATACTCGTGGAAATATGACATGGCGAGCTCGCGAAGACTGCGATAGATCGGGTCGCGGTAGCGCAGCGGCGTGCCATTGCTCTTGGAGATCGCGCCCCACGCGCCGGACCGGCGGAAGAGCGCGACCACGTGGGGGTAGTCGGTCGGCGCGCAGTCGAGGTGCATGACCAGCGGCGGCTCGCCATGAACCCAGAATGCGCACGCGCCGACAAATGCGGCTTCGATGCAGTGCGCGCGACGCTGGGCCAAAACCTCCCGGACCGACAGGATCGTCTCTCCGCCGGTCTCGTGATTGATGCAGATGGTGTTGAGGAAGGATTGGATCTTCTGGGGGGTGGAAAGCCGCCGCAGGACGGCGAACTCGGCCTGCGTAAGGCCAAGATCCTCCCGGCGGGCGAAACGGCGATACGCTTTGTAAGTCATTGGCAATGCGAGGTTCCGGTTCGCCCGAAAGTGTCCGCTGTCCACCTTACTCCAACGCGTCTCGCGTGGCGGTTTGCTTGGCAGTTCAGCAAAATGCCGATACAATGATGGCATTCTGCCGAACCGGAGATGAGCGATGTCCCCGTCCATGGTCCTCAAGCATTCAGCCGACGCTGAACTAAGCGCCACCAGGCATGCACTGCGCCGGCTTGCGGAGCTGCTTGCCCTCCCGCGCGCGCCAAAGCTGGAACGCGAGCTGGCCGAGATCGTCGCCAAGCGCATCGTTCCCGAGGCCATCGATCGCCTCGCGCGCGCAGGCGTTCCGATGCGCCACCTCGATTTCATCATCCCGCCGCGCACCTTGTCGCATCGCAAAAGCAAAGGCGAGCGCTTGACGCTCGACGAGTCGGATCGCGCCATGCGCGTCGCGCGACTCCTGGCTTTGGCCGACGCCGTTTTTGGGGACCATACCAAGGCGCTGGTCTGGCTTGGCGCCCCGGCGGGCCTTTTCGCCGGAAAGAGCGGCTTCGAGCAGATGGTGTCCGAAGCGGGCGCGCGGCTGGTCGAGGAGGCGCTGCTGCGCATCGACGAAGGCTATTTCGCTTAAGCGCCTTGATCGCTCGAGTCGACTGCTGTCGTGAACATCTGGCGCATCAGCAATCATCGCGACCTCGCCGGCACCGGAGGCCTGCGCGCGGGCGGCAGGTGGCACTCGCCGGGACGGGCTATCGTCTACTGCGCCGAGCATCCTGCAAGCGCGCTGCTGGAAATCCTCGCTCATCTGGACGTCGCCAATCTGGCGGCGCTGCCCGACGGGTATCAGCTGCTGGAGATCGACGTTCCGGACGCAGTGGACATCGAACCGCTGCCGACGCACGCGCTGACGCCCAAGTGGCAGAGCGACGAAGCTTCGACACAGGCGATCGGCGACCGTTGGCTGGCGAGCCGTTCCTCTGCGCTGCTGCGTGTCCCGAGCGCGCTGGTGCCCAAGGTCTGGAATTATCTTGTCAACCCGACGCATCCGGCTGCGGCGCTGCTCAAGATCACGGCTGCGGCTCGCTATCCGTTCGATACCCGTTTGTTCAAATTGGTCGGCGGCGGCGCGAAGCGCCCTCGACGCTGACCGATTCGGGCAAGTACGCCGAGGTACAATCGCAAATCTTGAAGTGATCGTGTTGTGAAGCCCGTCGCCATTTTTTGTTTTTCGTCCACCGAAGGTCCCGGCCATTTCGGCGAATGGCTCGACGCGCAAGGCGTCCCGCGGAGGCTTTTCGCGCTCGATCGCGGTGAGCGGGTGCCGGCCGATTCGCGCGCCTTTTCTGGCATCGGCATGATGGGCGGGCCGATGAGCGCCAACGACGATCTGCCCTGGAATGCGCCGCTGCTCGGTCTCATTCACGACTCGGTCTCCGTCGACGTGCCGGTGATCGGCCATTGTCTCGGCGGCCAGTTGCTCGCGAAGTCGCTGGGCGCGAAAGTTGCGCGCGCCACGACACCGGAAATCGGCTGGAGCGACGTCGACGTGATAGCTGCTGCTTCGAATCCGTGGTTCGGCCAGCGGGACCGGTTCCGGACTTTCCAATGGCACTACGACGCGTTCGGGCTGCCTCAGGGCGCCACGCGCGTTCTGACCAACGCGATCAATCCCGAGCAGGCATTTACGCTCGGCAAGCATGTCGGCTTCCAGTGCCACATCGAGATGACGCGCGAGATGGTCGAGAACTGGTGCGCAAGCAGTAGCGACGAGCTGCCGCCGCAATCGACTGGCGCGACACAGAGCAAGGCTGACATCCTGGAGGATGTCGACGCGCGCCTTGCCGCGCTGTCCCGAGTTGCCGACGATGTCTACGCCAAGTGGGCGCAAGGATTGGCGCGCTGATGCACGCGATCCGACCGCTTCCGGATCAGCTCATCAATCAGATTGCCGCCGGCGAGGTGGTCGAGCGCCCCGCGGCTGCGCTCAAGGAGCTGCTCGAGAACAGTCTCGATGCGGGTGCAACGCAGATCGATATCGATCTTTCCGGAGGCGGCGTCAAGCTTATCCGCGTCGCCGACGACGGGATGGGCATCGATCGCGAGGACCTGCTCTTTGCGGTTGCGCGCCATGCGACATCCAAGATTTCAAGCGCAAGCGATCTCGAAGCGATCGGCACGCTGGGCTTTCGCGGCGAGGCGCTGGCCAGCATCGCCGCGGTGTCCCGGCTTGCGCTAACGTCACGGTCGCGCGACAAGCCGCACGCGTGGCGCATCGAGGTCGACGGCGGCGAAGTGAGCGTGCCGCAGCCCGCGGCGCTTTCCAGCGGCACCACGGTGACGGTGCAGGAGCTGTACTTCAACACCCCGGCGCGGCGAAAGTTCCTGCGCACCGATGCAACTGAGTTCGGGCATTGCGACGAAGCCTTTCGGCGGATCGCGCTTTCGCATCCGGACACCGGATTTACGATGCAGCACAACGCGAGCGTGCGTTACCGCCTGCTCGCGCAGGGCAGACGCGCGCGCGTCGACGCGCTGCTCGGAGACGATTTCGCAGCTCACGCAGCGTATGTTGACGAGCATGCACCTGGACTTTCGCTCGCTGGGTGGGTGGTGCGTCCCGCGTATGCGACCAGCGCGCGTGACGCGCAGTACCTGTTCGTCAACGGCCGCTTCGTTCGCGACCGCGTGCTCGCACATGCATTGCGCGAAGCGTATCGCGATGTGTTACATCATGAACGGCAGCCGGCATATGCACTGTGGCTAACGATCGAGCCGCGCATTGTCGACGTCAATGTCCATCCGACGAAGGCCGAGGTTCGATTCCGGGACAGCGGCGCGGTGCACCAGTTCGTGCGGCATGCGGTTGAAAAGGGCCTCGCATCGACTGCGGCTGAGCAGCCGGCGGTGTCGGCATCGGAGCGCCTGGGTGTCGCCGCTGCCAGGTTGCCGCCCATCGCATCGTCGCAGAGCTGGCCGCGTCAGACCGGCGCGCAGGGGTCGATGGCCCTAGGTGCCGCCGAGCCGGCGAGCTTTTACGCCACGTTGTTCGGCGACCGGACGCCGCTGCCCCGTCAACCCGATGGCCCCGACCTGCCCAACACCGGTGATCATCCGCTCGGCTTCGCTCTGGCGCAGCTGCACGGAGTCTTCGTGCTCGCCCAGAACAGCGACGGGCTCGTGCTGGTCGATATGCACGCCGCGCATGAGCGCATCCTCTACGAGCGCCTCAAGACCGCGCTCGACCTCGCGCTGCCGATGCAGCCGCTGCTGGTGCCGGTGACGTTTGCCGCGGACCCGCTCGATGTCGCAACCGCTGATGAAAACTCGGCGGTCCTATCGGCGCTCGGCTTCTCGATGTCGATCCTCGGTCCATCGACTCTGGCGGTGCGCGGCGTACCCGCTCTGCTTGTCGATGCCGACGCGGTTGCGCTGGCGCGCGCGGTGCTTGCCGACGTGCGCGAATACGGTGGCAGCCGCGTGCTGACCGCGCAGCGCGACGATCTTCTGTCGACGATGGCCTGTCACGGAGCGGTGCGCGCGAACCGTAGCTTGACGGTGCCGGAGATGAACGCGCTGCTTCGCGAAATGGAAGCGACCGAACGCGCGGGCCAGTGCAATCACGGCCGGCCGACGTGGTACCAGTTGTCCTTAAGCGATCTCGACCGGCTTTTCATGCGCGGCCGCTGAAGCCCTGCGCTGTGCGAACGAATTCGCACTGACTGCTTCTCATCGCTGCACCCACGCTGCTGAACCCGGTTTCACATCGATGACGCCCGCTATCCTACTCATGGGTCCGACCGCGTCGGGCAAGAGCGCGATCGCGCTTGAGCTCTCCATGCTGCTCCCGGTCGAGATCGTCAGCGTCGATTCGGCACAGGTCTATCGTGGCATGGACATCGGCACCGCCAAGCCCGAGGTGGCAACGCGCGCACGCGTTGCACATCATCTGGTCGATCTGATCGATCCCGACCAGTCGTATTCGGCGGCGCGCTTTCGCGCCGATGCGCTTGCCGCGATGACGGAGATTCGCAGCCGCGGACGCATTCCCTTGCTGGTTGGCGGGACGATGCTCTACTTCAAGGCGCTGCGAGAAGGCCTGTCGAGATTGCCGCAAGCCGATGCGCGGCTGCGTAAGGAACTCGATGTTCGCGCGGCTGCCGAGGGCTGGCCCGCGCTGCACGCCGAGCTCGCACGCGTCGACCCCGCGACTGCCGCGCGGCTCAAGACGACCGACAGCCAGCGCATTCAGCGCGCGCTCGAGGTGTATCGGATTTCCGGGACGCCGTTGTCGGCACTGCAAGGCGCCCGCGAGTCGAACGACGCGCCCGATTTCGTGGCCATTTCGCTGGTGCCATCCGACCGTGCCGAATTGCATCGCCGGATCGCCGAACGCTTCGACGCCATGCTCGCGGCGGGACTGATCGAGGAGGTGCGCGCGTTGAGGCAGCGTTATCGGCTGACAACCTCGATGTCTTCGATGCGCTGCGTGGGTTATCGCCAGGTCTGGGATGTCCTCGAGGGTGCGCAAGCCCGCGAATTGCGCGAACGCGGCATCGTCGCCACGCGCCAACTGGCCAAGCGGCAGCTGACCTGGCTGCGCTCGACGCACGCGCAGCCGCTCGATTGCCTCGCGGCCGGACTGCCGCGCAAAATCGCCGAGATTGTCGATGCGCACGCGTCGAGAGTGTCAAGTTAGACGACGCTATTGCTGCCGTGCAATAATTCATTTTTTCGCGCGCCCCGATGCCGGCCCTGCCATGAACGCCTGCACACTCTACGACAAGCTCTGGGACAGCCACGTTGTCCGCTCCGAAAGCGATGGAACGGCGCTGCTGTACGTTGATCGCCATCTGGTCCACGAGGTGACGAGTCCGCAGGCGTTCGAGGGTCTCAAGCTTGCCGGGCGCAAGCCCTGGCGCGTGGGCTCGATCGTCGCTACTGCCGACCACAACACGCCGACGACGCATTGGGATCTCGGCATCACCGATCCGACGTCGCGCACCCAGATCGACGCGCTCGACGCCAATATGCTCAAGTACGGCGCCAAGGCCTATTTTCCGTTCCGCGACAAGCGACAGGGCATAGTGCACGTGATCGGACCCGAGACAGGCGCGACGCTTCCTGGAATGACTGTAGTCTGCGGCGACTCGCACACCAGCACGCACGGCGCCTTCGCCTGCCTGGCGTTCGGCATCGGCACTTCCGAAGTCGAGCATGTGCTCGCCACGCAGTGCCTGCTCAGCAAGAAAGCGAAGACTATGCGGGTGAGCGTCGACGGTGGGCTGCCCTTCGGATGCACCGCAAAAGATATCGCGCTGGCGATCATCGGCAGGATCGGCACCGCCGGCGGTTCCGGCCATGCCATCGAATTCGACGGCGCGGCGGTTCGCGCACTGTCGATGGAAGGCCGGATGACCTTGTGCAACATGGCGATCGAAGCAGGCGCGAGAGCCGGCATGGTGGGCGTCGACGAGACGACGATCGGGTACTTGAAGGGCCGCACGTTCGCGCCCAAGGACGAGCTGTGGGAGCGCGCGATCGCGCATTGGCGCACGCTGCGCTCCGATCCGGAGGCGAAGTTCGATCGCGTGTTGACGCTCGATGCGGCGACGATCGCGCCTCAGGTTACCTGGGGAACCTCGCCCGAAATGGTGACCACGATCGACGGCCGCGTACCGGATCCCGAAAGGGAAAAGGACCCGCAGCGCCGCGAAGGCATCGAGCGCGCGCTGGTGTACATGGGCCTCGAACCAAACACCGCGATCGGCGACATCCGCATCGACAAGGTGTTCATCGGCTCGTGCACCAATTCGCGCATCGAGGATTTGCGTGCCGCCGCGGCGGTCGTGAAAGGCCGTCACAAGGCCGACAACGTGATGCTGGCGATGGTCGTTCCCGGCTCCGGGCCGGTAAAGGCGCAGGCCGAGCGCGAAGGCCTCGATCGCATTTTCACCGCCGCCGGTTTCGAGTGGCGCGAACCCGGCTGCTCGATGTGCCTTGGCATGAACGACGACCGGCTCGAACCCGGCGAGCGTTGCGCGTCGACGTCGAACCGCAATTTCGAGGGTCGCCAGGGCACCGGCGGACGCACACACCTGGTCAGTCCCGCGATGGCGGCCGCGGCAGGCATTGCCGGCCATTTCGTCGACGTGCGTCGACTGGCCTAGAGCGCCGATCATGCAGCCATTTCGTGTTCTGACCGGCCTCGTGGCGCCGCTCGACCGGGCCAACGTCGACACCGATGCCATTATCCCGAAGCAATTCCTGAAGTCGGTCAATCGCTCGGGCTTCGGGCCCAACCTGTTCGACGCGTGGCGCTATCTCGATTCGGGCGAGCCGGGGATGGATATGTCGCGCCGTCGTCTGAATCCGGACTTCGTGCTCAATCAGCCGCGCTACCAGGGCGCGCAGATTCTGCTCGCGCGCCGCAACTTTGGCTGCGGCAGCTCGCGCGAGCACGCGCCATGGGCGCTTGGCGATTACGGATTCCGCGCGATCATCGCACCGTCGTACGCCGATATCTTTTTCAACAACTGCTTCAAGAACGGCCTGCTGCCGATCGTGTTGCCGGAGACCAGTGTCGAGCGGCTGTTTCACGACACCGCTGCGTTCCCGGGATTCAAGCTCAGCATCGACCTCGAGCGGCAGACCGTCGCGACGAGCGACGGCGGCACACTCTTCCCATTCGACGTCGACGCGTTTCGCAAGCACTGCCTGTTGAACGGTCTCGACGACATCGGGCTCACGCTCACTCACGCCGACGAGATTCGCGCGTTCGAGGCGAAGCGCAAAGCCGAGCAACCGTGGCTCTTCTGAGCGGTCAGCGGCTCAACGGTCACCGGGAAACAGAAGAAACCAAGGCTTCGACTGTTCTCCGTGGCGGTCGGCCGCGCGCTGGCCAGGCGCCGCGATGAAAATCGCCATCCTTCCCGGCGATGGCATCGGCACCGAGATCGTCGCCGAAGCGGGCAAGGTGGTCGAGCGCCTGCGCCGGGACGGCCTGCCGATCGAAACGGAGACCGCACCCATCGGTGGAGCGGGCTACGATGCGGCGAGGCAACCGCTTCCCGAAGCGACGCTCGCGATCGCGCAACGCGCTGACGCCATCCTGCTGGGGGCCGTTGGCGGACCCAAGTACGAGACGCTGCCGCGGCAGTTGCGGCCCGAACAGGGACTTCTTGCGATTCGCAAGGCGCTGGGCCTGTTCGCCAATCTGCGGCCGGCGCTGCTCTATCCTGAGCTTGTCTCCTCGTCTTCGCTCAAGCCCGAGGTGGTGTCGGGGCTGGACATCATGATCGTGCGCGAGCTCACCGGAGATATTTATTTCGGCGCGCCGCGCGGCCGCCGCGTCAACGCCACCGGCGACGCGGAAGGCTTCGACACCATGCTCTACAGTGAGCCGGAAATCCGGCGCATCGCACGATTTGGGTTCGAGGTTGCGCGCAAGCGCAAGCGCAGGCTGTGCTCGGTCGACAAGGCCAACGTGCTCGACACCTCGATACTCTGGCGCGAAGTGGTCACCGCGGTCGCGAAGGACTATGCCGACGTCGAGCTCTCGCACATGTATGTCGATAACGCGGCAATGCAGCTCGTGCGCAATCCGAAACAATTCGACGTGATCGTGACGGGCAACATGTTCGGCGACATTCTTTCCGACGAAGCTTCGATGCTGGCCGGTTCGATCGGGATGCTGCCTTCGGCGTCGCTGGATGCCAACAATAAAGGGCTCTACGAACCGATTCACGGTTCGGCGCCCGACATCGCCGGCCAGAACAAGGCGAATCCGCTTGCGACGATCCTGTCGCTGGCGATGATGTTCCGATATACGTTTACCCGTGCCGACGTCGCTGACCGCATCGAGGCCGCGGTGCGCAAGGTTCTGGCCGACGGCATGCGTACAGCTGACATTGCATCGGCGGGCGAGGGCGTAACTGGGACGCGGCAGATGGGCGACGCCGTCGTCGCCGCCCTGTCATGATGGCCGCGGGCTATCCGATCATCATTCGGCGCGCCGAGCTGGCTGACGCGGAGGCGATACATTCGACTTTCGCCGGCCCCAAGGTGATCGCGGGCACACTGCAGCTTCCCTATCCGTCGATCGAGATGTGGCGCAAGCGACTGACCGATTTGTCGTCTTCGGACTTTCTTCTCGTCGCGACCATCGATGGCGACGTCGTCGGCAATCTGGGATTGCACGAGGCCGGCAAGTCGCCGCGGCGCAGGCACGTCGGCAGCGTCGGTATGTCCGTACGGGACGATAGCCAAGGTCGCGGCGTGGGTACCGCGCTTATGAATGCCGCGATCGAGCTCGCCGATGGATGGCTCAACTATCAGCGCCTCGAGCTGAATGTCTATACCGACAATCTGGCCGCCTTGGCTCTCTATCGAAAATTCGGATTCGTCATCGAAGGCACGTTTCGCGCCTACGCATTTCGCGATGGGCAATACGTGGATTCGTACGCGATGGCTCGCCTGCATCCGGCGTTCAAAGTGCCGGTGGCGCAATGAAGCATGGAACGGACCGCTCGTATCCGTCGTTTGCGGTACGTCGTCAAGACCGAATTTCATCAAGGACATTTCGCACATGATGCGCGTAGGTTTTGTCGGTTGGCGCGGCATGGTTGGATCGGTGCTGATTCAGCGCATGCTCGAGGAAAACGATTTCGAGCACCTCGACCCGGTCTTCTTCTCGACTTCGAGCGTGGGCGGCACTGGCCCTTCGATCGGCAAGGCCGCCGGCACGCTTCGCAACGCGCACGACGCAAAAGCTTTCGAGGGCCTTGACGCCATCGTGACCTGCCAGGGCGGGGATTGGACCAAACCGATGTTCAGCACGCTTCGCGGCGCCGGGTGGGACGGCTATTGGATCGATGCCGCGTCGACACTGCGCATGGCCGACGATGCGGTCATCATCCTCGATCCGGTCAACCGCGGCGTGATCGATAAGGCGCTCGACCGCGGGGTGAAGAATTACATCGGCGGCAACTGCACGGTCAGCCTGATGATGATGGCGATCGCCGGGCTGCTGCAGCACGACCTCATCGAATGGATGACGTGCATGACCTACCAGTCGGCGTCCGGCGCCGGCGCACAGAACATGCGCGAGCTGCTGCAGCAGATGGGCGAGGTTCACCTCGCGGCAAAGGAGCTGCTCCGCGATCCTGGCTCGTCGATACTCGATATCGACCGTGAGGTCGCGGGCATCCTGCGCGACGAGCGTTTTCCGACCGAGCATTTTGAGGTGCCGCTCGCCGGAAGCCTGATTCCCTGGATCGCCGAAGACATGGGCGACGGCGTCAGCAAGGAGGAGTGGAAGGGCGGTGCCGAGACCAACAAGATCCTCGGTCGCGAGGCCCATCCGATTCCCGTGGAGTCGATTTGCGTGCGCATCGGCGCGATGCGCTGTCACAGCCAGGCGCTGACAATCAAGCTACGCAAGGAAATTCCGCTGCCCGAAATCGAGGGCCTGATCTCGGATGCCCATGAGTGGGTGCGCGTGATACCCAATACGCGCGAGGCGAGCACACGCGAGTTGACGCCCGCGGCGGTGACGGGAAAGCTTGAAATACCGATCGGGCGGTTGCGAACGCTGGCTATGGGCGCCGACTACCTTGGCGCCTTTACCGTCGGCGATCAGCTCCTGTGGGGCGCGGCCGAGCCGTTACGACGCATGCTCGGTATTCTCCGCGAGCGCCAATGATGTAGGTTATGACAGTGGCGCGGCGCCCTTTTGCCGCGAGGCCTTTTTTGGCTGCTTTTATGCGGCGGCGCTAACGGGCGTGGCCATGCGGGGCCGTGACGCGACACGCTTACAACACGCATCGCCGTACCTTGGGCGAACAGCCAGGCCACAAGCTGTTGTATCGCGCATAGAGGCTTTCCCCACCTATTGGGCTTCTCGTCAATTGGGGCCAATGCCCTTTGCGCGCCTCGTAAGAGTGCCTTTGCCGCAAAAAAACAAGCTAATACCGAGGTTTAGCTTGCACCGCTAACTCCATGATGTTAATTTAGCTAAGGCAATCAGCATTTTGAGGTCTGCATGCGAGTAAAACCCTTCGTCACTGGTGGTCTGTTGGCGGGCCTCCTGACGCTTTCCGTTCCGGCGCTTGCGCTAGGTCTGGGCAAGCTCACCGTTAATTCCGGCCTCGGACAACCGTTGTCGGCGCAGATCGAACTCACAGCGGCGCAAAGGGACGATCTCGATTCGCTCAGGGCAAGAATTGCCGATCCTTCCGTCTACCGCGACAATGGTGCCCAATACGTTGGCGCACTTGCTAGGGCGCGCATCACCATCGAGCAGGGAGCGAACGCGTCGTATCTGCGCGTGACGACTGCGGCTCCGGTAAATGAGCCGTTTCTGAATCTGATTATCGAATTGAGCTGGGCCACCGGCCGCGTCGTCCGCGATTACACTTTCCTGCTCGACCCGCCCGGCGCTACCGAAATGCAGGCGGTCGAGCCGGCCGCTCCGATTCGTCCGGAAGTTGCACCGACCCGCACCACGCGCGCGGGCCGTCGCGCAGCCGATGCCGCGGCTGCCGCTCCTTCGACGTCGACGGCGCCGGACGCTTCCGGCGGCTATACCGTCAAGCGCGGCGACACCCTGTCCAAGATCGCCAGCGAATACAAGCCCCCTGACGTCAGCCTTGAACAGATGCTGGTAGCAATGTTCCGCAGCAACGAAGGCGCGTTTGACGGCAAGAACATGAATCGGCTGCGCACCGGGCAGATTATTACCGTGCCGCAGGGCGATCAGATCGCGTCGGTCACACAAGGCGATGCAGTAAACGTTGTCAAGGTGCAGGCCGCCGATTGGCGTGCCTACCGTGATCGCGTCGCCGCTGGGGCGCCGGCAAGCGATGCCACGGCCGCGCGTCAGTCGGCCGGCGGAAAGATCAGTACCGCGGTAGAGGATCGAGCCGCTGCCGCATTGGGCGGCAGTGATCGGGTAAGCGTTTCTCGCGAGGCAGGCAAGGGAACCGCGGCCGGTCGCGCGGAAGATTTGGCCGCCAAAGACAAGGCATTGCGCGAAGCGAATTCCCGCGTGGCCGATCTGGAGAAAACCGTTCGCGATCTGCAGCAGGCCGCGGCGCTCAAGAGCCAGACCATGTCCGGCCTCCAGGCGAAGGCCGAGGCCGGAAAGAGCACGACTGCAGAAACGCCCAAAGCGCCCGACACACAAATTGCGGCAGTGACGCCGCCGGCGGCAACGACACCGCCCGCCGCGGCGACAACTGCAGTTTCACCTCCGGGAACGACCACTGCAACCCTGCCCGCAACGGTTACCGCGCCGCCGTCCGGAACGACGACGGCGGTAACGCCAGCGATCGTCCCGTCGCCGGAAGCCAAAGCGCCGGATACAACTCCTGTGGAGAGCAAGGCTCAGGAGACGAAGGCTGCGACGCCACCGCCCGAGCAGAAGGCGGCGATTCCGAAGGTGCTCCCGAAGAAAGTTCCCGAGCCTTCGTTCATCGACGATCTGTTCGGCAATACGCCGACCTGGGCCGTCGGCGGCGGCGCCTTGATCGTGCTTGGCGGCGTTGCGGCCATCATTGCCGCGCGCAGGCGCAAGACCACCAAGTTCGAAGACAGCATTATTTCCGGCACCGACATCAAGACCAACACGGTCTTCGGCTCGACTGGCGGTGGCGTGGTAAACACTGGAGACAATTCGCTCGCCAGCGATTTCAGTCGTGAGGGTCTTGGCAATATCGATACGGACGAAGTCGATCCGATCGCGGAAGCCGAGGTCTATCTCGCGTATGGCCGCGACGCGCAGGCCGAGGAAATACTCAAGGATGCGCTGAAGAAGGATCCGCAGCGCCAGGAAATCTACCTGAAGCTGCTGGAGATACACGCGCAGCACAACAAACCATCGGCATTCGAGACCGTTGCCAGCGAGTTGTATTCGGTTTCGGGCGGGCAAGGCGAGGTGTGGCAGAAGGCAATGACGCTGGGCCGCCAGCTCGATCCGACGAATCCGCTATTCGCGGAAGCAGGCGCCGGTGCGGCATTTGCGACCGCGGCAACGGCAACCGCCACTCCGGTTCAGCCGGCGAGCGATACGCAGGTGTTCTCGGTAGCGCCGGATCTCACGCCCGAGTCGCGCGGCGGCACGCCGCTTGACTTCACGCTCGACGACGAAATTTCGCTGTCGCCTACGTCCGAGGTCGACACCAAGGCACCGCACGTGTCTAGCGAGCCGCCGAAAATCAGTTTCGAGAAGCCGGCGGTATCCGCGGCGGCGTTGGCCGCTACTGCCGCGGGCGCTGCGGCGGCCGCTGCCATCGCAGCCAAATCGGCTGCCGATAAATCGTCCAGCACGGCGCGCGAAACGGTGTCCTTCGAGCCCGAGTCAGTGCCCAGGTTTGATCTGGATTTCCAACTCGACGAACCGGTCAAGCCGGCGCCCTCGACGTTGAAGCCGGCGATCGCAGTTGCGACAGCAACCGCGACAGCGCGCGAGCCCGCGATGGCCAGCGCCGGCGCGCCCGCACCACAGCTCACGCGTCCGGCAGCGGCAATTGAACTCGACAAGCTCGACCTAGCCTTCGATCCCAAGCGTTCGACATTCGAGGACCCGACGCCATCGGTGCTCGACGGCCAATGGCACGATGCGGCCACCAAGCTCGATCTCGCCAAGGCGTATCAGGAGATGGGCGATGTCGAGGGCGCGCGCGAGATCCTGCAGGAAGTGTTGCATGAGGGCGACGAGCAGCAGAAAGCCGAAGCCCAGGCGCTGATCACCAAGCTGGCCTGATCCTCGATAACAGAACGCGTAGCGGGGCGGTGGATCGACGATCCACCGCCCCTTGTGTTTCCAAGCGTCGCCATGCGGCGGCGAACGCGCCCCTTCGCACGACGCCACCGTTGACGCTCCTGATATGCGCATCGCGCTCGGACTCGAATACGACGGCACGCCGTTTCACGGCTGGCAATCTCAGGCGGACGGCAGCGGAGTGCAGAATGCTCTCGAGCGCGCGCTGTCCGAGATCGCGGGGCGGCCCGTCTCAGTCATCGGCGCCGGGCGTACCGACACCGGCGTGCATGCGGCACTGCAGGTAGTTCACTTCGACACCGATGTGCGACGGCCCGAATCCGCATGGGTCCGCGGCGTTAATGCATTACTGCCAGATGCCGTCGCGGTGCACTGGGCAATGCTCGTCGCGGAAGAGTTCCATGCCCGCTTCACCGCCACCGGCAGGCACTACACCTACCTTTTGCTGGATCGCCCGGTGCGGCCTGCGCTGCTCAATGGAAGGGCGGGCTGGTACCATCAGCCGCTTGCGCTGGCGCGGATGCTCGAGGGCGCGGCCGCGTTAATCGGCAGGCACGACTTCACCGCGTTTCGCGCCGCCGAGTGTCAGGCGAAATCGCCCGTACGAACGCTTGACCGGCTCGACATCGCGCGCGAGGGAAACATGATCCGCTTCGATCTGCACGCCGACGCGTTCCTGTACCGCATGGTGCGCAACATCGTCGGCGCGCTCGTTTATGTCGGCAGCGGCAGGCAGCCTCCGTCATGGATCGGCGAGTTGCTGGCTGGACGCGATCGCGCCCGCGCCGCGCCGACGTTCGCCAGTGCCGGCTTGTATTTCATCGGTGTCGACTATCCGACCCGCTTCAACTTGCCGCCGACCAGCGCGCCGCTGCGTATTCCTCTGAGCTGATATGCGCACTCGCGTCAAGATCTGCGGCATCACGCGCGTCGAGGACGTGATCGCCGCGGCACGGGCGGGCGCGGACGCGATCGGGCTCGTCTTCTGGTCGGGAACGCCGCGTTGCGTGAGCTTCGATCAGGCACAGGCGATTGTCCGGAACGTCCCGGCTTTCGTCACCGTCGTCGGCTTGTTCGTCGATCCGGCGCCGGCGGCGGTTCGTGCTGCGCTGGACGCGGTTGCGCTCGACCTTCTGCAGTTTCACGGCAACGAGCCGGCGGACTTGTGCGCGAGCTTCGGCCGCCCGTACATCAAGTCGGTGCCGGTCAAGCCCGGGTTCGATTTGCTACAATACGCGGCCCGTTATGGCGATGCGCAGGGATTGCTTTTCGATGCGTTCGAGCCCGGCGGGCTGCCAGGTGGCACCGGCAAGACTTTCGATTGGAACGAGCTGCCGGCCGCGCTGCAGCGGCCCTTGATTCTCTCGGGAGGACTCACGCCGCAGAATGTCGGGGCCGCGATCCGTTCCGCGCGGCCTTGGGCCGTCGACGTCTCCAGCGGCGTCGAGATGACCGCCGAAGACGGCCGGCCGCGCAAGGGCATCAAGAGCGCGGCAAAAATTGCAGCGTTCATCCGGGAGGTGCGCAATGCAGATGAATGACTTGCCGGATTCGCGAGGGCACTTCGGCCCTTACGGCGGCGTGTTCGTCGCGGAGACGCTCATCGCCGCACTCGACGAGCTTCGCGAACAATACGCGCGCTATCAGCACGATCCCGCCTTCGTTGCCGAATTCGAATGGGAGCTCAAGCATTATGTCGGCCGCCCGAGCCCGATCTATCACGCCCAGCGATGGTCGGAAAAGCTCGGTGGCGCGCAGATCTATCTCAAGCGCGAGGATCTGAACCACACCGGCGCGCACAAGATCAACAACTGCATCGGCCAGGCGCTGCTCGCGAAGAGGCTCGGCAAGCCCAGAGTGATCGCCGAGACGGGCGCGGGCCAGCACGGCGTTGCCGCGGCGACGGTTGCCGCGCGCTTCGGCATGCAGTGCGTCGTGTACATGGGATCGGAAGACATCAAGCGCCAGGCGCAGAACGTATTCCGGATGAAGCTGCTCGGGGCTGAGGTGATGCCCGTCGAATCCGGCTCGAAGACCCTCAAGGACGCGCTGAACGAAGCGATGCGCGACTGGGTGACCAACGTCGAGAATACGTTCTATATCATCGGCACGGTCGCCGGGCCGCATCCGTATCCGATGATGGTCCGTGATTTTCAGAGTGTGATTGGTCGCGAATGCCTGCAGCAGATGCCCGAAATGATCGGCCGCCAGCCGGATATGATCATCGCCTGCGTCGGAGGCGGCTCAAACGCCATGGGCATCTTCTATCCCTATCTGGCGCACGAGAGCGTCAAGCTGGTTGGCGTCGAGGCAGCGGGCGAAGGCATCGCTACCGGACGCCACGCGGCGTCGCTTATCGCGGGCAGCCCCGGCGTGCTACATGGCAATCGCACCTATCTCCTGCAGGATAAGAACGGCCAGATCATCGAGACCCACTCCGTATCGGCGGGACTCGACTATCCCGGCGTCGGGCCGGAGCATGCGTGGCTCAAGGACAATGGGCGCGCGCAATATGTTTCGATCACCGACGATGAGGCGCTGCGCGCGTTTGGCGAATGCTGCCGCATCGAGGGCATTATTCCAGCGCTCGAATCGGCTCACGCGCTTGCCTATGCGACCAAGATTGCACCGGGACTCCCGGCGAGCACGGTGCTGCTGGTCAATCTTTCCGGGCGCGGCGACAAGGACATGAACACGGTCGCCGAACGCACCGGGCTCAAGTTCTACTGCCGCCCCGAATGCGATCCGGCGCGACGATGAATCGTATTGACGCGACCTTCGCCAAGCTCCGCGCAGCGGGCCGCGCGGCGCTGATTCCGTACATCACCGTCGGCGACCCTTCGCTCGCGGCAACCGTTCCGCTGATGCGCGCGCTGACCGCTGCCGGCGCCGATGTGATCGAGCTCGGTGTTCCGTTTTCCGACCCGATGGCGGACGGCCCCGTCATCCAGCGGGCGTCCGAGCGCGCACTCGCCAACGGCGTTGGCTTGCGCGACGTGTTGGGCGTTGTGGCGGCATTCCGCGAGCAGGACGCGATCACGCCGGTAGTGCTGATGGGCTACGCGAATCCGATCGAGGCGATGGGGACGAAAGCTTTCGCCGACTGCGCGCAACGCGCCGGCGTCGACGGAGTCATCGTCGTCGACTATCCGCCCGAGGAAGCGGTCGACTTCACGCAACTCCTCGAGGAACGCCGAATCGCGCCGATATTTCTGCTGGCGCCGACGACGCCGGAGGCACGCATCATCACCATAGGCCGGATGGCACGAGGGTACGTGTACTACGTTTCGCTCAAAGGCGTGACCGGAGCGGGCCATCTCGACGTCGCGGGTGTTGTCGCCAGACTGGCCGAGATTCGCCGCCATATCGCACTGCCGGTCGGCGTGGGCTTCGGCATCCGCGACGCGGCGAGTGCGCAAGCGATCGCCGCGCACGCCGACGCGGTCGTCATCGGCAGCAGGATCATCGAGGAAATAGAACGCGGTCCCGCCGCGCAGGCCCCCGAGCGCGCGGCGGCGTGGCTCGCGACCATACGCACGGCCATGGATCAGATCGCCAGGAAAGCGGCCTAGTGGACCAAAACGCAATGGGGCAACGACGATGAGCTGGCTGCAAAAACTCTTGCCCCCGCGTATCAAGGCGACGCCGGGCATCGCCAAGAAGGCGATTCCCGAGGGCTTATGGGTCAAGTGCCCGGCGTGCGAAGCGGTGTTGTACCGTACCGATCTCGAGAAGAATCTCAACGTGTGTCCGAAATGCTCGCATCATGGGCGTGTGTCAGCGCGCGAGCGCATTGAGCAGCTGCTCGATGCTGACGGCCGGTATGAGATCGGATCCGAGGTGCTTCCCATCGACAGCCTCAAGTTCAAGGACACGCGCAAATATCCGGAACGGCTGTCCGCCGCGCTGGAAGAAACAGGGGAAACTGATTCGCTGGTAGTAATGCAGGGAAGCATCAAGTCGGCGCCGTTGGTGCTGGCGGTGTTCGAGTTCGAATTCATGGGCGGATCGATGGGCTCGGTCGTCGGCGAGCGCTTTGTTCGCGGCGTGCGCGTGTCCTACGAGAATCGCATCCCATTCGTCTGCATCACTTCCAGCGGCGGCGCGCGCATGCAGGAAGGCGTAAGTTCGCTGTTTCAGATGGCGAAGACGACGGCGGTGCTGCAGGAGTTGTCCAAGGCGCGGCTGCCTTTCCTGTCGATTCTTACCGATCCAACCATGGGCGGTGTTTCGGCCAGCTTTGCGATGATCGGCGACATCGTTATTGCTGAGCCCGGAGCGCTGATCGGCTTCGCAGGTCCGCGCGTGATCGAGCAGACCGTGCGCGAAAAGTTACCCGAGGGTTTTCAGCGCGCCGAATTTCTACTGGAAAAAGGCGCGATCGACATGATCGTCGATCGTCGTCAGCTCAACGACGAACTGCCCAAGCTGCTGACCTTGTTGCAGCGCCAGCCGCTGCCCTCGGGCTGAAGCGCTCCTTGCGCTCGCCCGACTTGTCCCCGATCCGCTTCCTCGCGCCACCGGTGAACCGGTGAAAAAAGCCTCGACGCTGAACGAATGGCTCGCGTATCTCGAGACGCTCCATCCCAGGGCGATTGCGATGGGACTCGACCGCGTCAGTGCGGTCTACGCGCGCCTCGGTGTCGCGATTGCCTGCCCGGTAATCATCGTTGGCGGCACCAACGGCAAGGGTTCGACATGTGCGTTGCTCGAATGCATGCTGCGTGCCGGCGGCTATCGAGTCGGGGCTTATACGTCGCCGCACCTCTTGCATTACAACGAGCGCGTGCGCGTCAATGCGGCAGACGCGACCGACGATGCCTTGCTCGAAGCGTTTGCCGTCGTCGAATCCGCGCGGTTGACGACGCCGCTGACCTACTTCGAATTCGGCACGCTCGCCGCGCTGTGGTTACTCGCACGCGCCGGGCTCGACGTGCTGGTGCTTGAAGTCGGCCTCGGAGGCAGGCTCGACGCGGTCAATGTGGTCGATGCCGACGTCGCCATCGTCACCACGGTGGCGATCGATCATGTCGATTATCTCGGGACCACGCGCGAGGACATCGGCCGCGAAAAGGCGGGCATCTTCCGCGCGGGTCGCTGGGCGATCTGCGCCGATCGCCACCCCCCGGCCACATTGCTTGCGCAGGCGAGTGCGATCGACGCCAAGCTGTTGCGGATCGGCATCGATTACGATTACACGGCTCACGACGGGCAGTGGAGCTATCGAGGGCAAGGAGGCGCGCGGCACGGGCTGCCGGTTCCGGCGCTTCGCGGCGCCTATCAACTTGCCAACGCAGCGACCGCGCTCGCCGCGCTCGATGTTCTGCACGATCGGCTCGCGGTTTCGATGGGCGCGGTACGGGAGGGCCTCGTCAGCGTCGAGCTTCCTGGCCGCCTGCAGGTTCTTCCAGGACGGCCCGTGACGGTGCTCGACGTCGCTCACAACCCGCAAGCTGCCGCCGCATTGGCCGACAGCCTTGCAACCATGGGATTTCATCCGCAGACATGGGCGGTATTCGGGATCATGGCCGACAAGGACATCGACAACGTCATCGCCGCGCTCCTGCCACGTGTCGACCGCTGGTATGTCGCAAGCCTGCCGCCGCCGCGAGGCGCGACCTCTCAGGACCTGCGCGTGCGCCTGGAAGCCGCCGGTGTCGCGAATTCCGCCATTCGAGACTTCCCTGATCCCTCCTCGGCCTGTCGCGCCGTGCGCGAGGCGGTCGCGGAAGCTGATAGAATTATCGTCTTCGGTTCGTTTCTCACGGTGGCTGCGGCCTTGGCGCTGAAGGATCGCCGCGCTGCGTGAAAGATCACTGAGGCTCACTGAGGTTCACAGAGTTCACCGGAGTGCATGCTGACACGACCCGAAGCTGCCGATCCCGCCGTCGAAGAGCTTAAACGACGCGCCCGCCGTCGACTTGTGGGAGCCGTTGTGCTGGCACTCGCGGCCGCGGTCATTCTTCCGCTGCTGCTAGAAAGCGATCCGAAACCGCTGGGCGACGACCTGTCGATCCAGATTCCTCCGATCGACAACAGTAAGTTCATTACGCCACTTTCGCCCGCCAAGGGAACGGACGGTAGATCTACACCGGATAGCGCTGGCGCATCGACGCCGGCGACGTCGGCGACGTCGGCGAAGCCGGCGGCGGTCGCGCCTGATGCTCCGGTCGAGGCCAAGCCGGCAGGCGGGGTCGTCGCGAATGGCACGCCAGTCGAGCCCACGCAAGCCGCTCCGACCGAAGTTGCGCCCCCTGCGGGGCCAACCGCGACCAGCATCATTACCGCCAATCCCGAACCGCAGAAACCCGCCGCGCCAGCGTCCAAAGCCGGGGCGGGCGATACGCGGCCGGTTGTCGCTGCACCTGCAGGCGGGTTTGTCGTGCAGCTGGCAGCTTTTGCAGATGCGAAGGCCGCGACCGCCCTCGCGTCCAAGCTCAAGAGCGCCGGATTTCCCGCCTATCTCGAGACGCTGAAGGCGCCTCAGGGCGCCATGCGACGCGTGCGCGTCGGCCCGTACGCGACGCGCGACGTTGCTGACACGGAGATGGCCAAGCTCAAGGCGGCGGGGTATCGCGGCGTGGTGACGACAAAATGATGTCGCCCATCGTCCGATGACAGCATTCGATCTGATCGTCATCGGCATCGTCGGCTTGTCGACGGTATTCGCGTTCTGGCGCGGTTTGATTCGCGTCGTCATGTCGCTGGTGGGGTTGATCGCGGCGGTGCTGGCGGCGATTCACCTCTCCCCGTCGGCGTCGAACATGCTGACGTTGCTGAGCGATAACCCGGTGACCCGTTACCTGGTCGCGTTCGCCTTGATCTTCATCGTCGTCGTCCTCATCTGTGCTCTGCTTGGCTGGGTGCTGTCGAGACTCCTACGCGCGATCGGGCTCGGTTTCGTCGATCGTTTGCTCGGCGCCGTGTTTGGCGTGGCACGCGGCGTGCTTATTGCTGTCATAGCTGTATTGCTCGCAGGGTTGACGACATTGCCGCGCCAGGAATGGTGGCAGAATGCGCTGTTCGCTCCGCCTCTGGTGGTCGCGGCGCTGAGTTTGCGGCCGTGGCTTCCGGAGGCATTGGCGCAGCGCCTCGACTATGGGCCGGGCGGAGCCAAGCCTGGACGGCCGGCAAAGCCGGGCGTTCAGGCCGAGGTGCTCAGACGCGAGTGGACCGCGGTAGTTTGACTTGAGGGTAGAAGCTTATGTGTGGAATCGTCGGCGCCGTTACGCATACGCCGGTTAACCAGCTCCTGTATGACGGCCTGCTGCTGCTGCAGCACCGGGGTCAGGACGCGGCCGGCATCGTGACCAGCGAGGGCCCGGTATTTCACATGTACAAGGCGCCGGGTTACGTGCGCGACGTCTTCCGTACGCGCAACATGCGCGAGCTTACGGGCAACGCCGGCATCGGCCATTGCCGTTATCCCACCGCGGGCTCCGCGTCGTCGGAGCTCGAATCGCAGCCGTTCTACGTCAATTCGCCGTTCGGCATCACGCTCGCGCACAACGGCAATCTCACCAATAGCGAGGCGCTCAAGCGGGAGCTCTTCCAGCTCGACTTTCGCCACGTCAACACCAACTCCGATTCGGAAGTGCTGCTCAACGTGCTCGCGCTCGAGCTGGAGCGGGCGGCGCATCACGCCAAGCTCGACGCCAACGCGATCTTTACGGCAGTGACTGCCGTTCACAAGCGCTGCCGCGGCGCCTATGCGATCGTGGCGATGATCGCCGGCTACGGTCTGCTGGCATTCCGCGATCCCTATGGCATCCGGCCGCTGATCATCGGCGTCAACGAAGCCATGGGTGGCACCGAATACCTGATAGCAAGCGAGTCCGTTGCGCTCGAGCCGCTGGGCTTCCAGGTGCTGCGCGACGTTACGCCGGGCGAAGCGATATTCATCGACCAGACGGGCCGCTTTCATGCGCGGCAGTGCGCGGACAATCCCCGGCTTTGCCCGTGCATCTTCGAGTTCGTCTATCTTGCGAGGCCGGATTCGGTCATCGACGGAACGTCGGTCTACGAGGCGCGGCTGCGCATGGGGGGCGAGCTGGCGAAAAAGATCGCGGGCATTCCCGAGGCGCAGGATATCGATGTCGTCATCCCGATACCGGATTCGAGCCGGCCTTCGGCGCTCGAACTCGCCAACACGCTCGGCCTCAAGTATCGCGAGGGCTTCGTCAAGAACCGCTATATCGGCCGCACTTTCATCATGCCCGGCCAGGCGATCCGGCGAAAATCGGTGCGCCAGAAGCTGAATCCCATCGGGATGGAATTCAAGGATCAGGTGGTGCTGCTGGTCGACGATTCGATCGTGCGCGGCACCACCAGCCGCGAGATCGTTCAGATGGCGCGCGAGGCCGGCGCGCGCAAGGTTTACTTCGCGTCGGCGAGTCCGCCGGTGCGCTACCCGAACGTCTATGGCATCGACATGCCCACGCCGCAGGAGCTGGTTGCGACGGGCCGGACGGAAGGCGAGATCGCGACCGAGATCGGCGCCGATCTCCTGATCTACCAGGAGCTCGAAGCGCTTAAGCGCGCGGTGCGCTCGGCCAATCCGCGTCTGAAGGAGTTCGAGGCCTCGTGCTTCGACGGTTATTACGTCACTGGTGACGTTACCGCCGATTATCTGTCGCACCTTGCGCGCGAGCGCGACGAGAGTCGCGACGAGACGGACGAGAGCTTGTTCGCGACCGGTTAGTTGCCCGTCGGGGCAAGACAGCATGCGCGTATTTTCCAGTCCTAAGAAGCGACTGAAGCTGCATTAAGACGTGCCGCGACGTTGGATCGGCGCGCGTGCGTCCCCAACGCGTCGCGAAAGTAACATCGGCCGTACAGGCCAAAAACTCCCGGATTTGCTCGATCGTATCGAGTCTTGCGCCGTTCATGTCGATCACCATCCTTAGATGATCGATCCCCAATCGCTATTGCAGCTGTATACGTTATTGGAAGAGGCTTCGGCTTGCACGCGTGTGCAAAACGCGTAGACTGCTTGCACACGTGTGCAAGACCGAGGTCGGGGGCGTCGGCGATGGGTCAGGAGCGTGTTCGCGGTTCGTTCGTTACCGCCGCTGACGTTGCGGAGCGCGCCGGAGTGTCACGCTCGGCCGTCTCGCGCACCTTTACACCGGGTGCGAGCGTGTCGAGCGAGGCCCGCGCGCGCATTCTCGACGCCGCCGGACGGCTCGGCTATCGCGTCAACCGGCTCGCGCAAAGCCTGACCATTGCGCGCTCCAATATCGTCGGCCTGGTCGGCACGGACATCCATCAGCCATTCCACGCCGAATGCCTCGCCACGCTCTCGGCGGCGCTGCTCGCGGACGGGTTCCAATGCATGTTGCTCAACGCCGCGAATGCGGAGCGCGACATGGGCGCCCTCATCGAGCGCGTGCTCGAGTATCGCGTTTGCGCGATCGTCGTGATGAATGGCACGCCGCCCTCGCGCATCGTCAAGGAGTGCCTGGGCAATGGCGTGCCGGTGATCCTCGTCAACAAGCCGATGCCGGGTTTCGCCGTCGACACCGTGCTCACCGATCATGCGGGTGGCGGCCGCGCTGCCGCCGAGCGACTTCTCGCCGCCGGATGCCGGCGGCTTGCCGTCGTCTCGAGCGGGGCGCGAACTGCGAGCCTCCTGGGACGCCTTGTAGCGTTCCGCGACCGGGCAACCGAGGCGGGCGTACCCGTTTGCGTGTGGCAGGAAGGACCCACCGACTATTCGACTGGGCGTGCGGCCGCGCTGGCGATGCTCGCCGACGAAGCGATAGAGGGTGCATTCTGCGTCACCGATCTCATTGCCCTGGGCTTTCTCGATGCCGCCCGTCTAGATTGCGGCCGGCGTGTTCCGGACGATCTCTCGGTGATCGGCTTCGACGACATTCCCCAGGCCGCCTGGAGCGCCTATCAGCTCACCACCTTTCGGCAACCGGTCCGGCTGCTGACCGATCAAGTAATGCAGGTCATACGCAAACGTGCTGACACGCCGGAATCGCCGCATGCCGTCGTCACTCTGCCAGCGAGTCCGGTCGTCCGCATGACCGTGCGTGGTCTAACTGCGCAGGAAAGGTCGACGTGACCACGCCGCAAGTCGTCGCGCATCGCGGCAGCAGCGCGGTGCACGCGGAGAATAGCTGGGCAGCTTTCGAGGCGGCGGTCGCTGACGGAGCCGATGTGATCGAGTGCGACGTCCAGCGTACCTTAGACGGCGTATTGGTGATTCGGCACGATCTCGCAATCGGGGATCAACGCGTTGCGGAGTGCGCGTTCGCCGATATCGAGGCGATGGAGCCGGGTCTGGTCCACCTCGACGAGCTGCTTGCCTGGGCGCCCCGGAAAAAGATCGGCCTGCTAGTCGAGGTCAAGGACCCCGACTGCGCAATGCCGGTCGGCGAAAGGGTCGCCGCAAGCTCTTGGCGTGAGCGCATCGTCATCGGCGGTTTCCATTGGCCAGCGTTGGCCGCGGTAAAGGCGCGATTGCCGGCGATCAGGACGTCGCTGATGATGGGCAGCGTGGTCGCGCCGGAGGACTTGGCGCGACTCGCCAAGGCCTACCGCGCCGACGGCGTGCACCCGTGCTGGGAGGCCCGGTCGCCGCATCCGCATCGGCTGTTGGATGCGATCGCAATCAAATTACTTCGCAACGCCGGTCTGACCATCATACTTTGGCACGAAGAACGCGAGAGTGAATTGCTGGCGTTGGTTGCGCTTCGTCCCGACGCAATTTGCACCAACTTACCCGCGATGTTGCGACGAATCGTCGATATGTCCGCAACCGTAACGATGACAGAAGAATTGGCGGCGAACGACCGCATTTAACAGGAGGCATCATCATGAACTGCAAACACGCACTATCGGCAATACTGGCCGGCGTCCTGTTCGGGGCCATCACTGCGCAGGCATTGGCTGAGGACGTGGTAATCAAAGCGTGGTCGCGCGCGGATCGTTCCGGGCCCCTGCGCGCCGGCAATCTCGTCGCCGCCGGTGACACGCTCAACAAGATGCTCGCCGCGGCCGGCAGCGACAAACGCGTCAAGATCGACCTCAACGAGACAAACGCCAAGGGCTATGACGAGGATGCGCTCGATCTGTTGAAGGCTTTCGCCGTCGACAAGGGCCCGGACATCTTCGTCATGGCGCATGAGTGGACGGGTGCCTTTGCAGAGGCCGGCTACGCGCTGAATCTGGAAGATCAGATCGCCAAGAACCCGGAACTCTATGGCGACATCATCGCGCCTTTGTGGCAGGCGGTGAGCTACAAGGGCGCCCGCTACGGCGTTCCGCAAGATTCCGAAGTCCGCATGTATTTCTTGAACAACGACAAGCTTCGCAAGCTCGGCAAGACCGACAAGGAGATCGCTGCACTACCGGCCAAGGTGGATGCGGGCGAGTTCACGGCGTACGACTTGTGCGATCTCGCCGGCCAGGCCGTGCAGAAGGGCGTCGTCAAATACGGGATCCTTCACCGGCCGAACGCGGGGCCCGATTTCCAGATGTTGATGGAAGGCTTCGGCCTCGTGCCCTACGACAAACAGGCCGCGAAACTGCAGGCGTCGAAAACGGCGCTGAAGGATTTCTATACCTGGGTCAAGTACTGCGTCGACAAGAAGGCACTGTCGGCCGCCAACACGTCGATGTCGTGGGACGCCATCGAGCAGGCATCCTTCGCCGGCGAACAGGCACTCGTGTTCTTCCACGGCGTATGGCGGGTCACCGATCAGATGAAAGCTTTCAACCTCAAGGGCAAGGACGACTACTTCCACAAGATGACCTGGTTGAACGCGCCTCCCGGCAAAAAGGGCGGGAAGCCATCCAACCTGTCGCATCCGATCGCTTATGCGGTGTCCGCCAAGTCCAAGAACAAGGACCTTGCCGCCTACATCGTCGCGCTCGCGAGCCAGCCGATTCCCAACATGCGACATGCCGTGTCGACCAACCATACGCCGATCAACTACGGCGAACAGGCGATGCCCGAAGTGATCGAAAAGGGCTGGGCGCTGGTGGC
>JADGRP010000228.1 GCA_017880805.1 Burkholderiales bacterium
GCATCCGATTCACCGCGGAACAGGCCATCGCGGCGGCGCCATGGAACGCGATCCTGGCTGCCGCGAGAAAACAGAAGTGCGACGCAATCGTCATGGCGTCGCATGGCCGCCGCGGCGTGTCCGCGCTCCTCCTCGGCAGCGAAACTCAAAAAGTACTCACGCATTCCAAGCTGCCGGTGATCGTCGTCCGCTGACGATACATCCAGCAAAGCCGAGAACCGCCCTCAATTGCAGTTTTTCGAAGGTGATCCCACGCTCCCGCGCCACGGAGCGAGAGCGTTTCACGTAAAATGCGCGCTTTGCAGATGACGATTCGTTCATGCGCGTATCGCAGTATTTCCTGACGACGCTCAAGGAAGCGCCGGCGGAGGCCGAGCTCACCAGCCATCGCTTGATGCTGCGTTCCGGCATGATCAAGCGGCTCGCCGCGGGCATTTATACTTGGCTGCCACTGGGATTGCGCGTCTTGCGCAAGGTCGAGATGGTCGTGCGGGAGGAGATGAACGCAGCCGGCGCGATCGAGCTGCTGATGCCGGTAGTGCAGCCCGCCGAGCTCTGGCAGGAGTCCGGACGCTGGGAGAAGTACGGCCCGGAACTGCTTCGGCTCAAGGATCGCCACCAACGCGACTTCATCGTGCAGCCTACATCGGAGGAGGTGATCACCGACATTGCACGCAAGGAGATCAAGAGCTACAAGCAGCTTCCGCTCAATCTCTATCATATCCAGACCAAGTTTCGTGACGAAGTCCGGCCACGTTTCGGCGTGATGCGCTCGCGTGAGTTCATCATGAAGGACGCGTACTCGTTCGACGTCGACAAGGACGCGATGCTCCGCTCGTATCAGATCATGTACGACGCATATGCACGAATCTTCACCCGGTTGGGTTTGAGATTCCGGGCGGTCGCCGCGGACAACGGGCAGATCGGCGGCTCCGGCTCGCACGAGTTCCAGGTGCTCGCGGAATCCGGCGAGGACGCGATCGCATGGTGCGCGGACTCCGACTACGCGGCAAACGTCGAACTGGCGGAGGCGGTCGCGCCGCACGCTCATCGCGCTGCACCTGCGGAGCTCATGCAAAAGGTCGACACGCCCGGGCTGTCGACGTGTGAACAGGTTGCGCACCTGTTGCAACTGCCGCTTGGGCGCACGGTGAAATGCATCATGCTCAATGCCGGCGGCAGGGTGCACATGCTGCTGATTCGCGGCGACCACAGCCTCAACGAAGTCAAAACCGGCAAGGTTCCCGGGCTTGCCGGCTTTCGCTGGGCCAGCGACGGCGAGATCGTTGCCGCCACCGGTTGTTCGCCTGGCTACCTTGGGCCGGTCGGCATCGATTCCACCATGCCCTTGATCGTCGACAGAACGGTCGCGGTGATGAGCGATTTCATCTGCGGCGCCAACGAAGCGGACTATCACTTGCGCGGCGTCAATTTCGGCCGCGACTGTCGCGAGCCCGACATCGTGGCCGACATCCGCAATGTGGTGGCCGGCGACCCGTCGCCCGACGGAAATGGCGCCCTCGACATCGTCCGCGGCATCGAAGTGGGACACGTTTTCGCGCTTGGAACCGATTATTCGCAGGCAATGGGTGCAACTTTCCTCGACGCCGACGGTCAATCGCGGAGCATGGAAATGGGTTGCTACGGCATCGGCATCACGCGCATCGTAGCCGCGGCCATCGAACAGAATTTCGACGAGCGCGGCATTATCTGGCCGGCGCCGCTCGCGCCCTTCGCCATTGCCATCGCGCCCATCGGATTCGATCGCAATGAGGCAGTGCGCACCGCGGCGATCGGTCTTCACGACGAACTGAACGCGGCCGGCATCGACGTGCTGCTCGACGATCGCGGGGAGCGCCCGGGCGTCATGTTCGCCGATCTCGAATTGATCGGCATCCCGCACCGCATCACCATCGGCGAGCGAGGACTGAAAGAGGGAAAGTTCGAATACCAGTCGCGTCGCGATACCGCGCCCACCGCGGTCCCCATGTCTGAAATCGCGGCGCTGGTCCGCGCCAAGCTGCAGAGCTGACACGATGAACACGACGCTTTCGATGCGACGGTCCTTGCGCACCATCGGCGCGGTCTTGATGGTGCTCGTCTCCTTGCAGGCACGCGCTGGCAATCAGGTCGAGGAAGCGCTCGCGTCGAGAGTTCAGAATTCGTTGCATCGCTCTGTCAGTGACTATCCGGCACCGCACCTCATCTTTGCGACAGACGTCGAAGGGTGGGCGTGGCTGGCCGACATGTCGTCGCGCCTCGCGTCGAAAATGCCGGACTGGCCCACACGCCGCGACTTCCTGATCACTGTCCAGTACGAGGCAACCCGCGCCGGGCTTGATCCCCAGCTCGTCCTTGGCCTGATAAACCACGAAAGCAACTTTCGCAAATACGCCGTCTCCGGCGCCGGCGCACGCGGCTTCATGCAGGTCATGCCGTTCTGGGTGCGGCAGATTGGCGACAGCGGCCACGATCTGTTCACGCTGCGAACCAATCTCCGCTATGGCTGCACGATCCTTCGCTACTACCTCGATATCGAGCAGGGCGATGTCTACCGCGCGCTCGGCCGGTATAACGGCAGCCTCGGTCGTGGCGAGTATCCCACTTCGGTGCTCGGGTCGATGAAGCGTTACTGGAGCTGGACGCCTGCTATCGCCGATGGCAGCCACGCCGAACTAGGCCACGGCGGCATCAAGACCCTGAATTGAGCGTCGACCTGCGCTACCGCGGCCGATTCGCGCCATCTCCGAGCGGCCCGCTGCACTTCGGTTCGCTGGTTGCCGCGATGGCAAGCTGGTGCGATGCGGTTGCATTCAAAGGCAATTGGCTGGTGCGCATCGAGGATGTCGACCAGACGCGCAGCCGTCCCGGCGCAAGCGATGCCATTCTTGCGACGCTCGAGGCGTACGGCTTCGAGTGGGACGGACCCGTCGTGCGACAGAGCGAACGCGGAGCGCTTTACGCGGAGGCGCTGGACGATTTGATTCGCCGTCGCATGGCATTCGCCTGCGCGTGCACCCGCAAAGAGCTGGAACTTGCAACGCCAGGCAAGAGCGGCGAGCGCGTCTATCCAGGAACGTGTCGGCACGGTGTACTCGCGGGCCGCGAAGGCCGCGCCTGGCGCGTTGCGGTCACAGATGAAACCGTGCGCTTTCATGACCGCTTGCAAGGCGTGCAGGGCCAGCAGCTCGCGCGCGACGTGGGCGATTTCGTGCTCAAGCGTGCCGACGGACTCTTCGCGTACCAGCTTGCTGTCGTCGTCGACGACAGCTCCCAAGGCATCACGCACGTGGTGCGCGGCGCGGACCTGTTGCTATCGACCCCGAGGCAAATCTGGCTGCAGCGGCAACTCGGATATGCGACACCGTCGTACCTTCATCATCCGGTCGCGCTCGATGCACGCGGCAGGAAATTGTCCAAGCAGGCTGGTGCGAAAGCGCTGAGCACGGACGCACTTGCGGTGCTGCGCGAGGCGTGGACGTTTCTCGACCAGGCCGAGCCGCCTTCGCCGCCTGTGTCCGTGGACGAATTCTGGCGCTGGGCGCACGCCGCATGGAAGGCCAGGAGCTTGCCGCCAGTCGTCATGCTGCCGGCACCTGGTTCACGCTCGTGAACGCGAAGCACACGGTATAATTCCAGCTTCACCGGCACGAGCCTGGCTTTGAGTGCCCGCGCGCCGTCTTTCCTCGCGCACCGCAAATCTCCATGACAACTCTGGTCGTCGTCCGCAAGAACAGTGAAGTTGCCATCGCCGCCGATTCGCTGACCACGTTCGGCGATACTCGGCTGTCGGCGCAATTCGACAGCACCTACGACAAGATCGTCCATCACAAGGGCACCTATATCGCCTTGTGCGGAAGCGCGGCGCATCAGCTCGTCTTCGAGAGCCTTCTTGCCAAGCACGAAGATTTCGATTTCTCGACCAAGCGCGCCATATTCGAAACATTCCGCAAGCTGCATCCAATCCTCAAGGAGCAGCATTTCCTGAATCCGAAAGAAGAAGAGGATGACCCTTACGAATCGACTCAGGTAACAGCATTGATCGCCAACGCCAGCGGCATCTTCGGCGTCTACTCGATGCGGGAAGTATTCGAGTACACGAAGTTCTGGGCGGTGGGCTCCGGCCGCGAGTTCGCGCTCGGAGCCATGAATAGTCAGTACCAGCGCATGCGCACCGCGACCGCGGTCGCGACCGCCGGAATCGAGGCCGGAGCGATGTTCGACAAGAACTCTGCGCTGCCGATGACGCTTTACATGCTGCCCTTGAAGTGAGCGTCTATCAACCTCCGATGTTCGTGGCGCGCGATGCCGCGGCGACGGAGGGCGTCATCCGGGATTATCCATTCGCGGCCTTGATCACGGCGCGCGCTCCCGAACCGCAGATAAGCCATCTCCCACTCCTGTTTCATTCCGCGCCGCGGCCCAACGGCGAACTCATCGGCCACATGGCGCGCGCCAACCCGCATTGGCGGCAGTTCGCCGATGGTCCGACGCTGGCTCTGTTCCAGGGACCCCATGAGTATGTGTCGCCGTCGTGGTACGCCGAGCCAGAAAAAGCAGTTCCGACCTGGAACTACGCCGTCGTGCACGTCTACGGTCGTGTCGAGCTGGTGGTGGATCGTGCGGCAACAATCGCAATCCTGCACGAAATGATCGAGCGCTTCGAATCGGGGCGCCCCGCGCCTTGGCGGCTGCAGCTCGAGGGGCGGCAGCTCGAGGCAATGGTAGGGGCGATCGTAGCCTTCCGGATGGTAATCGAGCGCGTGGATATCAAGCTCAAGCTGTCGCAGAATCGCAGCGCGGTCGACCGGCAACGCGTTATGGCGGCGCTGCGCGCAGAGGACACGGCCAACGCAAGCGCTACCGCCGATTGGATGCAGCGCTATGCCGGAGAAGCCTGACCCACGTGTCCGGCTCGATAAATGGCTTTGGGCGGCCCGGTTTTACAAGACTCGAAGCATCGCCGCACAAGCGATCGAGGCCGGACGCGCGCGCGTCGACGACCAACGCGTCAAACCGTCGCACTCCGTTACAGTAGGCGCGAGGATCAGTCTACGCAAAGATGCGCTAGTCTGGAAGGTGGAAGTCGCCGCAGTGTCCGACAAACGCGGGCCGGCGAGCGAGGCGGCAAAGTTATATCGGGAATCGCCCGAGGACGTGGCCGCGCGTGAGGAAGAAATCGCGAGACGCAAAGCCGTCGCCGCAAGTGCGCCGCGCATCTCGGGTCGTCCGACCAAGCGCGACCGGCGCAAAATACATTCGTTCCTCGACGGAAACTAGGGTACTGAATCAGAAATTCGCTCGATAGTTCGCGGCGGAATCGGGCCGCTGGTAACCGCGCAACACCCGCTAACTCAATGCCGCGACGACCACCAGCGCAACCAGCCGCCAAGGCCAGCGAAGCGCGACCGTTTCAGGCACGCTGCTGCACCTCCACCGGAATGGCGGGTACGACATTGAGCTCGCGCATTGTCGCCATGACCGAGCTGAAGTCGGCGGCGGTGCGCACATTGGGTATCGGCTTCGCCAGCAAATTGACCGCGCGCCCGCTGACGACGAGCGGCATATCGTCAGGCAAAGCGGTCCTCAGCGAACGAATTTCCTGTCCGGCGATCTTCCCGGAAATGCCCCGGTCGAACAGCAGAATCGCGAGGCACACCTTGTAGGCATGCGCCGCGCCCGCGACTTCCTGCGCCGGTACGCCGCTGCCCAACGTCAGGCAGTTGATGCCTTCGGTGAAGAGCAGCAGTTCGAGGATCGCCAGCCCGAGTTGATTCGGATCGTTCGGAGGGGTCGCCAAGAGTATCTGGCTTGCGTTGCGCGTGGGCCGCACCAGCCGCGTCACGTCGCGCAGAAGCCTTTGCGCGATATCCGCGAAGCGCAGCTCCTGGTAGTTCTGCATATCGCCGCGCACCACGTGCTCGTGCACCGCCTCATTCAACGGAATCAGCGTTTGTTCGAGAAAACGCCGAAGTCCTTGGCCTACCAGCAGCTTCGAAAGGTGGTTCTGCAACTCGCCGACGCGGTGCTCGGCCAGAAGCTTGACCGCGGCTTCGATTTCCGACGGCAGCGGCAGAGGATCCTCGACGGCAATGCCCAGCATCGATTGCAGCGCCGATTCGGCCAGCGGAACAACCGCGCCCGCACGCCAGCCCTCCGACAAGAGCTGCTTGATGACCTTTAGCCGCGCGACCTGGTCGGGGGGATAAACGCGGTCGCCGAATCCATCGCGCCCCGGGTTCGGGAATCCGTAGCGCCGCTGCCACATGTAAAGCTGTTCACGTCGCAGACCGGTGATTCGCACCACTTCACGAATGTGCAGCGCAACGCGTATGTCGCTGTTGGCCGCGGGCATGGCAAGTTGCAGCCCGGGGTCGGTACGGCGAGTCGGTGCCTTAATTAGGATTCCCATAATTTTCCTTCTGCACTCCTGTGTGTCACAAGTATAAAGAATTCATCTGTCGTTTTCAGCTAGGCGCGGAGCGGCATTTCTCGCCGTAACGCGTCAGGTCGATCCGTGGAGCGCTCAGGCGTATTGCTCCTGGAAGCGCTTTGCCCCATCATCTTGCTTTTGGAACAATGGCTTCCGGCACTTAGCTTCGTCCGAGCTTTGCTCAGCTGCCCACCACAACAGTAGCTGTGCAAGTATCGTACCGGGGCTGGCCGCGCCTCCTTCGATGTTTGGTTTCGGCAAGTCTCAGAAGGACCCGCTCGCGGACGCAAAGTCTGCGGAACGTTGGCTCGCCTCCTTTCCCGCGAGCGATCCGCTGGCGGTTCACGCCGCGCTGCTGGTCGAGCTCGGCGCGCTCACCGAGCGCGACGCACGCCGCACGCCTGCGCGGCTGGAGGCGGTCTTCTATCTCGACGTCCAGACCGAGGCCTTGCGAAAATCGCTCACCGCGCAATATCTGGAACATGGCAATCGCTCGACCCGCGTCGAAAGTCAGTTGTGGCAAGCGCTGTTCGACCTGACGCAAGGATTCCTGCTTTGCTATCAGGCGTTCGATCGCGAAATAAGCCAGTATTCGCAAAACAACAGGTGGCAATTGCTGCAGCCGCAATTGATCGCGCGGCAGATCATCCATCAGGGTCTCGATGCAAAAATTCGCCTTTACCGGTACGAGCAATGGATTCCCGCGCGCTGGGTCGACCTTCACGCGCTTTTCCAGACGGCGTGTACTGCGCAAATTGAACGGGCGCCGGTCGCGGTTCTTGCCGGCAGCGTGTTGACCACAATCGAGCAGGAATATTTGCGAGTTCTGCTGCTGCAACTGATGAATGCCGGCAATCTCTCACCGCGTCACGTCGAGTGGGTTGCCGAGCAACTGTCTGAATGGTGCGCGCCATTGCGCCTCAATATCGAAGCTTCGACCTTGACCAGCTTTTATGTCGACCTGGGCTCCCGCACCGGGCTCAAGCGGCGTGGCCCCCAACCGCTCGAAGGCAGGGTCGTTTTTCTGGATACGCGGCCGCTGCACGCAGTGCTCATGCAAAACGTCGTGATGCTCGAGCAGAAGGTCCGCAACAACCCCTTGTCGGAACGTGGGCCGCGGCGTGCCGAGCAACTCAATCTGCTGACCAAGCTAGCTTCGCAGATCGATCCCGAATTCAGACCGGTCGTGCGTCGGGGCGAACGCACTGACGCCACCGGAAGCATCGACGCAATCGTCGGCTTTGCCAAGATCTCGGGATTTCTGCGCGATGACGAGATTGGCACGCTGGTCGACAGCGGCGCGCGCGCGCGCAGCTTTGGCGATGCGCTCGAGATCGCGACCTTTGGACGCATGCGCAACGAAAGTGCACGGGCGCTCGAAAGCGTTCGGCGCCGCCTCGCGACTTACGCGGCGCCGGGAGGAGCATGGGAGATCCGCGATGTGTCGCGGACAGGCTATCGTCTGGTCGCGCCGATGACCATAATCAGCTCGATGACCCTAGGCACCCTTACCGCGATCCGCGCGGACGGTGACGCGCTGTGGATGTTGGGCATCGTGCGGCGCATGAAGCGCCTTACCACCGAACGCGCGGAGATCGGACTGCAGATCATCGCCAACCACCTGGTCGGCGTGGAGCTGGCCGACCAGAAACGGGGCGACTCCGACTATTCGGTCGATGGCGAAGTGCCCACCGTCAGCAGCAGGCGTTTCCACGGGCTGTTCCTGTCTCTGACAAAACGCGAGAGCGAATCCGCTATTCAGACATTGATCGTGCCGGCGGGCGAGTATCAGGCGGGCAAGCGCCTGCGAATGAGTGTTGCCAAAGCGTCCAACGCGATTGCGTTCGGCCGTCTGTTGGAACAGCAGCCCGACTGGATCTGGGCGACGATCGAGCCGCTCGACAACACGCACCGCGACGAACGGGTCTCGCTGGCGCGTGGCGCCCTGTAACGCCCAGCTCATTGCTGACGGGTTGCGATTCGTACCGATCGTTGCATATGGCGCACAGTCGTACACCCGGCGCCGCGGTTTCGTGCTCATTATTGAATCAGCCCTCAGACTCCGCTAGCTGATGCTGCCAGATCGCTACCGAGAGGTCTTCGCGCAGCACCGTTGGGAGGTGCCGGCCGAGTTCAACATTGCGACGGCGGTATGCAGCCGCCACGCTGTCGATCGCTCCCGCTTCGCGATGTATTGGGAAGACGAGATGGGGGCGACGGCGGCGCTCACCTTCTGGGACCTGCAACAGCAGGCGAATCGCCTGTCCAACGCGCTCGCGGCACTTGGTGTGGGTCGCGGCGATGCCGTCGCCATCATTCTGCCGCAAAGGCCCGAGACGGCCATCGCGCATTTCGCCTGTTATCAAATGGGTGCCGTCGCCGTCCCCCTATCGTTCCTGTTCGGTCCCGACGCGCTGGAATATCGGTTGCACAACGCCGAGGCCAAGGTCGCGCTGGTCGATTTCGCGTCACTGCCCAATCTGGCGCCGATCCGTCACAAGCTGCCGCTGCTCAGCCACGCCATCGGCGTCGCGGGCGCTCGCGAATCATGGTTGCTGGAATGGGATGCCTTGCTGGCGAAAGCATCGCGGCATTTTTGTCCCGTGGCGACGCAGGCGGACGATCCGGCCCTCCTGGTCTACACTAGCGGCACCACCGGGCCACCGAAAGGCGCGCTGATGCCGCACCGGTGCCTGCTTGGAAATTTGCCGGGCTTTGTCTACTCGCACGACGGTTTTCCACACGAAGGTGATCTGTTCTGGTCGCCGGCGGACTGGGCGTGGACGGGCGGACTGATGGACGCGCTGCTGCCAACACTCTATTTCGGGCTCCCCATACTCGGTTACCGCGGCCGGTTCGACCCGGAGCGCGCATTGGCGCTGATCGAGAAATATCAGGTGCGAAACACGTTCCTGTTTCCGACGGCGTTGAAGATGATGATGAAGGCCGTTGCCGAACCCCGAAAGCGTTACGACATCGACCTGCGCACCATGATGAGCGCGGGCGAAGCGGTCGGAACGACGGTATTCGCATGGGCGCAGGAATCGCTCGGGGTGACCATCAACGAAATGTTCGGCCAGACCGAGATGAACTACATCGTCGGCAACTCTCACACGCTTTGGCCGGTCAAGCCCGGATCGATGGGCCTGCCCTACCCGGGTCATCGGATTGCGGTCATAGCCGATGACGGCAATGAGGTCGCGCCGGGCGACATCGGCGAAGTTGCTATCCACCGCATCGCGCCGGACGGCGTGCCGGACCCGGTGTTCTTTCTCGAATACTTCAAGAACCCTGAAGCCACTGCCAGGAAGTTTGAAGGCGACTGGAGCCGGACAGGCGACCTCGCCAAGCGCGATGACGACGGCTATCTCTGGTATCAGGGGCGCGCCGATGACATGTTCAAGGCGGCGGGCTATCGCATCGGCCCATCGGAAATCGAAAATTGCCTGGTCAAGCATCCGGCCGTCGCCAACGCCGCCGTCGTGCCGAGTCCCGACGAAACGCGCGGCAATGTGGTGAAAGCGTTCATCGTGCTGGCGACGGGACAGGTGCCGTCCGCTGCGCTGGAAGACGAGATCCAGCGCCACGTGCGGGCGCATCTCGCCCCATACGAGTATCCCAGGGAGATCGAGTTCATCGACGCGCTGCCGATGACGACCACCGGGAAGGTCCAGCGGCGCTTGCTGCGTCAGCGCGAGACAGAGCGCAAGGCCAAGAGCGAAACACGCTGACCGGCGGCGGCGGTAGTGCGCGTTGCTGCAGGATATATCGCCGACGCCCGAAAACTCAGGGAAGGTCCAACCCTTTAGCGTTTTTCGCGGCCGGAAAGTTTTTCGAGGAAGCGGCGATGCATCAGCACCCATGCGATCGCCGGCGCGACCGTAGGCAGGATCAGCGTCCCGAACTGGTAGCAAAAGGCGATGACCTCACGCTGCCAGGCGCTGAAGTTGGTTTGAGAAGCGACTGCGGGCCCGGCAAGAATGGCGGCGTTCTTCAGGAAGTCGGCGACTACGCTGAAAGTTTGAAACGGCAACAGCACTACGTACCCGATCAGCAGCATCCGCACCCGATGCGGCTCGCGCGCAGCGAGTATGAGCGCGGCGAGCATCGGCAATCCGAACGAGAACAACAGCACATTGCTCTCGACTGATAGCACCGCCTTCACGCCGGCCGGATTCGCCGCTTCCGCAGGCTTGAGCGACGTGATGAATGTAATCAAAGGCCCGGTTTGCTCGACGCCCTTGACCCAGTCGAAGGCACTGCGGGTAACGAGCTCGGCGAGCAATGCGACGGGCCACGCCAGCAGCGGAGCGGCGAGGTACCACACCGCGAAAGTCAGCGGCAACCAGGCAACGACACGCACCACAAAACGCGGCAGGGAACCAGTATCAGCGCGCATCGGATTCAGTTGGCTGCCGCGGCTGCCGTGGGCGGCGCCGATGAGACGCGCGGCAAGGTGCGCACCCAGAGCATCCATACGATCAGAACGTCGAGCATGATGAGCGCCTGCCAGACGTAGAGATGGGCCCATTCGAAAACGCTGAAATTCCACTGGCCGAGGTAGAACAGGCTGATTACGCGGACGATGTTGAGACCCTGCACCGCGACCACGCCGATGGCCAACCCTACGAGCTTGCGCTTCCACGGCGCTGGAAACGCGAGAATCGCCGCGACGAGCACAATGGTTGCCTCGACGCCGTTACACCCCGCTTCGATCGAAACCGCAAAGCCGTTATGGGCGCTCTGCAGCACCTTGCCCTGAGAAACTACCTGCGGATCGAACAGCTTGACGATGCCGGCACTGATGGCTGCCAGCGTGTTCGTCCACGGAACGACGAACCACGACTGCGCCCAGGGCGTGAGTTCGAGACCGAACAGCGTCGCCTGCAGACCGAGAAACCAGAAAAAGAAACTGACCATGGGGCGCAATTCTACGCAATTCGCACTGCTGCCGCAGCATGGCGCGGGAATTCAGGCTTGCATGAACGGTCGCGCAAGAAGCGGGACGACACTCAAAAACACCCGCATCGCACGCACGATGGCGAGTGCCGGCTAGGAGAGCTTGGAGCGCGACAGCGGCGGATTCTGTGCGAAATAGCGCTTCACGCCACCAAAAATCGATTCCGCGAACTGCTTTTGATACCTGTCGCTTTTCAGCTTCAGCTCTTCGTCTGGATTGGAAATGAACGCGGACTCGACCAGGATCGAGGGAATGTCGGGCGCTTTCAGGACCGCGAACCCGGCCTGTTCCACGCTGCCCTTGTGCAACGAGTTCACCGCACCGATGCCGTCGAGCACCGAGCGGCCGACGCGCAGACTGTCATTGATTTGCGCGGTCTGAGACAGGTCGAGCAGCGTCCTCGCCAGGAACGGCTCCTTGCTGTCCAGGTTGACACCCCCGATCAGGTCGGCCTCATTTTCGCGTTGCGCGAGCCATCGTGCCGCAGCGCTGGTGGCACCGTGCTCCGACAGCGCGAACACCGACGAGCCGCGCGCGGCAGGCGTCGTGAACGCATCGGCGTGAATGGAAATGAATAGGTCAGCCTGTACCCGGCGCGCCTTTTGCACGCGCACGTTCAACGGAACAAAGTAGTCGTCGTCACGCGTCAACATGGTGCGCATGCCTGGCTGTGCGCCGAGCATGGCGACGAGTTTCTTTGCAATCGCCAACGTGACGTGCTTTTCGCACGTTCCTCGAGGACCGACCGCGCCCGGGTCTTCGCCACCGTGGCCCGGGTCGACCGCGACTATGATCGGCCTCTTGAGACCTGGCTTCGACTTAGGCGAAATAAGCGGCGAATTGGGCGACGAGCCGCGCTCCACGGGGCCGAATCGATCCGGCGGCGGAGAGTCGACGTCAATGTCGCGCGTCCCACCTTTCTCGAAATCGAGCAGCGCCATCATCGGATCGGGCGGCGTTAGCGGGTACAAGTCGAGTACCACGCGATGGCCATAGTCCGCGACAGGCTGCAGCGCGAACAATTGCGGATTGACCTCGGTTTTCAACTCGAGCACGACGCGCACCACGCCCGGCTTGAAGCGTGCGACGCGGATCGCCTGGATATACGGATCGCTGGGTTGCAGGCGCTGCCCGAGCTGCGCGATTTCGCTGGTGAGCTCGACGTCTTCGAGGTCGAGCACCAAACGCTCCGGATTCTTCATCGGCAGCATTTGATGCGCAACCGCGGAAGATGACTCGAGGATCAGGCGCGTGTACTCCTGAGCCGGCCACAGCCGCGCGGATGCAATGGTCGTCGCATCCACGGCCTGGATCCACCACGGCACCGCCGGCAGGAGCAGCCATTGGCAGACCCGGCGGCGCTCGATCGAAACTCGCGCGGTCAGGGGTTCGCGGCAAATGCGGCGAGGCATGTGCTACCGGCAACGCTCGTCGCGCCCAGCGTCAGGATCCGCCCGGTATCGGCGTGATCGAGTCGCATCTCGATGTCGCCTGCAGGCAGCCGCCCGGCGGCGCGTTCCGGCCATTCCAGGACACATACAGTGTCCGGTCGCAGATATTCGCAGAAGCCCGCACGGTCCCATTCTTCGGGGTCAGTGAATCGATACAAATCAAAGTGATAGAAGTATAAACTCGAAACGATATAATGTTCAAGCAATGTATAGGTCGGACTTTTGACGGGTCCTGCCCACCCTAGGCGGCAAAGCATGCCCCGCACCAGGGTCGTCTTTCCGGCGCCAAGCTCTCCGGAGAGCGTCACCAGCATTCCCGGTGCAAGGCCGGGTGCAAGGCGCGCTCCAGCGTGCGCCGTAGCCTCAGCATCGGGCAGGAGGATACGAAGCTCTTCTATAATCGTCATCATTTTCTTGAAAGCGCGCGGGCCAAACCAGACCGTGCAATCGCGAACTCACTTTGGACTTCTCGCAACTTGCACGCGACGTCGTGACCTGGGGCCAGGAGCTCGGGTTCGCCGAGCTGGGCATCGCCGACACCGAGCTTTCCGTCGACGAAGCGCACCTCGACGCGTGGCTCCACGCCGGTCGCCATGGCGAAATGGATTATATGGCACGGCACGGCAGCCGCCGGGCGCGTCCGGCAGAAATGGTGCCGGGCACGATTCGCGTCATCACTGCCCGGCTCGATTACCTGCCCCGCCGCGCGCAAGATCCAGGCGCAGTGCTCGCCGATTCGCGCAAGGCGTACATCTCGCGCTATGCGCTCGGCCGCGATTACCACAAGGTCATGCGCCAACGGCTTCAGCGCCTGGTCGATCGTATCGGCGAAGCCGCCGGGAACCCGGTTGACACCTCAACTGAGACAGGAGCTCGGTCATATCGCTACCGCGTCTTCACCGACAGCGCTCCGGTGCTCGAGGTTGCACTGGCGGCCAAGGCAGGATTGGGCTGGCGCGGAAAACATACTCTGCTGCTGACGCGCGACGCGGGCTCGTTCTTTTTTCTGGGCGAGATCTATACCGATCTGCCGTTGCCGGTGACACCAGCGGTCGGCGCTCATTGCGGAAGCTGTCGCGCCTGCCTTGACATCTGTCCGACGGGAGCAATCGTGGCCCCGTACGAGCTCGACGCGCGGCGCTGCATTTCGTATCTGACCATCGAGCTCAAGGGCAGCATTCCGGAGAGTCTTCGCCCGCTGATCGGAAACCGCGTGTACGGATGCGACGACTGCCAACTCGCTTGCCCGTGGAACAAGTACGCTCAAACCAGCGACGGGCCGGACTTCGACGTGCGGCACGGCCTGGACGATGCTGATCTGACCGAACTGTTCGCGTGGACCGAGTCGGACTTCAACCTTCGCATGGAAGGCAGCGCGATTCGCCGCATCGGTTTCGAGCGTTGGCTGCGCAACCTCGCCGTCGGACTCGGCAACGCATGCTACAGCGAGCAAATCGTCGACGCGCTCTCGTCGCGGCGCGACGACGCTTCGCCGCTCGTGCGTGAGCACGTCGCGTGGGCACTGGCCGAGCAGGAAAGGAAACGCATAACCGCGGTGGTGCAGGTGGGCGTCACAACTAGCGGATGAGCTGGTTCATCGACACGATGGGCAGCATTACCGCCAGCACCAGCACGAGCACGATCGCGCCCATGAAGACGATCAGCAGCGGCTGCACCAATGCGGCAAGCCACGTCAACCGCCGCTCGACGTCCTGTTCCTGCTCGCGCGCTGCGCGATCGAGCATCGCGGGCAGCTGGCCGCTCTGCTCCCCGTTTGCCACCAGATGAACGAGCAACGGCGGAAATACCCGCTGACTCGCGAGTGCACGCGCCAACGAAACACCTTCCCGTACATGCGCGGCGACGGCGTCTGCCGCGCGGCGCATCGGGCGCGCCCACACCACGCCGGCGGCGGTATCTAGCGCGCGCAGAAGCGGTGCGCCGCTGCCTGTGAGAATCGAGAGCGTGCTGGCGAAGCGTGCCGTATCCAGTCCGGAAAGCACTCTGCCGGCCACCGGCAGGCGCAGCAGCAGTGTGTGCCAGCGATCTCTCCAATGTTCGCGGCGCAAGAGCAGCGTTACGCCGATCACGAACAGCGCAATCGCGCCCAGCCAGTACCATCCCGTTGCACGCAGGAAGTCGCTGCTCGCGATCAGCGCCCGGGTCAGAAAAGGCAGTGTCTGCCGGCTCTGCTGATAGACGGCGACGATCTGCGGCACGACGTAGAGCAGGAGCGTGGTGATGACGCCCAGCGCGATGATGGTAATCAGCGCCGGATAGATGAGCGCGAGCGTGAACTTCTGTCGCAGCACCTGCCTGGCTTCGAGATAGTCCGCGAGCCGGGACAACACCTCGCCGAGCTGGCCCGTCTCGGCGCCTACCGCAACCAGACCCCGGTACAGATCGGAGAAGGTTCGGGGAAACCGCGACATCGCGGCGGCAAGCGGCTCGCCCGCCGCGACCTGATCGCGGATTGCTTCCAGCAATCGCGCCGTGCCCGGATGGTCCGTCTGCTCCGCCAACGCCGTCAACGCCTGGTCGAGCGGCATTCCCGATGCGACCAAGGTCGCCATCTGCCGTGTCGTAAGCGCCAGCAGCATAGTCGACAGCCGCGTCGATTCGGTGCGCGTGGTAATGGCGCCGGCGGAGGTCTCGATTGCCGTCGGAAACAAGCCGTCGGTGCGCAGCACATCGCGCGCCGCACGAGAGCTCGCCGCGTCGACGATCCCGCGTCGCGACCGACCGGAGGCGTCGACGGCCTCGTAGCGAAATGACGGCATCGGCAGCCTTCGCCTTGTCAGCGGCCGAAGCCGCGCAACGGCGCGCGAAGCAGAAATTGGCTCGACTTGCCGAGCATCAGATTGACCAGATCGTCGAGCGCTTCGGTGTCCAGCGCGACGGGGGCGAAGTCGAGTATCACCGGCTCGAACCGGTCGACGTTGCGCAAGGTGACGATGATGCTGTCGTTGACGAAATCGGGATCGAAACGAACTTCGCAGCGCAGCCCGGCCGCGACGTGAATGGCGGCGTTGGTCGCGGCGCCGCGCACGGTGGAGTCGGTTTCGCTGGTAAATTCGATATTGGCGGCGACCAGCGCGCGTTCGACTTCCGGCGAGCGGCGCATCGCGACCCGAACCGGGGGCGGTGGCGGCCCCGTCAAGGTGTAATAGATCACGACGTGCGCGAAGACATCGTGCTGCTGCATGCGTTGTTTTCGAAACATGACCATGCCGCGATCGAACGTCATGCCGGTGTAGCAGATGATCTGCGGTAGCGTGAATTCGCGCTCGATCGCCGGCGCTATGATCTGCAGGAGCTTGCACGCCTCGTCGAAATACTGGAAGACCGCATGCAGGCGCCGGTCAACGCGCTCGACGACCTCGCGCGAGAGCTCTTGTTGTTGAACGCGTTTGGCGCTGACCGACTCGGCCTGCGCGCGCAACTCTTCCAGCAAATGCGATTTGGGCGACTTGGCCAAGGTTCAGGAGGCTGCTCCGGTCACCCGCAGCAGTTCGGCAAGCGAGGTCGTCCCATTCGCCAGCCATCGGGCTCCATCCGCCTGCAGCGTGCGCACGTTCGCGCGCGTGCACGCCTCCCGCAGCAACGGCTCGCCGGCGCGATCGTGAATCAGTCGGCGCAGGGATTCGTCGACCAGCACCAGCTCGTAAATGCCAGTGCGCCCGCGGTAACCGGTCTGGCGGCATGATGCACAGCCAAGCGGGCGGTACAGACGCTGCGTCGGCGATAGACCGAGGTCCGACAGGATCTCCGACTCGCCTGCGGTTGGCGTCGTCAACTCTCTGCATTCGACGCACAGGCAACGTACGAGGCGCTGCGCCAGTACGCCGCGCACCGACGACGCGAGCAGGTACGGCTCGACCCCCATGTCGGCAAGGCGCGTCACGGCGCTGACCGCGTCGTTGGTGTGCAAAGTCGCAAGAACCAGATGCCCGGTAAGGCTCGCCTGCACCGCGATCTGCGCTGTTTCGAGATCCCGGATCTCGCCGATCATGATGATGTCGGGATCCTGGCGCAGGATCGAGCGCAGCGAGCGTGCGAACGTGAGCTCGATCCGCGGATTGACCTGCGTCTGGCCAACCCCATCGAGCGCGAACTCGATGGGGTCTTCGACCGTCATCACGTTGAGCGCGCCGCGAGGCAGGCGCGACATCGCGGCATAGAGCGTGGTCGTTTTGCCGGAGCCGGTGGGCCCGGTAACCAGCACGATGCCGTGCGGCTCACGAATGAGACGGTCGATCGCCGCAAGCGTGTCGTCGCTCATCCCCAGCGCGGTCAGATCGAGCCGCGCCGAGTCCTTGTCGAGAAGGCGCAGCACCACCCGCTCTCCCGGGCCGGTGGGCAGCGTCGATACGCGCACGTCGACGCTCTTGTCGCCGAGCTTGAGCGCGATCCGACCGTCCTGCGGAAGGCGCTTTTCGGCGATGTCCAGGCTCGCCATCACCTTCAGTCTCGACACCAGAGCCGCGTGCAGGGCGCGCGGCGGTTCGATGATGTCGCGCAGCACACCGTCGACGCGGAAGCGCACGACCGAGCGCATTTCGTAGGGCTCGAAATGGATGTCGGATGCGCGCTCGCGAAGCGCCTGCAGCAAGAGCGCGTTGATCATCCGGATCACCGGAGCATCGGACGTCGACCCGAGAAGATCCTCTGCTTTGGGGATGTCCTGCAGCAGTCGCGCGAGGTCAGCGTCACGCGACAAATCCTCACTGAACTGAGCGGCGGGCGCCGATGCCTGGTTGTATGCGGTCGCCAACTCGGCGGCGAAGCGCTCGGCGCTGACCCTGAGCGTTTTCAGGGGCCGCTGCAGCACCCGCTTGAGCTCGGCGATGCCCTCGACCGATGCATCGTCGCGAGCGACCACCAGCACCGCGTCTTCTTCGTCGCGCAACGGAAAAACGCCGTGGGTGCGCGCGAACGCATACGATACGCGAGGAGAGGCGACGGCCAGGGAATCCGCGCCCGACGCGACCTTTGATTCAGGCATCGCCATCGTTATCGATACCCGGCAAGGAAGTTACTGCGGTTTGGCCGCAGGCGCAGGCCCGGGTGTAGGGGCCGGCGATGACGGGAATCCCGCCGGTGGCGCATTGGGTGCGGCATTCGGTAATAGCGGCAATTCGGGGACGGTCGCATCGGGCCAGAACGCCCGCTCCGCGGGCCGCAGGCGCTGCTGCTCGCCCATCAGGTAATCATAGCGATCGCTCGTGAGCGAGGCGCCGGCGCCGGCGGTGCGAATTACCGTCGGCTTCAGAAACACCATGAGGTTGGTCTTCACGCGGCGCCGGTTGTCATAACGAAACAGCGCGCCGAGCACCGGAACGTCGCCGACCACCGGCACGCGGCTCGATCCGTCGGTGAAGCTGTCCTCGATCAATCCGCCGAGGACAATGATCTGGCCGTCGTCGACGGCAACGGTCGATTCGAGCGAACGCTTGCTGGTGATGATGCCGGCAGCGTTGGTCGTATCCTGGATGCGCGAGACCTCCTCGTAGATCGTCATGCGCACGGTTCCGCCCTCGGTGATCTGCGGCTTGACCCGAAGCGTGAGTCCGACATCCTTGCGCTCGATGGTCTGAAACGGCGTCGGTGTCGTCGCCGAGCCGGTTACCGCGTACTGACCGGTAATGAACGGCACGTTTTGCCCGACGACGATTTTTGCCTCTTCGTTATCCAGCGTCAGCAGATTGGGTGTCGACAGAATGTTGGTGTTGGCGTCGGATTCGAGTGCGCGCGCGAGCAGCGCCAGATTGGTAATAGCGATGCCCCCGATGTTGATGGAGCCGCGAATGACGGCGAGATTCAGGCCCTGGCCCACCGAGCTGAGGCTAACCTGCGCATCGAGAAGGTTGCTGCCGCTGCCGCGCGTTGTGAAATTCGTACCCCCCCCAATCTGGGTCTGATTGTTGCTCAAGCGATTGGGGTCGAGCAAGTTCCACTGGATGCCGAACTCCGCCGCCTTGTCGGCGGTGACTTCGACCACCAGCGCTTCGACGTATATCTGCGCGCGCCGCACATCGAGCTTTTCGACGATCGCGCGGATGTTGTTGTAGATCGGCTCCGGCGCCATTACGATCAGCGCATTGTTCGCGGAATCGGCCTGGATGGTCGCGCCGCCGGCGCTAAATCCGGGTGCGCTCGGGGTCGCGGTTGCACTCAGGGGCGCAGCGGCGGACGCTGGAGCCCCTGCGGTGATCGTAGTGCCCAGGCCGGGTAGCGTCGCGGCCGGAGCGGACTCATTGGTCGTGTCGCTGCCGCCCGAAAACAATGCGCGCAGCGTTCGCGCGACGCGCACCGCGTCGGCGTTTCTGAGATAAATGATAAAAATATTCCCGCCGACACGCCCCGGCGTGTCGAGCTGCTCGATCAGTGCGCGCGCGCGCGCAACGCGTGACGCATTTTCGCCGCGCACCAGAACGCTGTTCGAGCGCGTATCGGCGACCAGGGTCACCCGCTGTTGCGAGTCTTGAGCCGCGCCCGCGGCTCCAGGCGTATCGACCAGCAGCCGTCCCATGATCTGGACCAGGTCCAGCGCCGAGGCATAGCGAATCGGCACCATGATCGCCTCGCCTGCCGGCGGGACGTCGAGCGACCCGACGATCTTTTCGATGCGCTTCAGGTTCTCGGCATAATCGGTAATAACCAGCGCGTTACCGGTGGGTACGGCGGCGATGGCATTGTTCGGCGTGATCAGGGGCCGCAGCACGTTGACCAGTTGGACGGCGGACTCGTATTTCAGCGCGAACACTTCGGTGACCAGCCGGTCGCCGCCCGCGCCGACGCCTCCCGCCTTCCCTCCCATGACCACTGCGGAGCCCTGCTGCTTGGCATCGGCTTCCGGCACGATCTTGGTGATGCCATCGCCCTCGACGGCGGCGAAGCCCTGCAGGCGCAGCGCCGAAAGCAGCGTCGGATAGACCAGGCTGCGTGGAACCGGGCGTGCGGAAACGATGTTGACGACCCCTTTAACCTTCGGGTCGAGGATGAAATTGCGCCCGGTCATCTCGGCCACTGCCTTGACGACTGCGTCGATGTCCGCGTTGACGAAATTGAGCGTTACCATGTCGTCCGCCGCATGGCCAACAGGCGCCGCCAGCGCCGCGGCAAGGGCCATAGTGGTCAGACCCATGGCGGCCAGAAATCGCGGGATCGACGTGGTCAAGGGTTGGGGCAGCTCGAAGGCGTTGGACGCCGGGACGCGTCCGCGATTGGCAGGGGCCGCCGGCTCAAGGCAATGATAGCATGGGCATTCGAGCCCCAAGCCTGATCCGGAATAAGGTGAATCCGGGTCGTGCCCTCGCCACATCTAAGGACGCAAGAAGATATATTTCATGGAGAAACTCATGCACCCCGCCATCCATCCGCGCGACCGGCGAATTGGTCTCCTGGGCACGCTATCGTGCTCGCTGCTGTTCGCCATCGCGACGGTGATCGGATGCGCTTCGGCCATGAGCGCGGCCGCTGCCACGGACGTTAAGGCCAAGGCGGTTGTCGAGTCACCGGCCAAGGCCGCCGCCGGCCCAAGCGTGACCATCACGCCACCGGCCGCCGACACGACCACCGGGCCGACGGCGACCATCCCGGGTGCCTCCACGGCCGACAACGCCGACGCAAAGAGCGATTCCGATTCAACCCCGAGCAAGAAGTCCCAGCGCAGGCGCGGCCACATCCAGATCGGCGACGATGATTTCGCTTCGTTCAACGATGCTTTGCGCACCGCACCCTGGGTCATAGGCCTGGCATTTTTGGTGGCGGGTTCGGTATTCCTGACCCCCGTATTCCTGCTCATCGGCATCATCTGGTACAAGCTGCGCAAGACGCGGCTGCAAAACGAAGCCGTACTCATGCTGGCCGAAAGAGGCGTGATGCCGCCAGCTCAAGCCGTCGACGCGGTGATGTCCGGCGTGACGCCCGAGGCGGCCGCGGCATCGACCGCGGTGCCTTTGGGGGCGTCCACCGCCGCACCCGTCTACCAGCAGGCGGTCATCGCGCGCCGGCGCATCGTTTGGTCGGATCTGCGCAAGGGCGTCATCCTGACGGCGATCGGATTGGCCTTTGTTTTCTACTCGATGGTCGAAAGCGGCTCGGCGAGCTGGGTCGGGCTGGTATTGATGTTCCTCGGCGTCGGCTACATCCTGTTGTGGTGGTTCGAGGACCGGCATTTGCAGCGCCGCGAAACCGGCGCTGACGTTGGCGTTGATGTTGGCAAGAAGTAGGCGAAGAACGGGCGCGACGGCAGACGACGGTCATGTCGCCACCGCCGGTCAGCGACGGACAGCTGATCGCCCGCGTCGTCGTCAGCGACGATCGCCACGCGTTCAGCGAGTTGGTGCGCCGTCATCAGTCTTCGGTGCGCGCGACGCTGCGCAAGCTTGCCGGCGGCAACGCGGCGCTCGCGGACGATTTGGCACAGGAGACGTTCTTGTTGGCGTATCGAAACTTGAAATCGTTTCGGCAGGATGCAAGATTCTCGACCTGGCTGTATCGCATCGCCTACAACGTCTTTCTGGGCGATGCGCGCAAGATCAAGGAGCTTCCGATGCCTGAGGACATGGACGTGGATGCGCTCTCGCCCACCGGCGCCGCGGAAAGGGACCATCCCGCGCGCCAGGCAGCGCTCACGATCGACCTCGAGCGTGCGATGAGCGTTTTGTCGGATGCCGAAAGGGCCGCTATCGTACAGTGCTATCATAACGACCTGTCGCACGAGGAAGCCGCCGCAGTGCTAGGATGTCCTATAGGCACCGTAAAAACCCACGTGTTGCGGGCGAAGCAAAAATTGAAGGCGCGACTTGGCGCCTGGGCTCCGGAACCATGACCTCATCTGCCACCCCCCATACCGAAATCGACGCTGGCAACGATTGGCTGGAGGACATGCTCCGCGGCGCAGGCCGCGAACATCGTGCGGATTATCTCGCCGACGACGGCTTCACACAGCGCCTCATGGCGCAGTTGCCCGAACCGGCAACGCTGCCGGCGTGGCGCCGTCCGGCGGTGGCTTTGCTGTGGGCGCTGGGCGTTGGCGCGGTCATGCTTTCGCTGCCGGGATTGTTCGATCAGCTGTTTCGTGGCGTGATGGCGGTGCTCGTCGGGCATCGCCTGGGCGTGCCCGACGTCGCGGTAGCGTTCGTGCTGTTTGGCGGTGCTACCTGGAGCACCCTGGTTTACGCGATGCGCTCGGACTAGTCGAGTCACGCGAACTACGGCGACGCTTGCCGCAGATAACGAAATGGCCGCCTCGAGGCGGCCATTTCGTTTCTTGGAGGTCAAGCGGGCTAGTTCAGCACGAAGTTGATTTCGATCTCCGCGATATAGCGATCCCCTTCGGGCAGGAACTTCCATTGTGACAGGGCGCGTATGACCTCGCGGTCGAACACGCGCCGCGGATTCGATTCCATGATCTGCACGTCCGTGACCAAGCCCTTTTCATTGACCTGCAGCCGTGCCACGACCCTGCCGCTCGCAATGTTGTCCCTGATCGCCTCGCGCGGATACACCGGCTCGACGCGCTCGATCGGAACAGCGCCGCGACGGATGGCCGGCTTGGGCGCCGGCGGCGCCACCACCACGACCGGTGGCGCCGGCGGAGCAATCACGTTCGGTTCGGTCGGTGGCGTCGCGGTCACCGCTGAGATCACCGGCTCTGTGGTTTGCGTGGTGACCGGCACGTCGGGCGGCGGAACGTAGGGCTGGAGGGTCTTCGGCGGCTCGATGATCCTCTTCGGCGGCGGCGGCGGCGGCGGTGGCGGCGGCGCCTTGATCTCTTCGATGATAGTGGCGGTGAGCGGCTTCTTGATCACCTCGATCGCCTTGCGCGCGAGCCCTGTCACCAACGCATAAATGATGATTGCGTGGACGAGAACGACGAACGTAATCCCGATCAGGTGCCTGGCCGGGTCTCTCTGGTGCCGTGCGAAATCCATTTCGTTTTGACTCCAGTCGCCCGTTGGCGTTCGCGCCGCGGACTACTCCTCGATGAACTGTTCGCTGCCGACGATGCCGATCCTGGTCAGCCCGAGCCGCTGTGACGACGCCATCACGCCGGCAGCGATCGCGTACTTCGAATTTTTGTCCGGTCGAAGATGCAGCTCGGGCTGGACGGCCTGGCTGGCAGCGGCCTTGAGATTGTCCTCGAGCGTCGCCCGGTCGGGCACCGGAAGACCGTTCCAGTACACCACACCGCTGCTGTCGATGTCGATCTTGACGATCTCGGGCAGCACCCGCGGCGGTGGCGGATTGCCGGTGGGCATGTTGAGGTTGACCGAGTGCAGCTGAATCGGAATGGTGATGATCAGCATGACCAGAAGCACCAGCATTACGTCGATCAGCGGCGTGGTGTTGATGTCCATCATCACGTCGGGATCGCCCGATGCTGAGCCGGAACCTACATTCATTGACATGAGGCGTTCCTCAAGAAATATTCAGCGATGTCATTTCAACTGCGGGGCGGCGGCTCGGTGATGAAGCCCACTTTGGCGATCCCCGCCCGCTGGCAGGCGTAGATGATCCGACCGATGGAATCGTATCTCGCGCCACCATCGCCGCGTATCTGCACTTCGGGCTGCGGCGTGAGAACGGAGACCTTCTTCAATCTGTCGATCAGCGCGATGGTGCTGGTGATCAGTAGATCGTTCCAGTAGATTCGGCCGTCCAGAGCGACCGAAATCACGATGTTCTCCGGCTTGGTTTCTCGAACCTCGTTTCGCTCTTTCGGCAAAGTGACGGGAACCGACGTCGTCACGACCGGAATGGTGATCAGAAAAATGATCAGCAGCACCAGCATCACGTCGACCAGCGGCGTGGTGTTGATGGTCGAAACAATTTCGTCCTCTTCGGCGCCGGACGCGCCGACGTTCATCGCCATGACTTAAGCCCGGGCCGGAGTTTTCGGAGCGCTGAGAAGCACGGCATGGAGATCGGCGGCAAAGCCGCGGACCATATCCATGGCCGCCTTGTTGCGGCGGACCAGCCAGTTGTAGCCCAGCACCGCCGGGACGGCTACCGCCAGACCGAACGCGGTCATGATCAGCGCCTCGCCCACCGGCCCCGCGACCTTGTCGATCGACGCCTGTCCCGCAATGCCGATCGCGGTCAGCGCGTGATAGATCCCCCAGACAGTACCGAAAAGGCCCACGAACGGGGCGGTCGAGCCGACGGTGGCAAGGAAAGCAAGGCCGTCCTGGGTGCTGCTCTGCACGTTATCGATTGCGCGCTGAATCGACATCGAGATCCAGGTGTTGAGGTCGACGTTACCCAGCAATCCGGTGTGCTTGGTGGTCGCCTCGAGTCCGGATTCGGCGATAAACCGATAGGGACTGCCGTCCTTCAGTTTTTCCGCGCCCTGACGCACCGAGGGCGCGTTCCAGAACGATTTGTCCGCAGCGCGGGCCTGCGCGCCCATTTTGAACTGCTCGTAGACCTTGGTGATGATGATGTACCAGCTGCCCATCGACATGATGGCCAGGATCGCCAGCGTGATCTTGGCGACGATGTCGCCGCCTTTCCACAGCGCTTCAAGGCCGTAGGGGTTGTCGACGACTTCGATCGCGCGCGTGCCGGCCGCAGCTTGCGCAGGCGGCAGCGCCGGAATGGGAGGGACAACCGGAGCCGTGGCCGCCGGTTCCGGCGCTGCAGCTGGCGCAGCGGTCGGCGCTTGCGCTGTTGCCGTTTGCGGAAGGACCGCTGAGGCCACAGCGATGAGCAGGACCGCGGCCGAGACGGCCAAACGGGTCATCTTCAACATATTGTCTCCAGGCGAATGGTAGTTGGTGATTCAGTCAGAAAACGGGTTCGGGGCGCGTCATCACAGGATTGCATTTTCAGCAGCCAACCGGCCGGTCTGCGGAATCCAAGCCCCGCGTTGCCGATGCACCTTGCGGGTGCACCAGATAGACGCGGTTGGCACGTGCCATTGGCAGATGCAAATGGGCTCCAACATGGCTGACTCTGTGAACGCGTTGCAAAGTGCCGTAGGGAACTTCAGCGAACGGCTCGCAAACCCCAAAACGCGTTGGCCCCGCGGGAGAGCGGGGCCAAGCTTTCGTCAGAAAGTCGTTGGATTGTACACAATAGGGTCAAAAAAAGTCCATCGAAATTGAACGGACGAACACTCTGAAATCGCCGCATCCGCGGTGGGGCCAGACTGCCGATTGCCCATTGCATCTCCCTCTGGGGCCAAGCCCAAGGCGATCCAACGCGGGGAAAACGGCGCCCGCCGGGCGCCTTCCGTGATGGTGCAGCGCGTTTCGTCGTGCGCCCGGCACGCTCGCTCCCCTGATTTGGCCGGTTCGTCGCATGTGTCTTGAGGGTGTCATTGCCGGTGCCTACGATGCAAGCAGACAGAAGCGAAAGACCAGCAGCCGAGGCGCGGCGTACGGAAAAAATCTTGAATCCGGATTCCCTGCACGCCGCGTCCAAGGACAGAGCACCGCGCAAGCGAACCAGGAGAAAGAACATGAACCGCTACCAGATCTCGAGCCCCCGCAAGGCCTTCGCCATCGTTTCCGTCGCCATGACCGCGATCACGATCGGTCTCGCGGTGATTGTGCCTGCGAAGATGCGGTCCGAGGCCGGGGAGCTGCGGACACTGGCGACGATCACGGTCACGTCGCCTTCGGCTGAAGTCGCACCGCAACGCTTGCACGTCGACGTGGTCGGAATCCGCGAGCCGGAGTTCGCCGCAGTGCAGGTTCGGACTGCCCTGCCGCCGAAGCGCAAGCAAAACAGTTAAGCAAAACGTTTTTCGTGCAATCGTACGCTCCCCCCAGGCGCGCGATTGCAGAAGGGCCGGGCGCCATGCGTTCCGGCCCTTCGTCTTTTTGGAGCGGCGCGATTGAACAATGCGCGTTGGACCGCCTCGACGCATGTGAGCGCATGTGAGGCGATCAGGCCGGGCGCTCGCGCCGCTAATGGATCAGCGGAATCGTCGCGGCGATGTCGTAGGCCTGAACGGCGCGAATCTTCGCTTCGAGCTGAATGTAGCTTGCGGCTTTCTTTGGCGGCAGGATCCGCGTCGGCACGCCCCTCATCAGGCGATTCTGCAGCGATCGCCGCAGCTTGATCTCCGCCTCGTCGGCTGCCGTCAGCTCGTTCGCAAGATTCTTCGCATACAGGTCTGACATCGGCTTGTTCAAGCCGATCAAGCCTTCAATGGCAACGACACGCCTCCGATTGGCCACGTCGAGATCCCGCTGGTAGGCATCATAGACCGGCCAAAACCTCTTCGCCTCGACATCGGTCAGCTTGAGCGTCGACGCCACGAAGGCCTTCTTGTCGGATTGAACCGCCTTGCGCAGCGCTTGCATGTCGGTCACATCGGCGATCTTGTCTTCGGCCCGGGCGCACTGCGCCGCGATCATCGCAATGCCGAACAGGACGAACGCCAGGCTTTTCTTCATCGTGGGTCCTCGGTTGCAGAGGGCAGGTTGGTCGAATGGATAGCACCCGGATACTGGGGGCTTTGTGCGGTTGATGCCGGGCCGTGTCCAGGGCGTCTTTTAGCATATTTTCCTGCCAGGTGAGCACAGGTCACCACAGTTGGGCCCGGACAGGCGCGCATCATTGCACGCGGCTGACCCGCGGCGAGCGATTCGTGCCCTCGATCTCCAGATAGTAGGCGCTGAACATTCCGTGGCGGATACTGACTTTCGGATTCTCGATATTGTGTACCCCGCTGCTGTTATCGTTGACCTGCCAGACTTGGCCATTCGCAAGGCGAATGCTCGCGCCCGGTTGCCAGCCGCCGAAATGGCCCGGAATGTAGCTTTCGATCGCCTCCGGTGCTGTCTTGTCGGATTTTACCAACCCGAATTGCTCGCGTTGATTGGCCTCGGTCTGACGGGCCTTCTCTTCGCTGGTCGGCACGACAAGTGCGTCATAGCACGCCAGACGAGCGGGCGCTTCGGCGATGCCGCGGCAACGTAACACTGCGGCATCGTCCGCCAACGCCATGCTCGATATCGAAAACAACAGAAGAATTCTTTTCATTGCTTTGCTCACAGAATGATTGCGACACGAAGGCTGCCCATTGTGCACGCGACTGCCGGATGCCGCGCCGAGCGGGTGACGCGCGGGATCGAGTGGGCACGTCACGGACGAGATTATTACCGCTGGCCCGGATTTCGCAAAGCGGGAATTTGTCGCGATCGTCCAGCAAGCGCGCAGTGTCGTGGACAAGACCCTTGCGCCAGACCGACGGGCTGCCTCGCCGCGAAAACGTGGTTCGCGGTAAAGTTCGAGAAATGGTCATGCATACGCCACCCACGGACACTCCCTCGCTCGCCCGGTCGGGCGTAGAGGCCCTGCGTAGAGGCGACGCACGCGCCGCGCGCGAGACGTTCGAACGGATCGTCGCGACCGGCCAGGCGGATGCCTCAGCCTGCCTCGGTCTCGCGTACGCGTGTCGCAGTCTCAAGGACAACCCGGCTTCCAGAGCCGCGGTCGACAAGGCGCTGGCGCTCGAGCCACGCAACCTTCGCGCGCTTATCCTCAAGGCCGACCACCTCGCGGAGGAAGGGGACGCACGCGCTGCGTCCGCGTTCTACCTTGCTGCGGTCAAGTCCGCTCCGCCGGCCGACCAGCTGCCGCCGGAATTACGCAATGAAGTGGATCGAGCGCGGGTCATGTGCGATCGGTATGCGGCGCAATTCGAGGACTTCCTCAAGGATCGGCTGGTCCGCAGCGGGTTCCATGACGGTCGATCCTCCCGCCGCTTCACGCAATCGCTGGACATTGTGTTCGGCAAGAAGAAGATCTATTTCCAGGATCCCCGCTATTATTTTTTCCCGGAGCTTCCCCAGATCCAGTTTTACGATCGGAACGACTTCCCTTGGCTCGACAAAATCGAAGCGGCCACGGCGGATATCCGCGCCGAGCTGGTCGAGGTCCTCAAAGAAGATTCGGCCTTCAGGCCCTACGTCCAGGGAGATCCGCGCCGCCCCCACAGCGACGAGGAAGGCATGCTGAACAATCCGGCGTGGAGCGCGTTCTACCTATGGAAGGACGGTGCGGTCGTGCCCGATCATGCTGCGCGCTGCCCCAACACCATGAAAGCCCTCGCCGAAGCCCCGCTTACGCAGGTGAAGGGACGTTCGCCGGCAGTCTTGTTTTCCCTGCTCCGACCGGGCGTTCGCATTCCGCCGCACACCGGCTTCGTCAATACGCGCCTGATCTGTCATCTGCCGCTGATCGTCCCGGCCTCCTGCGGCTTGCGCGTCGGGAACGACACGCGCGCGCTGGTCGAAGGCAAGGCATGGCTCTTCGACGACACGATGGAGCATGAGGCCTGGAATGGCAGCGACCGGACGCGCGTGATCCTCCTGTTCGAAATCTGGCGTCCGGAGCTCACCGAAGAGGAGCGGCGGCTCGTGAGCTCGATGTTCGAGGCCATCGACGACCACATCGGCGAGAAGTCCGCGTGGGGAATTTAGGGCAGCGTAAGTCGCGCGACCGCCACCCCAGGCTCACCGGTATTGACTAAGTTCGTGGCCGATTCTTGACGGCCCCAAGTTCCGCGACACTGCTTGTCGCCCAGCGCTTGTACAGGCCGTCGAACCAGAAAGTGTTGGAAACGCTGGTCGCTCGGGTCAAGTGCAACATATCCAGTGCGGTGCCGTGGTCGACGATGACGGCCAGCAGGACGCCGCTTACCGCGTCGCGCGCTTCGAGAAGGAGCGTTGCCTCTCCCGCGTCCCTGGCAAATGCTCTTGTCTCTCCCGGAGGAAATACGTCGGGCGCATTGACGTAAAGTTCGGTGACACGCGGGGACACCCGGAGCACGTCCTTACCCGGCGCCGTGGCAATTTCGTAGCCGCTCGCCTTGAATGCGTCGGCGATGATGCTGACCGCATTCGACGTCGTCTCGTCGCTGATGCGGCGAACATCCTCGTCGCGGAGCCGGGCCACGTAGCGCGGATCGTTCATGTTTCTCAACCAATCCTTGCTGAACTCGACCTGGACCGGATCGATCATGACCTTGCGATAGCCTGACAGGTTCGCGTCGGGGCGCACATAAACCTTGTCCAGATTGGGGGATTGCACCCGAACCAGACCATCATCGCGCGTCACCGGGCCGGTCGCGGGGCGTGGCGCGGCGAAAGCCGCGCCGGCGAATGCTACAATCGAAAAAATAAAAAACGTCTGTAGTATCTTCATGCCTGTCTCCTTCGCTTTCATTGCAACACCGCTTCAACGTGAATCATGCGCTTTGGTTAAGACCGTGGCCAGACGCTTGCCGTTCCGTTCGGCGCTGCACGGGCGGTACTTTCAAGCGATGGCGCCCCTGTCGCGCCCCTAGTCCTCGAGCCAATCCCGGCCCTTCCGGGACCGGAAGACGCAATGAATCCGCCCGACCCACGCCTCCAGGAAATTAACGCCCTCGAAGCCGAAGCCGTACGCGCCGTGCGTACGGGGCGGGATGAAGAGGCTAACAGGCTTTGGGGTCGAATCCTTCAAATTGATTCGAGCCATGGACGAACCCTGACGGCCCTCGGACAGCATGCGTTTCGCCAGGGAGACATGCAGTCCGCCCGCGTGGCATACCAGCGCCTCGTCGACGCCGATGGCTCCGACCCCCGGCAATGGATCAATCTTGCCCTGGCCTGCCGGAACCTGCGCGACGAGCCCGGTGAAGAAAACGCGATTCAACATGCGCTCAAGCTCGACCCCATGGATCTCCCGGCACTGATATTGCGCGGCAACCTGCTCGAGCGCCTGGGGAAGACCCATGAGGCGGCCCGCGCCTACGGCGCGGCGGCATCTGTCTCGCCGCCGCTCGAGCGGCTGCACCCCGACTTGAGACCCGCGGTCTCGCATGCGTTGGCGTACAGAGAGAAATACAACCAGGATTGTTCGAGCTTCCTCGCCCAATATCTCGACCCGTATTACAAGCAGTTCACCCACGAGCCCCTGGGCAGGTTTCGCGATTCGGTCGATATCATGGTGGGAAAAAAGAAAAGATACGATTCGCGTTCGGAGGTTTACCATTTCCCCCGTCTCGCACCGATCGAGTTCTTCGACCGCGCCGATTTTCCCTGGCTCGACCCGATCGAGGAGGCGGCGAACGAGATCCGCGACGAATTTATCGCCGTCCTCAGCGGGGAGGAGGGATTCACGCCTTATATCTCGTATCCGCAGGACGTGCCGCACAACCAGTTCGCGGAGCTGAATAATTCGCCGCGTTGGAGCGCGTTCCATCTCTACAAGATGGGCGAGCGGGTCGAGGAAAATGCCAACAAGTGTCCGAAGACCATGAACGCCCTGGAGGGCGCGCCCAAGCCGGATCAGCCCGGGCGCACGCCCGCCGCGATGTTTTCGCTGCTCAAGCCCAAGACCCGCATTCCGCCGCACAACGGTGTGACCAATGCCCGTCTCGTCACGCATCTCGCCCTGATCATCCCGGAAGCTTGTCGGTTCCGCGTCGGCAACGATATCCGGCAATGGGTTCCGGGCAAGGCGTGGGTGTTCGACGACACCATCGAGCACGAAGCCTGGAACGACAGCGACAAGCTCCGCGTGGTCCTGATCTTCGACATCTGGCATCCGCATCTCACGCCGGCGGAGCGGGAGATGATCACGGCCATGACCACGGGTCTGAAGGCGTTTCTTGGTGCCTCGGCCGGCTTCGAGCTTTAGCGTCCGAGCAAGCGTTCTAGCGGCCCGCGCCGAAGTGCCGCACCAGTTCCTTGCCTACGTGACTGATGACACTCGCCCAATCGCCATTCGCCGATTGCCGAAACAGGCGCGCTGTCGGATACCACATGCTGTCCTCGCGATCCAGCATCCACCGCCAATCGTGTTGATTGAACGCCAGCAATATCCACACCGGCTTGCCTATTGCTCCCGCTACGTGTGCCACACTGGTGTCCACCGTCACCACCAAGTCCATTAGTTCAACGAGCGCCGCTGTGTCGGCAAAATCCTTCAGCTCGCCGCCGAATTGGCGAAGGTCAGGACGCGATGCCAGCAGGGCGCTGTCGGTCTCAGGCACCTCCTTCTGCAGGCTTACCCACTCGGCCCAGTCGCGCACGAGAGGCAGCATTTCCGCGAGCGCCATGCTGCGTTTATCGTTCTTAAGCAGCCTGCTTCCGCTCCAGACCACCCCTATGCGGGGCTTGTTTTTCTTGGGCAGTTTCTCCTGCCAGGCGGCGACACGCGCGGCATCGCTGCGAAGGTACGGAATGTCGGCCGGGATGGTCCTCGAGTCGGTCTTGAACGCTAGCGGTAAGCTCATCAGTGGGCAATGGTAATCGAACGCGGGCAACGCAGCGCCTCGCGCCACTGCGTGCGTAACGCCTTCCAAATCGGCAAGCAGCGGCAGCAGGGCCGGTTGCACTTCCAACAGCACCTTGGCACCCAATGCGGCGACCTCTTTCGCGTAGCGACAGAACTGCAGGGTATCGCCCAAGCCCAATTCGCTGTGCAGCAGTATTGTGCGACCTTCCAGCGTTTGCGCACCCAACCACAAAGCTTGTTCGAAATCCCGTCTGGCGTTGTTCCGCTGCTCTAGTTTCCAGCGCCATTCGTATTCCAGCCAGCCACGCGCAAAGTCTCCCAAAAGCAAACGACAGTCCGCCAGGTTCCAGTGGGCAGAAGCGTGATCTGGCTTGAGCGCAAGCGCGCGCTCGTAGCTGTCGACCGCCTCAGCATGCCGGTGCAAATCACGAAGCGCATTGCCACGGTTGTAGAAGGCTTCCGCGTTATTGGGATCTAGTGCGATGGTGCGCTCGTAGCTCTCCAGCGCCTCCGCAGGACGGTCGAGCTCACCGAGCGCAATGCCACGATTGTTGTGGGCCTCGGCGTAGTCGGGCTTCAGCGCAATGGCGCGGTTGTAACTCTCCAGCGCCTCGGTGGGACGATCGAGCTCAACCAGCGCGACGCCTCGATTGTTGTAGGCCCTGGCGTAATCGGGCTTTAGCGCAATAGCGCGCTCATAGCTCGCCAGCGCTTCCACATAGCGTTGGAGGCGACTCAGCGCAATGCCGCGATTATTGTAGACTTCGGCGGAATCGGGCTTGAGCGCGATGACGCGGTCGTAGCTTTCCAGTGCCTGCGTGGTGCGGTCGAGCTGAACCAGCAGAAGGCCGCGATTGTAATGGGCGTCGGCGTGATCGGGCTTCAGCGCAATCGCGCGCTCATAGCTTTCCAGTGCCTCCGCGGGACGCTTGAGCTCACCCAGCGCAACGCCGCGATTGTAGTGGGCATCGGCAATATTTGGATTAAGCTTCACCGCTCGTGACAGCAATTCAACGGCCTCCTCCGCCCTTCCTGTCTGTTCCGCGATAATTCCCGACAGGAATAGCGCATCAAAATAGTCCGGCTTCACATCGAGCAGCAAGCGGCACAGCCGCTCCGCCTCAACCCTTTCGCCCCGCTGGTAGGCAGCCAACGCGTGTTGCATAGCCTGCGGCACCGTCAGAGTCGACGCGCGCCCCGGCGTACGCGCTAACGGAAAAACTGGTCTCATGGATTGGCAGAAAGCATGCGATAAAGATCGCCGCGGCAACGGCAACTAATGGACAGATGGGATTCGAAACC
>JADGRP010000229.1 GCA_017880805.1 Burkholderiales bacterium
TAAAGCCATTGCGCAGGGGATGTCGGATGTTCTCCGCTGCCCTGTATGCTCATGTGCGCACTTCTTCTACCCATTGCACATGAGACCGCGGGTGCAGCGCGCATCCGGCATTCCCTGCGCCCTCTGACTACCGAGGGCGAAAGATTCCAGCACAACTCGGGCGCAATGCGTCGCGAGAATGCGAAGCTGTGTTTTTTCCGTCATTGCGAGCGGAGCGACTTGTCCGCCGAAGCCTTGGCGAAGGCGGAAGCAATCCATCGCGCCGCGAAAAGAAAGCGTCGCTCGCAATGACGGTTAATAGCGCCGCCTTGAAATATCGTAATATTATCAATAGGATATTTTACTGCCTCGCGCGCAATCCAGCCCCTCGTTCCAATCCCCCAACATTCCATGGCGCTTTCGCTGCGAATGGCCTAAAGCGTGCTCATCTCATTCAATCCCGTCGGGCCATGTGGCCCGCGCAGCTTACCGCGACGGCAGCTTCGACCGTTTGGTTCGAGGCGTTGTTCAATGTTTCCGGCGCAAAATGCGCCCATGAAGGTCTGATCCCCGTGACATCCCTGACCACAAGTCCGCCGCTCGCCCGAGCCCTGGCCGAGCGCAACTTCGATTCGCTGACGCCGGTGCAAACCGCCGTGCTCGCCGATGAGGCCTCCGGCCGTGATCTCCTGGTCTCGGCGCAGACCGGTTCCGGCAAAACCGTCGCCTATGGGCTCGCGATTGCCAATGAACTGCTTGGCGATGCCGAGCGGTTCGAGCGGGCGGCAGCACCGCTGGCCTTGATCGTCGCGCCGACGCGCGAGCTTGCATTGCAGGTCCATCGCGAACTCGCCTGGCTTTATCGCCATGCCGATGCGCGCGTGGTTTCCTGCGTCGGCGGCATGGATCCGCGCCGCGAGCAGCGCGAACTCGCCGCCGGTGCCCACATCGTGGTCGGCACGCCGGGGCGGCTGTGCGATCACTTGAGGCGCAACCGTCTCGACATTTCGGAACTGAAGGCCGTCGTCCTCGACGAGGCCGACGAGATGCTCGATCTCGGTTTTCGCGAGGATATGGAATTCATCCTCGAGACCACGCCGGAAACCCGCCGCACGCTGTTGTTCTCGGCGACGCTGCCGCGCGTGATCGTGGCGCTGGCCAGGGAATATCAACGAGAGGCGTTTCGCATCGAGGTCGGCGGCGACGAAGGCGGTCACGCCGACATCGACTACCGCGCCATTCGGATCGCGCCCGGCGACGTCGACCATGCGGTCGTCAACACCTTGCGCTTCTTTGAATCGCCGAGCGCGCTGGTGTTTTGCAACACCCGCGAGGCGGTGCGGCATCTGCAGGCGACGCTGTCGGAGCGAGGCTTCTCCGTGGTCGCATTGTCCGGCGAATTGACCCAGAACGAGCGCACCCACGCGCTGCAGGCACTGCGCGACGGACGCGCCCGCGTCTGCGTCGCCACCGACGTCGCCGCGCGCGGCATCGATTTGCCGAACCTCGATCTCGTGATCCACGCCGAAATCCCGAACGATCCGGAAGTCATGCAGCATCGTTCGGGGCGCACCGGCCGGGCCGGCCGCAAGGGCGTCAGCGTTTTGCTGGTGCCGCCGGCGCGCAAGCGGCGCGCGGAAGTGCTGTTCAATCTCGCCGGCATCGATGCGATCTGGGGCACCGCGCCGCAGGCCGATGAAATCCGAAAACTCGATCAGGAGCGCATGCTGAAGGACGCGTTGTTCGCGGAAGAGACCACGCCCGAGGACCTGATGCTGGCGCAGGCCCTGCTCGCCGAACGGTCGGCTGAGGATATCGCCGCAGCGCTGGCGCGGCTTTATCGCGCGCGGCTGCCTTCGCCCGAGGACATCATCGATCCTGGCGAACACCGTAGCCGGCCCCGCGAGGATCGCGGCCGGGAACGGGACAGCCGGGCACCGCGCGGTGATGACCGTGCTACGGGTGCGCGGTCGAAGCCGAGAAAGCCGTCGGCGCGTCACGGCATGGGCGAGGGCAGCGTCTGGTTCCGCGCCTCCATCGGCAGCCGCAAGAACGCGGAAGCGCGCTGGCTGTTGCCGATGATCTGCCGCCGCGGCGGTATCGACAAGACAGACATCGGCGCCATCCGCGTCATGGACACCACCACCGAGTTCGAGATTTCCGCGCGCGCTGCCGACAAATTTGTCGGCAACCTCCGCCGTCCCGACAAGGAAGACAACATCCGTATCGAGCCGCTCCCCGAGGGCCCTCAGGATCAGCCGACAGCGGAAAAGCGGCCGCCCGCCCGCGCGCGCGAAGCTGCCCCGCATCGACCGCGTGAGGAGAGGGCGCCGAGGCCGCACGGCAAGCCTTGGCAGGACAAGCCTCGGCAGGACAAGGCTTGGGAGGACAAGCCCCGGGAGGACAAGCCTCGAGACGACAAACCCTGGAGCAGCAAACCGCCCGGCGGCAGATCCCGCGAGGGCAAGTCTTATGACGATAAGCCAGCCCGCGAAAATGCGCCGGGATCTGACAAGGAAAGGCGTTACGACACCAAGAGATCGTTCCGGGACAAGCCTGCTTACGCCGCCAAGCCGAAACATGCCGGCGCCGCCAAGCCGGCGTTCGGGAAGAAGAAAAAGAAGAAATTCCGCGGCTGATGTTCGTGAGGCGCGCGATCGGCAGGTCCTGACGTTTGGCGATCGGGTGCGTCCGGGAAAGCCCGATAAAGAATTGCAAAACCGGGTGGAACCTTCAGCTCCGGCGCGCGTATGCACTAGCGCCGGATAGCGCTCGGAGGAGCGCTTGGGCCGTGATCCCGGCCAGGCGGGCCTTGATAACCGCGTTCAGGAGCCAGATACGCAGCGACGGCTCCACACTCAGTTGAAAGTTTGTTCGCGGCTGAACTTTCAATCCATGCAATCGATCCGCTGAGTGGGGAGTTACCGGGGAGACACCTTGTTCAATAGAAACGACGAGACAGCGCGGATTGGCGCGCTGCAGAGCGCGATCTTCAATAGTGCCAACTTCTCAAGCATCGCCACCGATGCGAAGGGTGTCATTCAGATCTTCAACGTCGGTGCCGAGCGGATGCTTGGTTTTGCCGCCGCCGAGGTCATGAACAAGATCACGCCGGCCGACATATCCGACCCGCAGGAGCTGATCGCGCGCGCCGAGGCGCTGAGCCTCGAACTCGGAACTTCGATCACGCCGGGCTTCGAGGCCCTGGTGTTCAAGGCCTCGCGCGGGATCGAGGACATCTACGAGCTGACCTACATCCGCAAGGATGGCAGCCGGTTCCCGGCGGTGGTGTCGGTCACGGCGCTGCGCGACGCGCAGGGCGCCATCATCGGCTATCTGCTCATTGGCACCGACAACACCGCGCGCAAGCTGGTCGAAGCCGAGCAAAAAAAGCTCGATCAGCGCCTGCGCGACCAGCAGTTCTACACCCGCTCGCTGATCGAATCCAACATCGACGCGCTGATGACCACCGA